>CAZCOL010000027.1:22665-25000 GCA_964500545.1 uncultured Ferruginibacter sp. | reverse complement strand
AGAATGACAACAAAGCCAAATGAAATTTCAACCATTGGAAACGATTTACAATCGGGTGTTTATTTGATAAGAGTGGTGCAAGGAAAGCAGATAAAAACGGTTAAGGTGGTGAAGGAGTAACTTATCTGCCCCTATGAACAGTTTTTATTTTCATGGGGGGTTAATTTATTTACACATTTTTCTGAATTGCCATCAATTTAAACAATTCTTCATTAATTCTATTTTCATATTGCAAAAAAAGGTGCATAAAAGAAAAAGACGAAAACACTCTACTATCTACACATTAAATAAAATAACAAGTTCTATTGAGTTTAACTTTGTCAATGCTATATTTACTGAGCCTAAAAGAAAAAATTATAAGGTGATGCAGAAATATTTTATTACAACAATTTTGTTGGTGCTAATGAAATTGACATTTGGACAAAAAGAAAATTTTGAGAATAAACGAATAGCAGACAGCTTTGAGGTGAATTATAACTCAAACAATTATGAAGCTATTTTTTTAAGTTTCTCAACTGAAATGAAAACAGTCCTTCCCATTGACAAAACAACAGACTTTTTTGATGGGTTAAAAAAACAAGTTGGTAAAATCATAAAAAGACAATTTGTAAAATATGAACAGGGCTACGCATCTTACAAAACGAATTTTGAGTATGGAGTGATGGCAATAAATATTTCAATTGATAACAATTCAAAAATAAATGGTTTATTTTTAAATCCTTTCAAAGAAACCGATTTCCCTAAAATAGAACGTAATACAACTAAACTTGCATTACCATTTAAAGAAGAATGGACTATTGCTTGGGGTGGTGATACAAAAGAATTAAACTACCACATAGATAATGAAGCACAAAAAAATGCATTTGACATTTTAATAACTGACCATAAGGGTAGTTCATATAAAACGGATGGAATTGCAAATGAAGATTATTACGCTTTTGGCAAAGAACTTATTGCCCCTTGCGATGGAGAAATTGTTTTGGTTGTTGATGGAATCAAAGACAATATTCCTGGGACACCAAATCCAATTTATATCCCAGGCAATACAGTAATTATGAAGACACATAAAAACGAATATTTATTTTTCGCTCACTTTAAACAACATTCAATAGTGGTTAAGCAAGGACAAAAAATAAAACAAGGTGAATTGATTGGACTATGCGGAAATTCAGGAAATTCTACAGAACCTCATTTACATTTTCATGTTCAAAATGTTGAGGACATAAATATAGCTACAGGAGTAAAATGCTATTTTGATAAATTACAAGTAAACGGACAAACAATAGCAGATTACTCACCAATTAAAAAAGATAAGATAAGCAACTAGAAATAATAATTAAACTGTGGGACTAAATAACAAAATTCTTTACATATAAATAGCCGTGATGAATGCACATTTGTTCGTTTTGAAAATTGACCTTTATCGGTGATTTTTGATTGCATATTTCGGGTAATCTGATATTTACAATTAAAATAAATAAAAATGCCAGATAGGGTGTTACTCAGAGAATACAATTTTAAAGTTTAATAATTGTAACTCAATAAAAAAGGAGGCCAAAAGCCTCCTTTTTTTTAATTATTTTTTTCCTTTTTTCTGTCTTTGTTTTCCAAAGATATTTCCTTCTTTGAAGCCTGGTCCCTCTGGTGGTCCAAGATAAGATTGAGCACAACGGAAACCAACCGTACTGGATGTTTGATCCTCTTGCATAAATCTTCTCGTTCCGGGAGAGAGCCAGTATGCTCTGTCATTCCAGCTTCCGCCTTTTATTACTCTTGACTGATCATTTACCAATGTGGTTACTCCATACATATAAACTGCACTACTTGCTGAATCACCATCCAAATGGTTCACAGCATTGTTGTGATGATAATTTGTTCTGTTTTTGATTTCTTCATCTGAAATATCAACTTTTTTCAAACGTCCCATACTATCCCTTTCATACTCCCCGCTGCTGTTTTTGTAATATTTCTGGAATTTGTTGCCACGGAAATAGTTGAAGTCTTCACCATCTGAAGGAGTCATAGATCTGTAAACATCAGCAACCCATTCGTTGACGTTTCCGCACATGTTATACAGACCATAAGAGTTGGGATAATAAGACACTACAGGTGCACAAATCGCAGCACGGTCATTCAATCCTCCGGCAACTCCCATGTTGTCTCCATTACCACGTTTGAAGTTTGCAAGTATTTTACCTTGTAAACCACCACGATGATTGTCCCTCATTCCGTTTACATTTCTATTCCAAGAATAAATTTGTTGATTTTGTACCAATTCTTCACCACTTTTACTTTCGCTTCTTCTCTGCTGAGGATTTTGATTGATCAGACCATA
>CAZCOL010000027.1:0-22565 GCA_964500545.1 uncultured Ferruginibacter sp. | reverse complement strand
AGGGTTACTTTGCGGGGCATATTGTTCCAATCCTTCATTACATCATCGTCTTTTTTACCCATAACAAAAGAACCTCCCTGAATAAATACAAGCCCGGGACCCGCTTTGGGATATTTGATTTTCGTTACGTGAAAATTACCCATTCTTTTGTCATCATAGGACCAACCCGTTACACTGGATTTGTTGGATCCGCTTTTGCTGCCCGAGTTTGAGCATGAGCTAACTGCAATGCCCAATAATAGGACACCTAAAATGTTCTTGCTGAAAGAATACTTGGTCATTTTATTTTTTTTCGATTTGATTGGTTGTAACACGGGCAATTAGTTAAAATACCCGAACTGCGAATATATTAACTTTCACGCTAAATGAAATAATTTTAGCAAATTCTTAATAAATTCACTTTTATTCATTTTCAAACAATCTAAAAAAAAGGCTTTATCAATTAAATTATAATTTAATATATACTTAAATAATCTTGTGTGACAATTTTAAGTAAATAAGAAATAATTTGATTTTTATAAAAAACTTGTTCATTTCATTAAATAAACTATTTTTACATCCTATTTTAACACTTAAACGATAAAGTATAGAGGAAACTCTACCTAACCAAGACAATAAAAATCGCATGAAACAAACAACTTTGAAACTGGCAGCCCTGGTAATGTTATTGGGTGCTTCTGTAACAGCTACTTATGCTCAATCTATTAATGTGGTAACTACCGCCGTTCCATTTTTGCGCATTTCTCCTGATGCCAGAAGTGGTGGTATGGGTGATGTGGGAATTGCAACTGCTGCTGATGCAAATTCCGGATACTGGAATTTGGCTAAAACACCATTTGCTACCAACAAGTTAGCGATCTCTGCTTCTTATACACCTTGGCTGAGCGATTTGAAATTAAATGATGTATACTATGCTGCTTTGGCAGGATATTATCAATATGATGAAACACAGGCATTCTCTGGATCTTTGAGATATTTCAGCTTGGGTGATATTCAATTCACTGATGCAAATGGCTTGGCATTGCAAACTTACAATCCAAGAGAGTTTTCATTTGATGCAGGTTATTCAAGAAAATTGTCGGATAAAATGGGATTAGGTGTTGCCTTAAGGTACATCAATTCAAGATTGGCCAATACAGTTGGAACAACAGCTTATAAGGCTGGAACTTCCGTTGCCGGTGATGTTCACTTCTTCTATAAGGGAACCAAAGAAAGTGGCAATGGGTTTGATTACGGAGCTACATTGAGCAATCTTGGATCAAAGATCTCTTATACAAATGACTCTAAACAAAAAGATTTCATTCCTGCTAATTTAGGTGCTGGTATTGCATACAACAAAGTTTTTGATGCGGACAATAAAATCACTTTCGCCTTGGATTTGAATAAATTGTTGGTACCTACCCCTCCTGTAAAAGGTGATTTGTCTGACTCTGCTTTCAATCTTAAAATCAATGACTATCGTTCAAAAGGAGTTGTATCTAGCTGGTTCAGTTCAATAGCTGATGGTGATGACATCAAAGAGATTTCTATTGCAGCAGGTGCTGAATACTGGTATAAAAATCAATTTGCTTTAAGAGCTGGTTATTTCAGCGAAAGCAAACAAAAAGGAGATCGTCAGTTCTTCACCATGGGAGCTGGTTTGAAGTACAATACTTATGGTTTGAACTTCTCTTATTTACTTCCTGCCGGAACAGGTGTTAGCCGCAATCCATTGTCTAACACAATTCGTTTCTCAATTTTATTTGATGTTAACAATAAGTAATTTTATATAACATTCACAAAAAGCGTTTCTTTAACCGGAAACGCTTTTTTATTTTTGCACAATATCCATCTTTCAAAATATGTCTTATAGAATAGGTTCCGGAGTAGATTATCATCAACTTGCTGAAGGCAGGGAATTGTGGATTGGCGGCATCAGGATTCCTCATTCAAAAGGTTCACTCGGACACAGCGATGCGGATGTGTTGTTACATGCTATTTGTGACGCTATGCTCGGCGCATTGGCACTTGGAGATATAGGATTTCATTTTCCCGATACAAGCAGCGAATTCAAAAACATTGACAGCAAGATTCTACTGAAAAGAACTTTTGAATTGATTCTTCAAAAAGGATATGCTGTTGTAAATATCGACAGCACTCTGTGTTTACAAGCTCCAAAAATTTCACCATATGTATCACAAATGAGAACAACTATCGCAAATATTCTTTCCATTGAAATGGAAGACGTATCTATAAAGGCCACTACAACTGAAAAGATGGGATTTGTTGGAAGAGAGGAGGGATTGGTTGCTTATGCCACTGTATTATTGTCAAAAGAAAAATAAGCGATTAAATTACAATGGAAATGGTCACCATACCAATCATCAATCAATCAAGCAATCCTTTGCCGTCATACGCAACATTAGGATCTGCGGGAATGGATATCAGGGCATTTTTATCTGAACCTATTATACTTCAACCACTGGAAAGAAAATTAATCCCTACGGGTTTGTTTGTTCAACTTCCTGAAAATTATGAGATTCAAATAAGGCCAAGAAGCGGACTGGCATTGAATCATGGAATAACCTGTTTGAATACACCGGGTACCATTGACAGTGATTACAGGGGAGAAATAAAAGTTTTGTTGATCAATCTAAGTAACGAAAATCAAACAATTTCAAATAATGACCGCATTGCCCAAATGGTATTGTCTAAAACAGAAAAAGCAATTCTGAAAACAGTTGAATCCATTGACAATACCATGCGAGGTGAGGGAGGATTCGGCCATACCGGTGTTTGATTATTTAATCTCACCATTATGCGTGTTGAAATATTTCTAAAATATAGCAGCGTCTTAAAAAAATGAAGAAACAACATAATTATTTAGTGTTCATAGTCGTATTGTTATTCTTTGTGGGTTGCAGGGCCACAAAAAAAATAAACAAGGCTATAACTCCTGTAAAACAGCCAATCTCTGCCGATAACAAACAGATAGCTGATTCCATCGAACATGTGAAGAAAAATTTATTTAAACTAAAAAGTAACTACATAGATTTCACCACTTTCAATGCAAAAATAAAAGTAGAATCTTCCGGCGTTAACGGTAAGAACCCTGATATTACCGCTGTTGTAAGGATAATCAAGGACAGCGCAATCTGGATGTCTTTGTCTGCTTCTTTTTTAAATGTCGAAGTTTACAGGGTTTTTATTACTAAGGATAGCATGATACTGATCAATAAGCAAGACAAGGAAGTGAAATTCAGGTCTTTGGATTATTTACAGGAATTGACTCAAATTCCTTTTGATTTCAAGACCTTGCAGAACATCATCATCGGTAATCCGGTGTTCATCAGTGACAGTATTAATGCTTTCAGAGAAAAAGATGGGTATGTTTATTTAACCACCATTGATGAATATTTTAAAAACTTACTCACCATTTCCAATTCAAACCATTTGATGCTTCACAGCAAAATGGATGATGTGGATTTAACCAGAAGCCGCACCGCAGATATTGTTTATGATGGGTATGAAATTTCGAATGGAGTTAGTTTTTCTAAAGAAAGGCAAATTGTTGCTTCAGAAAAAAACAGGCTTGATATAAGGCTGTCATTCAAACAATATGAGTTTAACAAAGAATTATCCATAGCTTTCAATGTTCCAAAAAGCTATAAACGAAAATGATAATTATATTCGCATTGCTGAATGTAGCTTTTCATTTTGCCGGATATTTTATTAAGTCAATAAATTTGATAAATGCCAAAATTTCTATTATCCACCATATTTTCTGCATTTCTTGTGCTGTTTGCTTTTGCTCAGCCACAATCCAGAGAGGAACTGGAAAAACAGCGCAATCAATTAAAAAAGGAAATTGAGGAAACCGAAAAGTTGCTGAATAAAAACAAATTGCAAACCAAGGAAAATCTGCTGCAATACAATTTAATTTCCAGAAAAGTCAATCTTCAGGACAGGGTCATAGACAACATCAATCGTGACTTGAACGTACTTGACAATAACATGTATAAAATATCAAAGGATATCCGTCGTTATGATAAGCTTCTGGATACCCTCAAGCAGGAATATGCCAAAAGTATGGTGTACGCCTATAAAAACAGAAGCAGTTATGATTTTTTAAATTTTATTTTCTCAGCAGCAAGTTTTAATGATGCGATGAAACGAATTGCCTATCTGAAAAGTTACAGGAATTATCGTGAAATGCAGGGTGATAATATTCGCAGAACTCAAGTGCTCCGAAAAAACAAAATTGTTGATCTTGGTGAAACCAAACAAGAAAAAAACAAAGTATTGGACGTGCAAAGTAAGGAAATGGCAGTTTTGGAAGCCCAGCAAAAGGAAAAAGACCGTATTCTGTTTGAGTTGAAAAAACAAGGTAAGCAACTCAACAAGCAGATTGTCGCTAAGCAAAAACAAATGCAAAAAGTGAACAATGCCATAGCACTAGCAATTAAAAGAGCCCAGGAAGAAGCAAAAAGAGAGGCACTTGCTAGAGCAAATGCAGAAAAGGAAAGGTTGAGATTAGAGGAAAGAAATGCGAGAAAAACTTCTGAAAAAGAACCTGGAACATCTGCAAAAAGGGATGTGCCTGTAAAGTCAGAATCCAGAACTCCTGTAAAATCGGAAAGTGTTTTGTTGAATCCGGATAATATTGCATTGAATGCCAATTTCGAAAAAAACAGAGGATCATTAC
This sequence comes from uncultured Ferruginibacter sp., assembly GCA_964500545.1. GTDB lineage: Bacteria > Bacteroidota > Bacteroidia > Chitinophagales > Chitinophagaceae > Ferruginibacter. The sequence goes on along the minus strand of CAZCOL010000027.1, from coordinate 17,881 downwards.
CATGGCCACTGGACAGAGGAATGGTATTGATGCATTTCGGAAAAAATTCTTTGCCCAGTGGCAGTATCATGGATGTCACCTCACTTACAATTTCTTCTGATATCGGAAGTTCGGTCAAGGCTGTTTTTGATGGTACTGTAACTGCAGTTCAGCCAGTAGAAGATATGACAGTCGTGATTATTCAACATGGCAGATACTTTACCACTTATAGTAATTTAAATGGAGTAACGGTTCGTAAAGGACAGGACATCAAAACCGGTCAAGTATTGGGAAGAGTAGCTGCAAATTTTGATGGGGTTGGTGCAATAGATTTCTACATCAGCAATGAGAGCAGCAATTATGATCCTGAGAAATGGTTGCGTAGAAGATAAAAGATTATTTAATCAAGCGTTGATAAAGTGTTTCGTATTGTGGTACAATTTTATCAATTCCAAATTTACTCGCTTGCGTAATTGCATTTGCTTTGAATTGCCTCAATGTTTTTTCGTCTGAAAGAATATGTACTGCTTTTTTACTCATGTCCTCAATATCTCCCACATTACTCATATAGCCTGAAAATCCGTCTACATTGATTTCAGGTAATCCTCCCGCATTGGTTGATATTACAGGCACTTCGGCTGCCATAGCTTCCAATGCAGCCAATCCAAAGCTTTCATATTCACTGGGTAAAAGAAACAAATCTGCAATAGGTAGAATATCTTCTATTTGTTCCTGTTTACCCAAAAAGGTAATTTCATTGCATTCAGAACAGGAGCGCGTGTATGATTCAATCTCATTTCTTTCTGGTCCATCTCCAATCAATAATAATTTGGAGGGGATTTTTTTTCTGATCATTAGAAAAATCTGCACAACATCCATCACTCTTTTTAATTTTCTAAAATTGGATGCATGTACAATTATTTTTTCATTGTTCGGAGAAATCAACTTTCTGAAAGCATCCACCGGCTTTTTATTGAATCGTTTGATATCTACAAAATTGTGAATGACCTCAATTGGTTTATTGATTGAAAAGTTCTTATACGTTTCTTCCTTCAAATTATGGGATACTGCTGTCAGGATATCACTTTCTTCCATTGAAAAAGTAACAACGGGACTGTAGGTTTTATCTCTACCCACCAATGTAATATCTGTTCCGTGAAGGGTAGTGATTACCGGTATCTTTTTTCCTTCTTTCAACAATATTTGTTTTGCCATGTAGGCTGCAGCTGCATGAGGGATAGCATAATGCACATGCAGCAAATCAATGTTATGATTGTTGACCACATCGACCATTGAGCTTGCCAGTGCAGTCTCATAAGGTGGAAAGTCAAACAAAGGGTAGGTTGGTACACTGACTTCATGATAAAAGATATTGGCATGAAATCCGCTTAGTCTTACCGGCTGTTGATAAGTGATGAAATGAATATTGTGTCCTTTCTCTGCCAAAACTTTTCCCAGCTCTGTTGCCAGTACTCCGCTTCCACCGAAAGTAGGGTAACATACAATTGCTATATTCATGTCTGAATGTAAATTATTGAAGTATGCAAGTTACCAATAAAATAATTGTTGAAATTATTCAGAATAACTTTTGAAATTTATACTGTAAGCAGTCGAATTTTTACAATTTGGCATGCAGTAAGAAGATTACAGGTATTTTATGCAATTCCTGTTGGTGCTTTTTCCAATCACTTATACTTTTAGTAACAATGGATTCTTCCTTAGAGGTGATGTTTTTGCCGATACACAATTTGGTGGAGCCTGAACAATGCTTCAATAAAGTGTCAAACAGTTGATTGTTTCTGTAGGGAGTTTCAATAAAAATTTTTGTACTGTTATTTTTTGCTGAGTTAATTTCCAGTTCTTTTAATTTCTTTATTCTTTCAGTATTATCAATTGGCAGATAACCAACAAATTCAAATTGTTGTCCATTCATTCCGCTGGCCATAAGTGCCAACAATATTGAACTGGGGCCTACAAGTGGTTTGATGGAGCATCCCATTTCCTGGCCAACACCTATAAGTTCCTGCCCGGGGTCTGCCACACCTGGACATCCTGCTTCACTGATGATGGCTATATTTTTATTGGAATGTATCGCCTCTTTAAAATGAGAAATCTGTTGTGATTCTGTTTTGTGTATGGTATGCCATTCAAAATCATCAATAATGATAGTGGCATCCATTGATTTTAAAAATCTTCTCGCAGTTCTTTCATTTTCCGCAAAAATTACCTGACAATTTCTAACAGATTGAATAATGTAACCAGGAATTGTATCAATAGCATTATCAGCAATAAAGGAGGGTATCAGGTAAATGCTCGGCATTTTATGAAATGATTTGTTTTTGTTTAGCCCTGTGCAAACTCAAAGTGGCAGCTATGATTGAATAACCCGGAGCAAATACCCAACCAACAAAGGGAACCAAGTGAAGCGAATAAAAAATCAATCCGTTTCCTATGGCAAGCCCACGATGATGACTTATCAAATCAAGACTTGCTGCAGCAGTCAGGTTGTTTCTTCCGTTGCTGTAATCAAGCATTGAAAAACCAAGATAATAACAATCAATAAAAATAAAAAACAACGGAGTGATCCACCCAATGACCGGAATAAATGAAACAATTAAAAATCCCAAAATATATACTGTTTGCCAGGACATATTCTTAAAAGAAACAGCGACGCTTCTCAATATATCTTTCATCAGCTGTGAAATGTCAAATATAAAATCATTGCCGATGAATAGATTTTCCGTTTTTTCGCTGAGTATGGCAAAAACCGGAGAAGCAATGATTAAAAAGAAAAATTTAAAAAAGGAAAAGTAAGCAAACAATAGCAGCAAGTCAATAAAAATCTTACCAATAATAAAAAAAAAGCCAAGCCAGGAATCTTCAAATTTCTCCAGCCATTTATCAAGGTGCAGTTCCTCAAACATCCATTTAGTGGCATCGTTATAAGAAGAAAGAAACAAATAAAATCCAATAAAAAGTAAAATACTGTAAATGATTCCTGGAATGATAATCCATTTCCAAAGATGATGTTTTTTAACGAATCGATGAGCTTCCAGGTAAGCTTGAAAGGAAATGATTACTTCTTTAAGCATAGGCTGTATTGTTCAGCAAAAAGATTGATTAAGGGGTAACCAATCTTTGATAAATAGTTGTGGAAAATTAAAACTTCGGACAAGGAATTCCTTTGTATTCCTCAGGATGTTTAATGTAAATCAATGAAAATTCTGAACCACCTCTGCTGTTGGTTGCTGCTTTAAGGTCGCTGATGTTAACATCGTAACTTGCCCCAAATCTGAGGTCTCCGATTTCTATACCGATATAGGGAATCAAAGCATCATTTACCCTCAACCAAGTGCCCATGGAAATGTTGTTTGGCTTTTCATCATATCCTCCGGCACGAAAGGAGATAGCTCCACCAACTACGGTTTCACTTGATTTATTTTGTATTTGATGAATAACAGATGCATTCAAGTCCATTCCGTTTTCATTCAAAGGAATTTTTCCTCCTCCATGAAACGTAAATCTGTTATTTAAAAACCAGTTGGTGTTGCTGTTGTTACTGCGAAAACTTACAGTGGGTTTATTGATGTGATACATGGAGACACCGGCATAGTAGTTGTTGTATCCATCTGTAGAACCTGAAAAAAGGATGCCGGCATTCATATCAATGTAGTCCACTTTTGAATTCAGTGGATTGATTCCCTGAAATTCAGCAGAAGTGCCTTGGGTAAAACCATTTCTTCCCAACTCATCTTCAAATGTAAGTTTGGTGAAGTCAAGCATAGAACTGCAGTAAGTTCCCTGAAATCCCGCACCTATCGTATTGTAACCGTCTTCGTCCAGAGCTTTGTGATATGAAAGTGCCATCGAAAGATAATTTAATTTAAGCGCACTGTTAGCACTTGCATCAGACAATCCTGAAATACCCAAACCAAATACATCACCCTCGGGCAAACGTTTTCTCATTAAGGGAAAATCAAGCGAAGCACTGGTGGTTACATAAGCTTTTGGAATGGAAGGCCATTGATCCCTGTGGTTTGTAGCCAATCTCCACACACCATCGATTTTACCGGTAAATGCCGGATTAAGCGTTAAAGGAGATGCGAAAAACTGAGAAAAATGAGGATCTTGTGCCTGCACACCTATGTATAAAAAAAGCAATACTATTGAATGGATTATTTTTTTCATCTTTAATTGTACTTCAGGTAAAGATAGCAAAATAGCTTTAAAAAACTGTTAATTTAAGGCTATTTTATAATTACATGCATGATATTAGTTATGTATTGTTCTGTTGTAATTGACCATAGGTCTGCAGTTGTTTGTTGCCCCTTAGGATTGCATTTTCGTACCAAATGCCAGATCACCTGCATCCCCCAAACCCGGAACAATATATCCTTTGGAGGTTAGTTCTTTGTCTATGTCTCCGCACCAAATGGTAACATCAGGCAGCTCACGCAATACATGTTCAATTCCAATGGTGCAAGCTATTGCGCAAACTATATGCATTTTTTTATACTGTCCCTGTTTTTGCAAATGCTGAACAGATTTTACAAGAGAAGCTCCTGTTGCAAGCATCGGGTCACTTAATATTACGACTCTGTTCTTCAGATCGGGGCAACTCAGATATTCCAAACTTATTTCAAAACTTCCATCAGGATTGTGTTTTCTGTATGCACTTAAAAAAGCATTGTCAGCTTTGTCAAAGTAATTCAAAAGTCCGTTATGCATCGCTAGCCCGGCCCTAAGAATGGTAGCCAGTACGGGTTGTTGTTGTAAAACCTTTCCTGAGTATTTCCCCATAGGAGTTGTTATTTCCTTTTCTGATACCTCCAATTGTTTTGAAATTTCATATCCGATGACTTCTGCAATCCTTTCAAGGTTCCTTCTGAAACGAAGCCGGTCATTTTGAATATTCACATCTCTGATTTCGCTTACCCAGTTGGTGAGTAAAGAATGCTGTTCACTTAAATTTATTACCATAAGGGTATTTTAATTTGATTGAATGAATAGTAAGTCAATCATTAAAGTTGAACAAATCTAGAATAAAATAAAATACTATTAAAATATTTAAAAACTCTTTGGAATGAATTTATATAAAACTGAATTTATCTCCATCAAAAAGTCCTTTGTCGCTCAATTTCAAATGTGGTATCACCAGTAATGCCATAAAAGAAAGGGTCATGAATGGGGCACTTAATTTACTCCCTAAAACCTCTTTAGAAAATCTGTCAATTTCTGTGTATGCTTCCGCAACTTCATAGCCATTTGAAATACTCATGAGTCCTGCTACAGGAAGTTCAAGTAATTTTATGTTTTCATCCAAGGCAGCGCTGATACCTCCTCCACAATTGATGATGGCATTTACAGCATGGCATATATGCTCATCATCTGTCCCAACTGCAACGATATTATGACTGTCATGCGCTACTGAAGAGGCAAGTGCTCCTTTTTTTATTCCAATATTTTTAATAAATCCTTTGGCAATTGGAGCATTGTGGTATCGATTTACGACAACAATTTTAAGTATGTCATTGTCCACATCAGGTACAATCAAATTATCTTTTACTTTGGGCAATGTGACAATTTTGTTCGTGATCAATTGACCATCCAGCGCTTCTATTACCAAAATTTCTTTTTCACCATTATATTTGATTTCAAAATCTGAAGATTTTTTTACTTCGCAATCGAATTGGTTGATAATGGAAGCTGATGGTGAATCAATTAGGGATTTTCCATTCTCTGCAACCTTTTGTCCGTCAATGTAATTAACTAATACCTCAAAATCAGTCAGGTCTTTTACAACGATGAAGTCTGCAGGTTCTTCCGGTTGTAATAATCCCACATTCATTTTGTAATGTTCTACAGGATTGATACAGGCAGCTTTTAATATTTTGAAAATATCAATCCCTTTCATCACTGCTCTTGCACATAATTGATTGATATGTCCGGCTGCAAGACTGTCAGGATGTTTGTCGTCACTGCAAAACATCATCATTTCAGAATGGTCATTCAACAAATCAATCAGCGCTTCGAAATTTTTTGCAGCACTACCTTCTCTAATCAGAATTTTCATTCCATATTTCAACTTATCCAATGCTTCTTCAGCGGTAAAACACTCATGATCAGTTGTGATGCCTGCTTCAATGTACTTTTTTGCTGCCTCTCCGCGCAAACCGGGAGCATGTCCGTCAACGGGCTTGTTGTATTTTTGGGCTGAGGTAATTTTTGCAAGTACCTCTGCATCTGCATTCAGCACACCCGGAAAATTCATCATTTCACTCAAATACTTTATTTCGGGGAGTTTTAATAATTCCTCAACATCTGCAGCACTGATAGCAGCTCCGGCAGTTTCAAAAATTGTTGCAGGCACACAGCTGGGTGCACCAAATGTGCATTTGAAAGGAACAGTTTTACTGTTTTTAATCATAAAATGTACCCCTTCGATTCCGCATACATTGGCAATTTCATGAGGATCGCTGATTGTGCCAACTGTACCATGAACAACTGCCAGTTTTGCAAATTCCGATGGAACCAACATCGAACTTTCAATATGAACGTGGCTGTCAATAAATCCGGGTAAAATATACGGCTCACCTTTTTTTTCCTTTTCCTCAAGAATTATTTTATCGATTTTTGTTTCTTTAATAAATACTGTGCCCCATGAGATTTTTTTAGCCTTGATATTTACGATATTTCCGCTAACTGAAAAAGTTGCCATATTTTTTTTCTTTCAGTCAAAAATACAACTTGTATTACTGCCATTATTCAAATTAATTCGGTAATTAAAAGTTCCCCTGTAAATTCTGTCATCCTCATATTGATGATCCAATGTTTCCAAACTTTTACTAATTATATTATATTTGCTTATGCAGCTAAAGAATTTTGCCTCCACTTTCGTTTCCAAGATTTCTTATTTGAAAAAATCTTTTTCAAATAACTCCTTCCGTCTGTTGGATATTGGAGCAGGCAATCATTCCGCATCCAAAATAAAGGGAGTGTTTCCACTGTGTGAATATCATGGTGTAGACTTGGAAAGGGATTACAACAATAGCGAAGAGGATTTTAAATTGATGGCCGGATTCTATGAAATGGATTTGACCAAGTTGGATATGTCAGTTATACCTGATAATTATTTTGACGGAATCTGGATGGTTCATGTGATTGAACATCTTCACAATGGCGACGAGGTTATAAAGAAATTATTGCCAAAGCTGGTTTCAGGAGGTTTTTTGTATATCGAATATCCGGGCATTAAAAGCACCAAACTGCCCTCTATGCATGGCTCATTAAACTTTAAAGATGATGCCACACATGTAAGGGTATACTCCGTTTCGGAACTTACCAAATTATTCAAAGAAAACAATTGTGTGGTATTGAAAGGTGGAGTCAGAAGAAATATCTGGTTTATGCTGGCTATGCCTTTCAGAATAATAATTTATTTACTAAAAGGAAAAAAACTCGAAGGCAATATTTTTTGGGACCTGCTTGGATTTGCAGAATATGTTTGGGTAAGAAAAAATTAATCCATTAAATCAGGTCTTCTTTCCTGCGTCCTCAAAATTGACTGTTCTTGTCGCCAGGTATCAATCAATTTATGATTGCCACTCATCAGCACTTCGGGAACTTTCCAGCCTCTGAAAATCTCAGGTCTAGTATAAACAGGCGGTGCAAGCATATTGTCCTGAAAAGAATCTGTTAAGGCCGAAGTTTCATCATTCAATACACCTGGAATCAATCTGCCGATTGCATCCGTTAATACCGCAGCCGCAAGCTCTCCTCCGCTGAGCACATAGTCTCCAATAGAAATCTCTTTGGTAACAAAATGATCCCTGAATCGTTGATCTACACCTTTGTAATGTCCGCAAATCAACAGTAAATTCTTCTTTAAGGATAGGGTATTAGCGGTTTTTTGATTGAATGTTTCACCATCGGGGGTTAAAAAAATAACTTCATCGTATGTTTTATTTTTCTGTAATGATTCAACGGCATTTACCAATGGTTCAATCATCATTACCATTCCGGCTCCACCTCCAAAAGGGTAATCATCTACTTGTGCTCTGGCATAAGTGGTATGCTCTCTCAGGTTGATGACATTTACATTAAGCAGTCCCTTATCTTGTGCACGTTTCATGATGGAATGTGAAAACGGCCCGCTTAAAATATCCGGTACAACAGTTATTATATCTATGTTCATGAATTTAGAGTATTTGATCTGTACAAGCTAAAACTAATTTTCAAAAAAATTATCAAGATCTCTTTTGTTCTTTTTTGTGGGTCTTCCAACCTTACTCAGTCTTTTTCCTGTATGAAAAGCAGCTGCCTCAAATTTTATTCGTTCGATTTCTTCAGCAGGTGTCAAGTCTATGTAATAATTGATTGCTTCAGAATATTGCACTCTTTTGTATAGTAGATCTTTGACTTTGATTACCCATTTTTTTTGTTCTGTTTTTACTTCAAACTCCTCATCAATAGAAATATTTTTGGAAGCTTTTGCAGATTCTCCTTTGTATTTTACTTTTCCCTTTTCACATGCTTCGGACGCCATTGATCTGGTTTTGAACAATCTGATAGCCCATAAATATTTATCCAATCTTAATTTCTCTTTTTGCATTTTCAAATTATTTACGAAATTAAGTTTCTTTTATCACACAACATGTTGAATGTAATTTACTATTTCCTTATTTTAGCTCTATATGTAAATTATTTTTTTGAATATTAAAACCCATCTTCCTTGAAATCTTACACATCGTTTCGTTTTAAAACAATCCTGTCAGTTTTATTAATTCTTTGGATTCACACTTCTTATGCTCAGAAACAATCCATTAAATGGACGAAAGAAGGACTTGCTTATATGAAAATTTCGGAGGGAAATCTCGTGAAAATTGAACCCAAAAATGATGCACAAACTATTTTAATAAAAAAAGAATCCTTTATTCCCAATAATTCTGGAACCCCATTGAATGTTGAAGACTTTCAATTCAGTCCTGATAACAGTAAAGTTCTGTTGTTTGTTAATACAGCAAAAGTATGGAGGTACAATACAAGGGGAGATTATTGGGTATTGGATATTGCTAAGAATAAACTACGTCAGTTGGGAAAGGGATTGTCATCGCAGTCATTGATGTTTGCCAAGTTTTCTCCTGACAGTAAAAACATTGCCTATGTGAGTGAACATAATATTTTTTCGGAGGATGTTAATACAGGGATAATCAAAAAGTTAACCACTGACGGTTCGAGAAAATTGATTAACGGGACTTTTGATTGGGTATATGAAGAAGAATTTGGTTGCCGAGATGGATTCAGATGGTCACCAGACAGCAAACAGATTGCTTATTGGCAGGTAGATGCTAGAAAAATAAGAGACTTCTTTATGATCAATAACACCGATTCTGTTTATGCAAGAATTATACCTGTAGAATATCCCAAAGTGGGAGAAGCTCCTTCTCCTGTAAGAATTGGAGTTGTTACCTTGTCTAATGGTATGAATAAATGGATGAAAATAGAAGGAGATCCATCTCAGCATTATCTTCCCAGAATGGAATGGAGTGATTATGACGAACTGATAGTTCAGCAATTGGACAGAAAACAACAGGAAAGTAAATTGATATATTGCAACACTGTGGATGGCAATGCAAAAACTTTTTGGGCTGAAACAGACGATTCCTGGGTAGATTTAAACACAGATGATCCCACAGGATGGAAATGGGTGAATAACAAACAGGACTTTATTTGGATAAGTGAAAAAGACGGATGGAGACATATTTACAGAATAAGCAAAGACGGCAAAAATATCAGTTTACTGACCAAAGGAGATTACGATATCGGTCAGATAATGGCAATCGATGAAGCGAATAATTATGTTTATTTTTCTGCATCTCCCAACAATGCTACTCAATTATACTTATACAGGGTTAAAATCAACAATCAGTCAAAGTCTTCAAAAGAAGAACCTGAGCTATTGAGTCCGATTAATTTAAAGGGAACGCATCAATATGTCATTTCTCCCAATGCAAAAATTGCAAAACACAGTTTCAGCAATTTCAACACACCTGAAGTGAATGAGTGGATTACATTACCTGAAAATAAAGTCCTGAACAATGATCGCTCAGTTTCAAAATCCGTTAAAACGGATAAGTCAATCAACGTTGAATACATCAAAGTGGCTACCATTGACAATATATTACTGGATGCATGGATTCGCAAACCTGTAAATTTTGATCCTGCAAAAAAATACCCGCTGGTGGTATATGTATATGGAGAACCTGCAGCCACCACTGTTGATGATGTATATGGAAATCATGATAATTTTCTTTATGATGGAAATATGAGCCAAGATGAATATATACAATTAGCGATTGACAACAGAGGTACTCCATCATTAAGAGGGGCTGCATGGAGAAAAGCTATTTACAGAAGAAACGGACAAATAAATATCAGAGACATGGCTATGGGAGTAAAGAAAATATTGGAATATCCTTACATTGACAAGGATCGAATAGCCGTATGGGGTTGGAGTGGTGGAGGATCATCCACTTTGCATTTGTTGTTTCAGTTTCCGGAAATTTTTAAAACAGGCATTTCCATTGCTCCGGTTACCAATTTATTGTTTTATGACAATATTTATACAGAAAGATATATGGGATTGCCTCAGGAGAATATGGAAGACTATATAAAAGGATCTGCTATTAATTATGTAAATGGTTTAAAAGGCAACCTTTTGTTGGTTCACGGGAGTGGTGATGACAATGTACATTACAGCAATTCAGAAGCTTTAATCAATGAATTGATAAAATACAACAAGCAGTTTCAATTCATGGAATATCCCAATAGAACACACAGTATCAGGGAGGGAGTGGGAACTTCAGAGCATTTGTCCGTTTTATATTCCAATTATATTCGGGCAAATTGTCCGCCGGGCGCCAGATAAATTATATTTTTCTTCCGGGGTATTGTTGAAGTGCAACTTCCAGACAGTCCATTGCCTGATTAATGGCTTCGGTATTTAAAACATAGGCAAGTCTTACCTCATTTTTACCGGAGCCAGCTGTACTGTAAAATCCTGTAGCCGGTGCAAGCATTAAAGTAGATTCATTGTATGAAAATGATTCCAGCAACCACTGACAAAATTTATCGCAATCATCAATAGGCAAACGAGCCATTGCGTAAAACGCACCACCCGGATTTGGACAGAAAACACCTTGCATACTATTCAGCCTCTTTACCAATGTATCTCTTCTGAGTTTGTATTCGGACTTTGTAGTGTCAAAATAATTATCGGGTAAATCAACAGCTGCTTCTCCAATAATCTGTGCATAGTATGGAGGACTTAACCTTGCCTGAGCAAATTTCATGGCAGCATTCAAAACTTCCTGATTTTTTGTGATGAATGCACCTATTCTTCCACCACATGCACTGTATCTTTTACTGATGGTATCCATCAATACAACATGTTGTTCAGCACCTTCTAAATGCATGGCACTAGTATGTTTCCCCTCGTAACAGAACTCTCTGTATGCTTCATCTGCAAACAAAAATAAATGATGCTTTATGACAATATTCTTCAACACTTCCATTTCCTGCGCACTGTATAAATAACCTGTTGGATTATTTGGATTGCAGATTACGATTGCTTTTGTTTTAGGTGTTATTGCTTTTTCAAAATCTTCAATGGGCGGTAGAGAAAACCCCGATTCAATATTGCTTCCGATAGGAATTACCTTAACGTCCGCCTGCACTGCGAAACCATTATAATTGGCATAAAAAGGTTCGGGAATAATTACCTCATCACCACTATCCAGGCAAGCCATAAATCCAAACAATATGGCCTCACTCCCACCTGTAGTTACAATTATTTCATTGGGGGAAACGTGAATGTTATTTTTTGCGTAGTAAGTAGTGAGTTTTTTACGGTAACTTTCATTTCCAGCGCTATGACTGTATTCCAGCACTTTCAGATGGGTGTTTTTAACTGCATCCAAACATTCGGTTGGGGTTTCTATATCCGGCTGTCCGATGTTCAGGTGAAATACTTTTATACCTTTTTTCTTTGCTGCCTCAGCAAAAGGAACAAGCTTTCTGATGGGTGATGGAGGCATTTTCTGTCCCCGTTGGCTAATAGATAACATGCTGCAAATATATTGAAAAGGTAAAAGCGTTCTTATTTTTAAGAAAGAACAAAAAACCCTGCGTAAAGCAGGGTTTTTAAAAATAAGTCAATGGGAATTTATTGTGGCTTTTTTGTTGAAGTTGGAGTAGTTGATTTTTGTGTTACTCCCTTTTTTGCAGGGGCAGCTGCATTTGTTTTTCCTTCTTTTGCAACCACTTTTTCTTCTTTAGCTGTTGATGGAGCTGTCATGGTAGCTTCAGGTGCAGCGGTTTTTGCAGCTTCAGCATCTGCAGCAGCTTTAGCGGCTTTTGCAGCCTCTGCAGCTTCGTCTTTGATTACTTCACCTTTGATTGTGATACTTTTTACATCATCCACACCTGCGAATTTCACAGTCAGGTGTTTTTCAAACATGTTCAGGTTCTTTGCATTGTATGTTGCTTTGATGGTTCCTGTTTTTCCTGGTGCAATCGGCTCTTTAGTATAGTCACTTATGGTGCAACCGCAAGTAGGATTAGCTTGCTCAATCAGTAGAGGGGCATCACTTATGTTGGTAACTTCAAATGTCGCAACTGTAGGGTGGTCCTGAAGGATTTTTCCAAGATCAATGGTTTCGCTTTTAAATTTAGCAACTTCATCTGCTTTCTTTTGTGCGAAAATTCCGGTGGTCAATACCAGTGCTGTTAAAGATAATAGTAGTTTTTTCATTTGTTATTTTTTTTGTTTATAAAAATTGTGTTTGTTTAATCTTTCAATTCATTCAATCCTTCGTTTGAAGGGGCGCTGGCAGCGGGTGTTTTCCAAACTTCTCCTTTAATTGTAATCAGTTTGTTTTGATTTTCATTGTAGGATATCGTGATATTTTTGTTGAATGGTCCTTCAGAAGCCGCATTGTAACCTACTTTGATGATGCTTTTTTCACCGCTTAATATTTCTTTATTTCTTTCCCACTCAGGCGTAGTGCAACCGCAGCTTGCCTGAACATTATCTAATTTTATAGCACTTTTTCCAACGTTTTGAATTTCAAAAATATGGCTGACCGGTTTTCCCTGTGGAATTTTTCCAAAGTCAAAAGTTTCTTCCTTGATTAAGAGCATTGTTTCTTGTTTTGAAAGACTACTGTCAGTTGGATTTAATGGCTGTTGTGCTATCAAAAAAGTCTTGCAAAAAAACATCAAAACAAAAAGCAACAAAAAACGCTTCATAATGTATTGGAACAATCAAATAATGTGCTAAAGATACAAAAACCTATTTTATTTTAAAGAATTTCAATTGTTCTTTACAGTTTTTTAACATATAAAATGCAGTGAATACCAGCTTGCAAATACGCTAGTTTTCGTAACATTTAAATTGAATTATATATATTGACCAATGAACAGTTTAAAAATCATAATTTTGCAGATATTTTTTATGCAATGGAGGAAAAGCTGAATGAAATAAATGAATTGAGTTTTGATAATTTCAAAAATGAGGTTTTAAAGGACTATAAAATTTGCTGTGAAAGCAGAGAAACAAGTCTTTTAGGAAGAAAAGAAGTATTGACCGGGAAAGCAAAATTTGGAATTTTTGGCGATGGTAAAGAATTGGCGCAGGTTGCCATGGCAAAATTCTTTAAAGAAGGTGATTTCAGATCGGGGTATTATCGGGATCAGACATTCATGTTTGCCAGCGGATTGGCAACGATAGAACAATTTTTTTCACAGTTGTATGCGGATTCTGATATTAATAATGACCCTTTCAGCGGAGGCAGACAGATGAACGCTCATTTTGCTACAAAATTTGTGGACAATAAGGGGAACTGGTTGAATCTGTCCGAGTTGAAAAATGTTTCCAGTGACATCGCTCCTACAGCGGGTCAGATGGTTAGAGGATTAGGTTTGGCATTCGCTTCCAAAATGTTCAGAAATGTGCCTGAATTGAAAGAGTTGAAATCTTTGAGCAATAATGGCAATGAAGTTTGCTTTTGCACAATAGGTGATGCTTCAACCAGTGAAGGTCAATTCTGGGAAACCATGAATGCGGCAGGCGTACTTCAAGTTCCCCTGGCTGTATTCGTTTGGGATAACGGATACGGAATTTCTGTTCCAAAAAAATATCAAACTACTAAAGGTTCGATTTCTGAGGCTCTTGCAGGTTTTGAAAAAAATGAAAATACCAACGGAATAGATATTTACAGACTCAAGGGATGGGATTATGCCGGTATGTGTGAAGTATTGGAAAGAGCCATTGAAAAAATAAGGATCACTCATACACCTGCTTTGTTTCACATAGAAGAAATTACCCAACCACAGGGACATTCAACTTCGGGTAGTCATGAACGTTATAAAAGCAAAGACAGACTAAATTGGGAAAAAGAATGGGATTGTATCAAACAGATGAGAAAATGGCTGTTGGAAAATGCATTGGCCAATGAAGCCGAACTGGATGAAATTGAACAAAATGCTGTTCAATTTGTGAAAGAAAGTAAACAACGTGCCTGGGAGAAATATCACTTACCCCTTAAAAGTCTGGTCAATGATGCGTGTGGATACATTGACGCAGTTTCGAATCTGAATGTTGGAATTTCCACCATCAGTCAGGAATTGAAATCAAACCGTGAACCAATGCGCAGGGATGTATTGAAAGCATTGGCTTCTACTCTCGATCTGGTGAGCAGTGTTGCTTCCAAAGAAGTGGCTGAATTGAACCAATTTTATCAGACCCAAAAAATAAAAAGCGAATCAATATTCAATACTCATTTATACAATGAGGGACCTAAATCAGCTATGAAAGTTGATCGGGTTCCAGCTGAATTTTCATCATCCTCACCTACATTAAATGGATACGAGATTTTAAATAAATATTTTGATGAATTGTTTGCAAACAATCCTCGTGTAGCTGCTTTTGGAGAGGATTTGGGAAGTATCGGGGATGTTAATCAGGGTTTTAGCGGATTGCAGGAAAAATATGGAATTGACCGAATTTTCGATACCGGAATAAGAGAGCTTACTATTATGGGACAGGGCATTGGTATGGCATTGAGAGGCCTTAGACCAATTGCTGAAATTCAGTACCTTGATTATCTTTTGTATGGTTTACAACCATTAAGTGATGATGTGGCCACCACTCATTTCAGAACGGTAGGCCAGCAAAGCTGTCCCATTATTGTTCGTACCCGCGGACATCGTTTGGAAGGAATCTGGCACAGTGGCTCTCCAATGGGAATGATCATACATGCGCTCAGGGGAATGCATGTATGTGTACCAAGAAATATGACACAGGCAGTTGGTATGTATAATACGCTGTTAAAGTCCAATGATCCCGGTTTGATTATTGAATGTCTCAATGGCTATCGATTGAAAGAAAAACTTCCCGAGAATTTATTGTCGTTCACCGTTCCTTTGGGTGTACCTGAAGTGATAAAAGCAGGGGAGGATATTACTTTGGTGAGCTATGGTTCTACATTGCGTATTGTTCAGGAAGCTGCAGAAAAGCTGGAAATTTTGGGGGTTTCTTGTGAAGTAGTGGATGTGCAGACTTTACTTCCTTTCGATATTCATCATGATATATTAAAGTCACTACAAAAAACAAATCGGATTTTGTTTGTTGATGAGGATGTCCCCGGAGGTGCTGCCGCCTATATGTTCAACAAAGTTGTTGAGGAGCAAGGGGGATATAGACTGATGGATGTTGCACCCAGGACATTGACTGCAAAAGCACATAGACCAAGCTACGGAAGTGACGGAGATTATTTTTCAAAACCCAGTACAGAAGATGTGATCAGGGTTGTGAAAGAAATGATGGCAGAATAAGTGTGTGGGGTTGTTATTTCAAATTGTGATAAACTTTCTGAACATCATCGTCTTGTTCGAGTTTATCCACCATTTTCAATACCTCCTGTGCTTCTTCGTCACCTAATTCTACGGTATTGGCAGGTATTCGTGTAAGCTCAGCCGTTAGTACTTCAATGCCTTTTTCCTCCAACGCTTTATTCATGTTTCCAAATTCGTTGAATGCAGTGCGTATGATGATGTTTCCTTCACTGTCCTCACCAATCTCTTCCAAGCCGAAATCAATCAGTTCCAGTTCAAGGTCTTCGATATTCAATGCGGCATTTTTGATTTTGAATTCTCCCATTCTATTGAAGGTAAATGCAACGCTTCCGCTGGTGCCTAAAGTACCTCCTCCCTTGGTGAAATGCATTCTGACATTTGCAACGGTTCTGGTAGGATTGTCAGTTGCGGTTTCTACCATTACAGCAACACCGTGTGGTGCGTATCCTTCGTAAACAATTTCGTCATAGTTGGTGGTATCTTTACCCATGGCACGCTTAATGGCTGCTTCCACACGGTCTTTGGGCATATTGCAGGACTTGGCATTGATATAACATCTTCTGAGTGCAGGATTGTTATCAGGATCAGGCCCGCCATTTTTTACGGCAATTGCAATTTCCTTACCGATACGGGTAAAGTTTTTAGCCATTTTATCCCAACGGGCAAACATGGCACTTTTGCGAACTTCAAATATCCTTCCCATACTATATTATGTGTTTAGAGGCATGCAAAGGTAAGAAAAATGATTTTTTTGATAGAGAAAGTAGGACTGAATTTTTGCTGTGTTATCTTCGCTTTATGGAAAACAGATTCACTTATGAATTTTTGTTGAATTTTACTACAGAAATATTCTTAAAAACAGGTTGTAGTGAAAAAGATGCAATTACAGCCTCTGTCAACCTTTTAAGTGCAGATCTCAGGGGAGTGGATAGTCATGGTGTTGCCAGGCTAAGCGGTTATATTAGATTGTGGGATGCACAAAGAGTAAAATCAAATCCTGAAATAAAAATCATTCACGAAACTCCGGGAACAGGAGTGGTGGATGGAGATAGTGGGCTTGGTCTTGTGGTGGCTCCTTTTGCGATGAATCTTGCCATAAAAAAAGCACAGGAAGTAGGAACGGGTTGGATTTCTGTTCAAAACAGCAATCATTTTGGAATAGCCGGTCAATACGCTATGATGGCCTTATCCAATGATATGATTGGTATTGCAATGACCAATGCTTCAGCTTTGGTAGCACCCACATTCTCTAAGGAAAAAATGCTGGGCACCAATCCAATTGCAGTAGCAATACCTGCAGGTTCTGAGCCTCCCTTTGTAGCTGATTTTGCTACTACCACTGCTTCCAATGGAAAACTGGAAATTTTACAAAGAAAAAATGAACCTGTCCCTGATGGATGGATTCAAGACAGTGAAGGAAAAATTTGTAATGATGCTGCAGCTTTAAAAAAGGGAGGTGCATTGCTTCCATTGGGAAGCGACAGAGTTCATAGCAGCCATAAAGGATACATGATGGGTTCAATTGTAGATATATTCTCAGGTATATTAAGCGGAGCAAATTTTGGACCTTGGGTTCCACCTTTTCCTGCATATGTGCCCATTCCTGAAAATCAACCCGGGAAAGGAATTGGTCATTTTTTTGGTGCAATGAGGATTGATGCTTTCCAACCAGCCGATGTTTTTAAAAAAAATATGGATCAGTGGATACAAAGATTTCGAAATGCTGAACCTGCAGAGGCCAGTCAAAAAGTTATCATTCCGGGTGATCCTGAAAGAGCATTTGAATCACAAAGAAAAATTTACGGCATAGAGTTAATGCAGGATGTAGTGGATGATTTGAGGGCACTAGGGACAAGATTTTCCGTGAAATTCTAAAACCAATTATTGAGAATATTTTCTTCAATCAATGAATATAGAGAGGCCTTTTCATAAATAAATGAAGCGCCTGAGTATTACATAAATGACAACCTGTTTCCATCAGGTACCC
>CAZCOL010000026.1:22990-27066 GCA_964500545.1 uncultured Ferruginibacter sp. | reverse complement strand
ACAAGGACGTGGTCCTTAAAACACCGTTTGCAGAACAGCACTATGTAAAACAAATAAAAATTTAAAAGTAAAAATTGAAAACATTTTCAACCGTTGAACTTTTGAACTATTGAACGAATTTGCTATCGCAGACCGCCACTATGTAAAACAAATCAAAATTTAAAAGTAAAAATTCAAAACATTTGCAACTGTTGACAATTTTCGCGCCGGTGTTCCGAAGGGCACCGGTGTGAGATAGAATGTAAGGACTTGGTCCTTAAAACACTTGATTAACACAAACACAGCCTAATATTGTAACCTAAGGACAAAGTCCTTCATCTTTTATAAACACCGGTCGCAGACCGCCGATATTTTGAAGACTGGTGCTATCTAAAATATTTTTCTTTTAGAAATCGGGTGTTTTCACTGATGTAAAAATTCCGACATTTTTCAACTTTGTTGACCATGTCTTCAAGGTACAAACCATGTGATGCCGATATTCCTCATTTTATAACATTTACTGTTATTGGATGGTTGGATGTATTTACAAGAAATGATTACAGAAATATTGTAGTAAGTAGTTTGCAATATTGTACTGAAAATAAAGGACTCCGTCTACATGCGTGGGTAATAATGACGAATCATATTCATTTAATTGTGAGCGGCTCTTCAAATAATTTATCAGGATTAGTAAGAGATATTAAAAAATATACGAGCAAAAAAATTACAGAGACCATTCTGAACAATAAAAGAGAAAGCAGGCGAGACTGGATAATTAACATGCTTGAATATGCCGGAAAAGTAAATAACGATAATAAATATTATCAATTTTGGAAAAAATACTATCATCCTATTGAACTTAGTAACTCAAGAAGGCTTGAAGTAGCATTAAATTATCTGCATAACAATCCAGTTAAAGCCGGCTTTGTATGGGAGCCATGGCATTATAAATACAGTAGCGGCATTGATTATTATACAAACGAAAAAGAGCTATTAAACATAGAGCGTTTATAAATAGGACAAAGTCCTTGGTCTTTTATAAACACCGGTCGCAGACCGGACGTCACTATGTAAAACAAATTAAAATTAAAAAGTAAAAATTCAAAACATTTTCAACCGTTGAACTTTTGAACTATTGAACCATTGAACGAATGTACTGTCGCATACCGGCATTATGTAAAATAAATCAAAATTCAAAACCTTTGAACTGTTGAACTTTGAAACCTTGAACAAATGACCTGCTACAGACCGGCCCAACATTAAAATAACAACATTCCCTTTGTCAATTCAGCAATAATTGGGAAATTGCGCCCATGCAATTTTCAAAAGATTCTTTTTCAAACGAACAGTTGATAGACCTGTACACATCCATTCTTTTTCCTAGAATGATTGAAGAGAAAATGCTGGTTTTGTTGCGTCAGGGAAAAATATCCAAGTGGTTCAGCGGCATTGGTCAGGAAGCGATTGCCGTTGGTGCAACTAAGGCATTGGAAGAGGACGAGTGGGTTATGCCATTGCATCGAAATCTGGGAGTTTTCACTACCAGAAATATGCCATTGAGCAAACTGTTCAAGCAATGGCAAGGTAACAAAGACGGCTATAGTAAAGGAAGGGAAAGAAGTTTTCATTTTGGAAGCAAGGAGCATCATATATGCGGAATGATTTCTCATCTTGGACCACAATTGGCAATAGCAGACGGAGTGGCACTTGCAAATAAATTGAACAAAGAAAATAAGGTTTCGCTTGCTTTTACCGGAGATGGAGGCACAAGTGAAGGTGATTTTCATGAGGCCCTGAATACTGCTGCAGTGTGGGATTTGCCGGTTATATTTATCATTGAAAACAATGGATATGGACTGAGTACGCCCACAAATGAACAATATCGTTGCGCCAGTTTGGTTGATAAGGCGGTGGGGTATGGAATAAAAGGGATAAAAATTGATGGAAACAATATTTTAGAGGTTTATAACACAATCAAAGAAGCAAGAGAATATTGCATCAGCAATCAAAAGCCCTGCTTGATAGAATGTATGACATTTAGAATGAGAGGGCACGAAGAAGCAAGCGGGGTCAAGTATGTGCCTAAAGAGTTGTTTGATGAGTGGGAAAAGAAAGACCCCATTAAGAATTTTGAGCAATGGCTGCTCAATGAAAAAATCATCACAGAAGCAGAGATACATGTAATTAAAACAGCCACAAAAAACCATATTGAAGAAGAGCTTAAAATTGGTTTTGAAGGAGAAGCAATTGTGCCAGACACCACTGAAGAAATAAAGGATGTGTATGCTCCTAAAGACAGCTTTGGCATTAAAGTTATAGACAATTCTTTTGTTACTTACAATAGCTTAAATGAAAAAGCTGCTGAAAAAAAATACATCAATGCCATCAGTGATGCACTGGAACAATCTTTGAAACAACATGATAATTTTATTTTGATGGGTCAAGATATTGCTGAGTATGGCGGTGCATTTAAGGTAACCGAGGGGTTTGTACAAAAGTTTGGTAAAGAAAGAATTAGAAATACCCCTTTATGTGAAAGTGCAATCGTTGGAACTTCTTTGGGGTTGAGTTTGAAGGGTTATAAATCCATGATGGAAATGCAGTTTGCTGATTTTGCTACTGTTGGTTTCAATCAAATCATCAACAACCTTGCTAAGATTCATTATCGCTGGGGACAAAATGCGGATGTGGTAGTAAGAATGCCTACGGGCGGAGGTGTTGGAGCCGGGCCATTTCATAGTCAAAGCAATGAAGCATGGTTTGTGCACACTCCCGGGTTGAAAGTAGTTTTTCCTTCATCACCAACAGATGCAAAAGGATTGTTGATAGCAGCAATCAACGACCCCAACCCTGTTATATTCTTTGAACACAAAGCGTTATACAGAAGCGTCAGTGAATTGGTGCCTGATGAATACTATGAAATTGAGATAGGAAAGGCGAAACATGTAAAAGCGGGGGACGACTTTTCTATAATAACTTATGGCGCAGGAGTTCATTGGGCTTTGGATTTTCAGCAAAAGAATCCGGAGCTTTCTATTGACATTCTAGATTTGAGAACATTATTGCCATTGGATTACGATGCTATCAAATCTTCGGTTATGCGTACGGGTAAGGTTATTTTATTACACGAGGACACGCTGGTTGGAGGAATAGGGGGAGAAATTTCAGCATGGATTTCTGAAAATTGTTTTCAATTACTCGATGCGCCAATAATGAGGTGTGCAAGTTTAGATACCCCAATACCATTTAACATAGAGTTGGAAAAAAACTTCATGGCTAATACCAGGCTGCATGAGGTTGTTCAAAAACTCCTGTCATTTTAAGATTCAAAAAGCAGCATTATTTTTCATTCAGCGGAATGAATTTCAAAGAAATGGAATTCACACAATGCCTTGTATTTTTTGGTGTAAAACCCTCGCCCAAAAACACATGACCCAGATGTCCGTTGCATTTTGAACAAACGATCTCAGTTCTATGTCCATCAGCATCGGGCAATCTCTTTACCGACCCTGGAATTTCATCATCAAAACTTGGCCACCCGCAGTGAGAATTAAATTTGTCCTTTGAGGTGTATAATGGTGCATCGCACCTCTTGCACAGATACATCCCTTCCGCCTTGTTGTTGGTATATTCACCTGTGTAAGGACGCTCGGTTCCTTTATGAATGATTACATACTCTTCTTCCGGGGTTAGTTGATTGTATTCCATATGACTTTTTTTATAAACGCTGATGATTTTATTGAACTGACCAAGGGCATTCAGGATATAATTGTTAAATACAAGTTCGTTGCTGCTTCTGGCAAATTCGTAAGTGGGCCTGTACCACTTTAAAAAAGAATCAACTGCCGGACTTTTCAAGCCTGTAATTCTTTTTACAAAAATCTTGTTGAACCTGTAATCAATGTATTTTTCACGTTCTTCTGCTTCCAGTCTTTTTTGAAAAGCCTCCAATCTTTTATTTCTCCTGAATCGAAACACATTGATGAGCTCATCCAGATCCAATCCTACAGCACCATCTGGCGAAACTGAAGTAGTGACTCCAGGTTTTTTAAAATCAAAAATGTCGGAATAATCATTTCTGATTAATAGTGAATCTT
>CAZCOL010000026.1:4428-22890 GCA_964500545.1 uncultured Ferruginibacter sp. | reverse complement strand
TTCACAGCAACATGTAAACTGATGTCAAAATGAAGCGGATCGACAATCTGCGCCACAGCAAATTTTTGCGTAGGCTTATTGTTGAAGTAAAAAATAAGGGAATCTTTGTCTGATGCCGGAATTTTATATTTTCCCATGCTGTCAGTTATAGAGAAAACGCCCGAAGTACTTACGACACGGACATTTTCAACATAATTAATTTTAGAAATATCAAACACTGTTCCACTAACATATACCTGAGCGTTCAGCTGAAATGTTATTCCTACTAACAATACAAAGAGATACTTCACAAGAAAAATTATCGGTAATATTAATTCAGATACTGTAATTAAATAAAACCAGTGATTATTTTTAACCTTGATTTTGCTTTTTGCCGGTAAGCCGTCTAAAAACGCGCCTCAAATAGTTTTTGAAAAAATTAAATTGACCAAGTGGAATACTGATGGTAATGACACAGACAGGCCAAAGCAAAAACACCATCAAAATGTAAAGAATAAAGCCCTGAACACCACCAGAAATCCCCAATTGAGTTAAAAAATACTTTCCCAATCTGGCGCAAAGGCTACCTCCGAGTGCAAAAGTGCAAAATATCAGCATCAGTTGCCATCCATTAACATTCCATTTTTTTTGAATCTTTTTAAACATTTTGCAAAAATGAGGAAATAATTTTTACCAATAAGGCTAAACGCGTTTGTAATATGAAATGTTTAAAAAATTACATTTTGATGACAATAAAAGTGGTACAAGTTATAATTGATTGAAACCCACCCTAAAAAACAAAAAAAATTTTTAAAAAATGTTGATATTATGTCAATATCCTACCTTACTTTTGCTTCCGAAAAAAGGAAATTCTCCACTTTACACCGTTAACTGTATGAACCTATCTAGAATATCCATTAACAAAGCTTTAATCAGTTTACTTCTTGTTTTTATTTTCATCTCTAACAATCAGGTTTTTGCAGCCGATGGAGAAGCGCTTTTTAAAGCGAATTGTGCTAATTGTCATAAACCGGATGCAGACTATACAGGCCCCGCATTAAAGGGCTGGAGCAAAAGAGTCCCCGATCAGGATTGGGTATACAAATGGATTGCCAATCCGGCACAAATGATTGCAACAGACGCATATTCCAAAGCGCTTTTTGAAAAATGGAAGCCAACTGTGATGACCGCATTCAGCAACCTTAAAAAAGATGAAATTGATGCCATATTAAAATACGTAGATGATTACACACCGCCGGTAAACACAGCTCAAGCCGGAGCCAATGGCACTTCCGGAGCAGATTCGGACAACTCATTGATGTTTGGCATACTAACTTTGATATTAGCAGTTGTTGCATTCATTCTCCTTCAGGTAAATAGCAATCTTCGCAAATTATCAGAGGAAAAGGAAGGTGTTTATCGCACAGCACCGGTTCCTTTTTACAGAAATAAAACATACATCATGATGGCTGTTCTGGTGTTGTTTGCTGTTGGGGGCTATTATACAATAAATGGAGCCATTGGTTTGGGCAGAATGAAAGATTATCAACCGGAACAACCAATATATTATTCTCACAAAGTGCATGCAGGTACCAACCAAATCAGTTGTTTGTATTGCCATGGAAGCGCACAGGATAGCAAGCATGCAGGTATACCTTCAGTGAATGTTTGTATGAATTGTCACATGGCGATCAAAGAATACAAAGGAGACCCAATCGTAAGAGAAGATGGTAGCACTGTAAATGGTACAGAAGAAATTCAAAAGCTATATAAATATGCAGGATGGAATCCTGATACAAAATCATATAATCCAGATAACAATGGAGATGGCGCTCCTGATGGGGCTCAGCCAATTTCCTGGGTTAAAATCCATAACCTGCCGGATCATGTTTATTTCAATCACAGTCAGCACGTAAAAGTTGGCAAACAGCAATGTCAGACCTGTCATGGAAACATTCAGGAAATGCCGGAGGTTTATCAGTTTTCATCCTTGAGTATGGGCTGGTGTATCAATTGTCATCGTGAAAGCAAGGTTGATTTTTACAACAAAGAGTCCGGAGAAGGAAATAAGTTTTACAGTATTTATGAGAAGTTCCATAAAGACCTGAAAGAGCACAAGGCGGACAGTATTACTGTTGAAAAGATAGGTGGAACCGAGTGTCAAAAATGTCACTATTAAAAAATAGTATTTTTAGAAAAAGCGCATTTACCGAATAACAGAATTATCAAACTATGAGTAATAAGAAGTATTGGCAGAGTTTCGGAGAGTTGAATCAAACAGATGCTTATAAGCAATCAGCAGCAAATGAATTCAACGAAGATTTATTGCCTATTGAAGAGCTTTCCAGCGAAGGCGTTCTTGATGGCAAAACACCTCGCAGAGACTTTCTAAAATATCTGGGATTCAGCACTGCTGCAGCTGCAATTGCCGCAAGTTGTGAGATGCCCGTAAGAAAGTCTGTTCCTTATCTTCAAAGACCAGACAATGTAATACCCGGTGTGCCGAATTACTATGCATCTACTTATGTAAATGGTGGGGATGCCATCAGTGTAGTTGTAAAACAAAGAGACGGCAGGCCAATTAAAATAGAAGGAAATGAACTTTCTTCACTAACCAAAGGAGGGACAAGCGCACAAGCTCAAGCGTCTGTTTTGGATTTATACGATACAACCAGATTGCGTCATCCATTACAAAAAGATGGCAATGATTTTAAAGAGGTTAGTTCTTTTGAAGCGTTTGATAAAATGGTTTCAGGCGCTATGGCAGGCATAGGAAATAAGTCGGTGGTGTTGTTAACTTCTACCATACACTCTCCTTCTACACTGCAGGTCATTAATAAATTTTTAGCAAAATATCCAGGAAGTCGTCATGTTCAGTATGATGCAGTGAGCTACCATGGTATGCTTTCAGCAAATGAGGCCTGTTACGGAAAAAGAGCAATTCCATCCTATCATTTCGAAAGTGCTAAGACTATTGTAAGTCTTGGAGCAGATTTTTTAGGAACATGGTTAAGTCCTGTTGAATTCAGTAAACAATATGCTAGCAATAGAAAAGTAAGCGGTGAGCATCCTACATTAAGCAGGCACTTTCATTTTGAAAGTATGTTGAGCTTGACAGGAAGTAATGCTGACGATCGCTTTACCCACAAACCTTCTGAGACCGGTGCGGTAGCATTGGCTCTTCTGGCTAAGTTGGGTGGAAGTGTTTCGGCACCATCAATTTCTGACGCCAATCTTAAAGCAGGAATTGACAAAGCTGCAGCCGAGCTATTGAAAACCAAAGGGGCATCATTGGTTGTCTGCGGAAGCAACGATATAAATATACAAGTGGTGGTAAATTCCATCAATGAATTGATTGGCGCAAATGGAACCACCATCAACTGGGGAGCAACTGCGAATATCCGCAAGGGTAATGATGCAGAAATGAATAAGTTGGTTGCAGAGATTGATTCTGTTGGAGCTTTGCTTGTATATGACTGCAACCCTGTTTATACACATGCTGATGGTAAAAAATTAGCATCAGCTATGGCTAAAATTCCCGTTACGATTTCATTCAACGGAACTTTGGATGAAACGACCGAGCAATGTAAATATGTTATTCCTTCACACCATTGGCTGGAGAGCTGGGGTGATGCAGAACCAAAAACAGGATACATCAGCTTTATACAACCGCTGATCAATCCCTTATTTAAAACAAGGTCTTTTCAAACTTCATTATTAAAGTGGAGTGATGTTGCTGCCTCATCACCCGTTATACCTTCTTTTGACAGCACCGGAAAATCAGTTTCCAACCCATCAATGCCATCGGCAGGCAACGATTACGAAAGTTATTTCAAGTCTTATTGGACTGCAATATTAGGTGGAGTTGAAGCTTATAACAAAGCATTACAAGACGGAGTTGTTGAAACGGCCGAACCAGTATCTGTAGCTGCATTCAATGCATCTGTTTTGACAAATTCTGCAAGCAAAATCTCTTCCGTAAAATCAGGAGCAACTGAAGTTGTATTATACCAAAAAGTATCGATGGGCAACGGCAGTCAGGCAAACAATCCCTGGTTGCAAGAGTTGCCCGATCCAATATCTAAAGTAACTTGGGACAACTACGCAATGGTAAGTCCGGAGTTGGCTAAAACTTTGATTGGCATCGATATAGTTAACAATCAGCGTCAGGCGGATGCTTATGAAGTAACACCGGAAAAACCCGTTGTAAAAATTACTGTAAACGGCAAATCTGTTGAATTGCCTGTATTGATTTTACCCGGATTAAACAGCTCAACTGTGGCTGTGGCAATGGGTTACGGAAGATCAAGCGCTGATGAAAAAAATTCATTGGATAGAATTGGAAAGTCTGCAACAGGCGCAGGAAAAAATGCTTATGTATTAGCAGGATTCGATGGCGCATCGACTACTTATTCAGGAGTTGCAGACGTTCAAAAAACAAATACTACTTATCCGCTTGCACAAACGCAGGTACATGGATCTTCTGAAGGAAGACCTGTTCTTTATGAAACCAATTTGTCAAGTTATACAAAGAATCCTGAAGCTTTATTGGAAGAGCCAAGAAGCGAGAGAATGAATTTGCTTGCAGAGGGAAAAACAGATTTTGTAACAGAAGGAACCATTTATCCCAACTATGAAAAGCCGGGAATAAAGTGGGGTATGAGCATTGATCTGAATACTTGTACAGGTTGCTCTGCTTGTGTTGTGGCCTGTACTGCCGAGAACAACGTTAGTGTTGTTGGTAAAATTCAGGTTCAAAGAGCACACGAAATGCACTGGTTAAGAATAGACCGGTATTTCACCGGAGATGTAAAAAATCCCGATGTGGTTTTTCAGCCTATGCTTTGCCAGCATTGTGACAATGCGCCATGTGAAAATGTTTGTCCGGTTGCTGCCACCAATCACAGCAGCGAAGGATTAAATCAAATGACCTATAACCGTTGCATCGGTACAAGATATTGCGCAAACAACTGTCCTTATAAAGTTCGCCGTTTCAACTGGCTTGACTTTACAGGAGCAGATAGCTTTGCAAACAACCAGGAGCCACTTCGTAACAAAGACCTGAATGAAGTTGTGTTCCAGATGAATGACGATTTAACAAGAATGGTATTGAACCCTGATGTAACGGTTCGTTCAAGAGGTGTTATTGAAAAGTGTTCTTTCTGCGTTCAGCGTTTGCAGGAAAGCAAGTTGGAAGCGAAGAAGCAACAGGATCCTTCCTTGGTGCGCAACGTTAAAACTGCTTGTATGCAAGCGTGTCCAACCAATGCCATCAGCTTTGGAAATGTAAATGATAAGGATAGCGAAGTTTCGAAAGCAAGAGCCGACAAAAACAGAAATTTCTATGTATTGGAACAATTGCACGTATTGCCTAATGTAAGTTATTTGGCAAAAGTGAGAAACACAGACAGGCCAATAGGATCTGAGGAGCATTCGCAAAAAGAGAAAGAAGCTCACGCATAACAATCAATTATAAAAAAAAGACTAACAGCTAATAGCTAAAAGCGAAAAAGAATATGTCACTACTTAAATACGAATCACAACAAAGGGAACCGCTGGTAGATGGTAATAAAAACTATCATCAGGTAACGGAAGATATCATCAGTCCCATTGAAATGAAGCCAACCAGACTTTGGTACATTGGTTTTTATATCAGTGTTGGCTTGTTGTTATTTGGTGCATACAGTGTTTACAGAGAGGTAACCTATGGTATCGGTCAATGGAACCTGAATAAAACAATTGGCTGGGGATGGGATATTACCAACTTCGTTTGGTGGGTAGGTATTGGTCACGCGGGTACTTTGATTTCAGCGATTCTTTTATTGTTCCGTCAGGGTTGGAGAACAGGTGTAAACAGAGCTGCAGAAGCGATGACAATTTTTGCGGTTATGTGTGCAGGTCAGTTTCCAATCTGGCACATGGGAAGAGTGTGGATGGCTTTCTTCGTTTTGCCCTATCCAAACACAAGAGGACCTTTATGGGTAAACTTCAACTCGCCACTATTGTGGGATGTGTTTGCGATATCAACTTATTTTACCGTTTCGTTATTGTTTTGGTATTCAGGTTTATTGCCTGATTTAGCTACAGTAAGAGACAGAGCCAAAACAAAATTGCGCAAAATGTTGTATGGGGTTGCTTCTTTCGGCTGGACAGGAAGCACAAAACACTGGCAACGTCACGAATCGCTTTCGTTGGTGTTGGCGGGTTTAAGTACGCCCCTGGTACTTTCGGTACACACCATCGTATCATTTGACTTCGCCACTTCTGTAGTACCGGGTTGGCACACGACAATCTTTCCTCCATATTTTGTTGCAGGAGCAATTTTCAGCGGATTTGCCATGGTGCAGACTTTGCTGATTGTAGTTAGAAAAGTAATGGGATTGCAAGATTACATTACGCTAGGTCACATTGAAGCAATGAATAAAGTAATTGTATTGACCGGAAGTATAGTGGGTTGTGCTTATCTGACAGAATTGTTTATTGCGTGGTACGGACAGAATCCTTATGAGTGGTATGCGTTTTCTCAAAACCGAGCAAATATTTTCAGCCCTTATGGTTGGTCTTACTGGCTGATGATGTTCTGTAATGTGGTATCCCCTCAATTGTTCTGGAGTCGCAAACTCAGAAGAAACATCACGGTTACCTTCTTTATGAGTATAGTAGTAAACATCGGAATGTGGTATGAGCGTTTTGTAATCATTGTTACTTCTATTTACCGCGATTTCTTACCATCAAGCTGGAGTACTTACTATAGCCCCACTATATGGGAAATTGGTTTTTACCTTGGAACATTTGGATTGTTCTTTACTTGCTTTTTTCTTTTCGCCAAATATTTCCCGGTAATTGCTGTAGCCGAGATAAAGTCAATATTAAAAACATCGGGCGAAAACTATAAAGCAAAGATGACTGATATTGAAAAAGCAGATGCTGAAAAGTTTTATGTAGAAGAGGTTGAACATGCTCATTAAAAGCAAAAAATAAAAATTAAAAAGTAAAATTTGAATAATTAAAAAAGTAAAAATTTAAAAGTAAAAAAACACCAACTGGTGTAACATTGCTTCTTAACTATTTTAGACTTTTGATTTTATCTAAAAAGAAAATTTATGGCCGGAGGAATAAAAAAATTTGTAGTTGGTTCTTTTGATGATGAAGCGGTATTGTTTCCCGCTGTGAAAAATGTTCGCAAGCAAGGATATAAAATCCATGATGTGTACACACCGTTTCCTGTTCATGGTTTAGATCATGCAATGGGATTAAGAGAAACCAGTATTCATACAGCAGGGTTTATTTATGCAATCACCGGTACAACAACTGCGCTTAGTTTTATGAGTTGGGTATTTACAAAAGACTGGCCTTTGAACATTGGCGGCAAGCCTCATTTTGCATTGCCCGCATGGATTCCTATCACATTTGAATTAACGGTACTGTTTTCGGCAGTAGGAATGGTGTTGACTTTTTGTTATTTGTGTCAATTGTCTCCGTTCGTAAAGAAACATCATTTTCATCCCAGAGCTACAGACGATCTTTTTGTAATGGCTATTGAGTGCACTGATAAAACCAATGATGCAGAATTGCAGAGCTTTTTAGAAAAAGCTGGAGCAAAAGAAATTAATGTTCAGCATGCAGAAACAGGTTGGTGGATCGGAAGATATGACAGAGAACAAAAGCTTTATAAAGAAGCACAAAAGAACAACCATTGATTGTTTATCAATAAACAGAAAACAAATCCTACGGGGAATACATAACAGAAAAGTATGAAAAAAATTGCAACATTATCGGTATTGGTTTTAACAGTGTCTTTGGCATTTGTGAGTTGCGACAGTAAGCGGAAGCCAGGAAAAATCTATATGCCCGACATGGCATACAGCCGTGCCTATGAAACTTATGCAGAGAGAGATTCCTTATTGTTTACAACCGATCATTCCATGAGGGGAGGAAGCAGGATATTTTACAATAGCATGCCGGTTGCAGGAACAATCCAGTATATAAAAACAGGAGAATTGACTCCTTATCAATTACCAAATGACAGCAATGGATATAAGATGAGCGCTCAGGTTAAAAATCCGTTGGACAGCCTTTCCCAAGCTGAATTAAAAGAAGCAGGTCGATTATTCAATATCAACTGCGCCATATGTCATGGTGATAAAGGAGCAGGAAACGGACCAATTTCTACTTCGGGCAAAATAGGAGGAATTGCGAATCTAACTTTGGACAGCTATGTAAAGATGGCTGATGGAACAATGTTTCATTCAATCACCTACGGAAAAAACAACATGGGAAGCTATGCATCACAGTTGGATAGAAAACAACGCTGGATGATGGTGAAATATATTCGCACGTTACAACCAAAACCGTCAAGTGCAACAGACAGTACGAAGGCGAACTAATAATAAACAAAACAGGGCCTCATAACCCAACGTATAAAAAACATAAAGTAAACTTAGATGAATAACCAATTTGAATTACCGGGCAGTTATAAAAAATGGACATGGGGATTAATCACAGCCGGAGTGGTGGCTTTGCTCTATGGGTTTATCATGTTTCATCCTTTTGCTCCTGTATCTCATGAGGGAGGAGGTGACCATGTCAACAGTACTCGCTTCTGGGCAGTGTTGCTACAAAATAGTGCTTACTGGTTGCTGGTAGTAAACGCCTCTATGTTTTTTATATGCGTTACCACTATGGCTATGGGTGGATGGCAGGTTGCATTAAGAAGAGTACCTGAAGCTATTTCAAGCGTTGTGCCTATGTTGGGGATTATTACATTCCTTGTGTTGATGGGAATTGTTTGGGGCGGTCGTACAGATATTTATCATTGGCTGGATAAAGCCGCAGTTGCAAAAGATCCAATATTGAATGGTAAGAGTGGATTTTTAAATCCCAAATTCTTTACAATCTGGTCTGCTGTTGCAATTGTAATGTGGTGGTTGTTGGGTCGCAAAATGCGCAGTATGAGTTTAGATTCCGACAAACACGGCACAATGGATTATGAAACAGGAAAAAAATGGATTTGGAAAAATACAGTTTGGGCTTCACTATATGCTGTTTTCTTCGGCTTATCAGTAGCATCAACTATTCCATGGTTGTGGATCATGAGCATTGATGCGCATTGGTACAGCACAATGTTCAGTTGGTACACATTTGCAAGCACATTTGTTTCGGGAATGTCTCTAGTGGCACTTTTTATTATTTTCCTTAAAAACAAAGGACAACTCGAATATGTAACCGAAGAGCATTTGCACGATGTGGGTAAATTCATGTTTGCTTTTTCTGTATTCTGGACTTATTTATGGTTCTCGCAGTATATGCTGATTTGGTACAGCAACCAGCCGGAAGAGACGAAATACTTTATTGAAAGAATCGGAACTGCCGACAAGTCCGGCCCATACCATTTTTTATTTTTCCTGAATCTTGTGTTGAACTTTTTATGTCCGTTATTGATACTGATGAAAAAAGGAGCCAAGAGAAACTGGACACTGATAACAGTAATGGCGGTAATCATCATATTCGGCCATTGGATTGACTTTTATCAAATGGTGATGCCTGGTACAATGAAAGACCATGCGAGAATGATGCCATTTGAATTTGGAATCGCAGCGTTGTTTATTGGATTAATTATGTTGGGTGTAGGAAGATATTTTACCAAAAATCCACTGACTGCAAAAAATCATCCTTTCCTCAAGGAAAGTATGATTCACCATACATAATCAAAAAAAATAAACAGACAGAAAAATAACTTTAATAAATCCTATAGGGATTTCAGAAGAAAAAAAATATACCAATGAAGGAATTTTATTTTGTTGCAATTGTATCGATAATTTTTATTTTGATTTTTCAAATCGCAAAAGCAAGCGAGTACGTAAGTATATTAAAGGGGGAAGCCAAGTCAAGAAAGCAAAACAATAAAATCAATGGATTTTTGCTGATTTCCTTTTTGATTTTTGGCTTAATAGGCGCCTGGTATTGCAACGAATTATACTACGGTAAAACTTTATTTACACAAGGGTCCGCTTCTGTAGAGGGTGAAAAAATAGATTTGATGTTGTACATCACTATAGGTGTTACAGGGGTGGTTTTTGTAATAACTCAGGTTTTATTATTCTGGTTTGCATTTAAATATCAGGAACAGGAAGGCAAAAAAGCTTTTTATTTTCCACACAACAATAAACTTGAATTGTTGTGGACAACCGTACCGGCAATTTTTCTAACCATTCTGATTGTTTTTGGCTTGAAATTCTGGTTCAAAATCACCAGCGACGCACCAAAAGATTCCGTTTTGGTGGAAATTACGGGTCATCAGTTTGCTTGGGATATGAGATATCCCGGAAAGGATGGAAAGCTTGGTAAGAAAAATTATAAATTATACAATCAGCCATCAGGAAACACATTGGCAGTGGATTTTGAAGATCCAGAAAGCTGGGATGATTTACATACTACCGAAATGCATCTGCCCGTAGGAAAACCGGTAAAGCTGGTTATTAATGCAATGGACGTTATTCACGATGTTGGTCTTTCTCATTTCAGGTTAAAAATGGACGCTGTGCCGGGCATTCCAACAACAATGTGGTTTACACCAAAATATACCACTGAGGAAATGAAGAAAAGAACCGGTAATCCAAATTTTGTTTATGAAATAAGTTGTGATCAAATGTGCGGCAAAGGGCATTTTTCCATGCGTGGTGTAATTGTTGTTGAGTCAGAAGAAGATTACAACAAATGGCTTGCTTCACAAAAACCTGAATATTTTACTTTGTATCCTGATAAAAATCCGGTGAAAGAACAAACTGCCGATACATCAACTACAAAGTCATTGGCACAAGCTGCCACAATTAATTAATAAAGCATTAATCCATTTATACAATGAGTACACTAACCGTAGAATCAACAACACATCATCAAGGACATGGAGATGCGCATCATGAGCATCACCATCATGAGACCTTCATTTCAAAATATGTTTTTAGTCAGGACCATAAAACGATTGCAAAACAATTTTTGGTAACGGGAATAATTTGGGCAATCATTGGAGGTTTGTTTTCTGTGATTTTCCGATTACAATTAGGGAACCCAGAATCAACATTTCCCTGGCTGGAAGATTTGCTTGGCCATTGGGCTAAGGGTGGAAAGTTGCAACCCGAGTTTTACTATGCGTTGGTAACCATGCACGGAACAATTTTGGTGTTCTTTGTACTAACAGCCGGATTGAGTGGAACTTTCGCCAATTTTCTTATACCTCTTCAGATAGGTGCAAGGGATATGGCATCTCCAATGTTGAACATGCTCAGCTATTGGTTTTTCTTTTTAGCATCAGTTATAATGATGGCATCCCTGTTTGTTCAAACCGGACCAGCAAGTGGTGGTTGGACTATTTATCCTCCATTAAGTGCATTGGGTGATGCATCCATGGGTAGTAAAATAGGAATGGATTTATGGTTGATCAGTATGGCTATGTTTATTGTTTCTTCTCTATTGGGTGGATTGAATTATATTACTACTATATTAAACATGCGTACAAAGGGCATGAGTATGACTCGTATGCCTTTAACGGTATGGGCATTGTTTTTCACTGCTGTATTAGGGGTGTTGTCATTCCCTGTTTTATTATCAGGAGCTATTTTACTGTTGTTCGACAGAAATCTGGGAACCAGTTTTTATCTGAGTGATATAGTTGTTGCAGGAAAAATTTTACCAAACGAAGGAGGAAGTGCTATTTTGTTTCAGCATTTGTTTTGGTTCTTGGGTCACCCGGAGGTATATATCATTTTATTGCCTGCTATGGGTATGTCTTCGGAGATTCTATCTGTAAATAGCCGCAAGCCAATTTTTGGATATATGGCAATGGTGGCTTCCTTGTTTGCAATTACAATTCTTGCCTTTTTGGTATGGGCGCATCATATGTTTGTTACAGGTTTGAATCCTTTCCTGGGTTCAGTATTTGTATTGTTGACATTGTTAATTGCCGTCCCATCTGCCATCAAAGTATTTAACTGGCTCACTACACTTTGGAGAGGTAATATAAGATTTACTCCGGCGATGTTGTTTGCCATCGGATTCGTGAGTTTGTTCATTAGCGGAGGTCTTACCGGAATATTTTTAGGAAACTCTGCATTGGATATACATTTACACGATACTTATTTTGTAATTGCGCATTTCCATATAGTAATGGGTGTTGCATCTTTCTTTGGAATGTTTGCGGGAGTATATCATTGGTATCCTAAAATGTTCGGCCGTTATTTAAATAACACTTTGGCATACATTCATTTTTGGGTGACAATCATCGGCGCATACTTGATTTTTTGGCCAATGCACTACGAAGGTTTAGCGGGTATGCCTCGCCGTTATTATGATTTCTCCAACTGGGAATCTTTTAAAATGTTCGGAGGATTAAACGAATTTATTAGCATTGTTGCTTTGATAGTTTTTGCTGTTCAATTGCTGTTTGTAATCAACTTCTTTTACAGTATCTGGAAGGGAAGAAAAGTGAAGGAACAAAATCCATGGGAAGCAAATACATTAGAGTGGACAGCTCCTATTCGCCCTGGGCATGGAAACTGGCCTGGAGATATTCCTGAGGTTCATCGCTGGCCTTATGACTATTCAAAAGATGGAAAAGATTTTATTCCGCAGGATGTACCTGTAGGTGCGGATGAAAG
Organism: uncultured Ferruginibacter sp.; assembly: GCA_964500545.1. Taxonomy (GTDB): domain Bacteria; phylum Bacteroidota; class Bacteroidia; order Chitinophagales; family Chitinophagaceae; genus Ferruginibacter. Next base: position 10,258 of record CAZCOL010000026.1, on the reverse strand, counting down.
TAAACATTAATAAAGAGTGCAGGAAAAAAACACCATCGGCAACTCAACATCGTTTGTGTTGGCAACTAAAGTGAAGGATTATTTTTTATTAATCAAGTTCACGTTGAGTTTTATGGTGGTGTTTAGTACGGTAATCTGTTACCTTCTTGCACCAAACATCAGATTCGATCTGATGAAAGTTCTTTTACTTTTTGCCGGGGGCATGTTGGTCACCGGATCGGCAAATACAATCAATCAGATTCTTGAGAAAGATACTGATGCCATAATGAAAAGAACAGCAGTAAGACCTGTTGCCAGTGGCAGAATGTCGGCAAAGGAAGCTTGGGTCTTTGCGATTGTTTCAGGTATGCTAGGGTTGTACATTATGTATTTGTTCAGCATCGAAGCTACCTGGTTGAGTTTGTTTAGTTTGGTTGTATATGGATTCATTTATACACCATTGAAAAAAATAAATTCAGTAGCTGTATTAGTGGGTGCTTTGCCTGGAGCTTTACCCTGCTTGATTGGATGGGTGGCAAGTTTTGAAGACGGGGTAGATAAAAACTGGACAGGTGGATGGGTGTTGTTCCTGATTCAATTTCTTTGGCAGTTTCCTCATTTTTGGGCGATTGCCTGGGTTGCTCACAAAGACTACAGTACTGCCGGATTTAAGTTGTTGCCAAGTGATAAAGGACCGACAAAGTTTACAGCAATCCAGACAATTGTATACAGCGCATTGATGATTCCGGTCGGCTTTTTGCCCTATATCTACCAAATAAGCGGTATGGCCAGTATGTGGATTTTGTTGGTGTGCAATTTGTTTATGGTTTATACAAGTGTTGTGTTGTTTATTAAAATGGATGTGCTATCGGCAAGAAGAGTAATGTTCAGTTCTTATTTTTATTTAATGATTGTTTTTTTGAGTTTATATGCTAACAAAGCATAAACACTGAAAGAGAATAGAGTTTGATTATGGAAACAGAGTTGATTCAGGCTAAAAATAAAATTCACCCTCATAAGTTTACCTTATGGGTGGCTATTGGAAGCATTGTAATGATGTTTGCCGGATTGACAAGCGCCTATATAGTAAAGCGCAATCAGGCGAATTGGCAGACATTTGAAATTCCTGTTCTGTTTTGGTACAGTACAGTTGTTATTCTGTTGAGCAGTTTCACCATGCATTTTTCTTTGAAGTATTTCAAAGAAAGATACATGGAAAAGTACAGAAAGGGAATGTTTTTTACTGCGTTACTCGGAGTTCTTTTTATAATGATGCAATACCTTGGTTTCAGGGAATTTTGGAACGCCGGCATGACTTTGCAGGCAGGAGTTTCCTTTTCCTTTTTGTATGTCATTGTTGGATTGCACGCAGTACACGTTTTCGGAGGAGTTGTTGCATTGGTTGTAATGGTATTAAATGCATTCAGAACGGCTAGAAAAAATTACAGCGTTGTGCCCGTTGAGCTGGTAAGCACCTATTGGCATTTTGTAGATGTGTTGTGGATTTATTTGTTGATTTTTTTAGTCATGATAAAGTAAAAAAAGTAGCCCATGGTTTCAACCATGGGAAAAAAGATCAAAAACGGATTTTTTGAATTTTAATAAATAAGTTAATTCTTAATAAATATGAGTTCAACAGCAATTCCAACAGGAACTAAATGGTGGAGTGGAGGTAAAAGCCCATTCAATGTCAACTATGGCAAAGTAATGATGTGGTATTTTTTAATGAGTGATGCTTTTACTTTCGGAGCATTTCTGATTAGCTATGGCACCATCAGATTTAGTGTTAATCATTGGGCAGATCCCAATCACGTTTTTAATTCATTTCCATTTGCGGGCCATGCAAACTTACCCTTGGCATTTGTGAGTTTGATGACATTCATTTTGATCTTCAGTTCTGTAACTATGGTGTTGGCTGTTCACGAGGGTCACCAAATGAACAGAAAGGGAGTAGAGAAGTTTATGATTATGACCATCATAGGGGGACTCGCATTCTTGGGCTGTCAGGCTTGGGAATGGACGCACTTGTTAACAGGAGAACATGTTGCTTTGTTGAACGACGGAACACTTGCAGCAATACCAACTACTGTAAAAATGAATCCATGGGGAGCCGAATTAGACCATGGCACAATGATGGCAGCTTTACAAAAAACATCTCACGAAGGGCTTGTTGCCATTGCTTCCACATTACATCACGGCGCAGAGGGAGCCCATCATAACCTGAATGAACTTACAAACCAGGAACTAATCAGTCAAATCTCGGCCTCCGGATTACACGCAACGCATAGCGGACCGATTGCATTTGGCGGATACTTTTTTGGCATTACTGGTTTTCATGGATTCCATGTATTTAGCGGAGTCATCATTAATATTGTTATGTACATTAAAACCAAATTAGGGCATTTTGATCAGAGAGGTCATTACGAAATGATTGAAAAGGCAGGTCTGTATTGGCACTTTGTGGATTTGGTATGGGTATTTGTGTTCCTTTGTTTTTATTTGGTTTAATTAAAAATTTTAAAAGTAAAATAACTTAAAAGTAAAATAATTATGTCATCACCACACATCGATAATCCGGAAGTTACATTTCATCCCGATCACTCAGGAGGTACAGGAAAAATCTGGAAAATATTTTGGGTTTTGTCTGTATTAACAATTATTGAATTGGCTTTGGGATATTTCTTATATGCTAAAAATGGAGAGCTAGGCTATGTGGCTGTTCTTTCAACAAAATGCGCCATAGCGATTCTTACATTAGCCAAAGCTTACTATATTGTTTCCGTTTTTATGCACCTTGGCGATGAGATCAGAAATTTCATCATGACCATAATAGTTCCCTTGGTTTTATTTGTGTGGTTTATAATTGCATTTCTTGCAGATGGAAACAGCTGGAAAAATCTTAGGAATACAAACGCAGGGAGCACAGCCAATCAGGCAGAACAAATAAAAGTGGCTGAGCCGGAAAACGACAAATAACATTTGAAATACAAATATTTTATCGGCCATCGTTTATTATTAAAAACGATGGCTTTTATATTAAATGCACACTTCACAAAACATTCGGAAACGAATATTTGTTAATAAATAAAAAAAATTGAATAAAAGATCTGGCATAGCGCTGATAATTACCCTACTGCTTCCGCTCACAGGATACTGGATTGTAAAGTATTACAGTAAAGACGCAGTACATATGCCTAGGCATTATTTTTACGACAGCGTCAATGTTAATTATAAAAAAGGGAAACCTGTAAATGATACAATTTGGCATCAAGTTAAAAACCTCACATTTACGAACCAGCTGGGCCAACAAGTATCCTTGGATGATTTGCATGGAAAAATAATTGTGCTGAATTTTTTCTTCACCCGTTGTCCTTCAATTTGTCCCGGCTTGGCAAAGTCGATGAAAAAGCTTCAAAAATCATTTGAAAAAAATCCTGAGATTGTTCAGTTTGTAAGTGTAAGCGTAGATCCTGAACGTGACAGTGTTTCTGAATTAAGGCGCTTTGCAGACAGGTTCGATATCAATCACGATAGCTGGTGGTTTGTTGCCGGTGATAAAAAAGAGACATATGAGTTTGCAATAAATGAGATCAAAGCAAGTATAGCAGACACAGAGGTGGACACTGCTTTTATACATACCGAGAATTTTTTTCTGCTAGACTCCAATCGAGTAGTCAGAGGTTGGTACAATGGATTTGACACAGCGAAACAGGCTCAACTCGCATCCGATATACCCACATTGATGCTGGAGAAAGACAAAAAAAGCCCCACTATTTTTCGCGAATTTATACCCTATCTTCCTGTTATATTTTTCGGAATAGGTTTAATTATTGTTCTAATTGCATTTCTGAACAGATATAAAATCAAAAAAGATGTTAACACCCGTTATTAAAAAAAATGACACCACAGCAAAAGGCCTTATTTACACAATTTCAATTGTTGTATTTGCTGCAGTAGTAATACTGAATAAGGTACAATTAAATATCGAATTGCCTTTTAGCCCACATGTATTTGCAACAGCCAGTGCAATTATAAACTCATTAGTGGCAATTTTATTGATTGCAGGTTTGATTACCGCTAAACAAAAAAAATATCTGCTGCACAAAAAAATAATGCTGGGAGCCATTGTTTTATCGGTATTGTTTTTGCTTAGCTACATTGCACATCATTTGCTGGCTGCAGAAACCAAATTTGGAGGAGAGGGATTAATTAGAATAGTCTATTATTTCATTCTGATGACACACATTCCTTTGGCGGGAATCATTCTGCCATTTATTTTGTTTACCGCATATAGGGCATTGATCGGAGAATATGAGCAACATAAGAAGTTGACAAGAATAACGTGGCCCGTTTGGTTTTATGTGGCAGTGACCGGAGTGATTGTTTATTGCATGATCAGCCCGTATTACATTTGATAGTTGTTGATTAATCAACCAATTCAACTACGATTCTGTCACTTGTTATGTGATTGATTTTTACTTTTATCGTAGATCCAACATTCAAATTAAGCCCGTTTAATTTTTCAACTATTTTTTCATTTACAGGAATCTTACTATCCAAACCGCTTTCAGATAGCACGATAAAAATTCCATAGGGAGTAACCTTTTTAATGTTTGCCTCAATCACCTGTTGGCTTTTGTGTTGTTTAACAGCTTCTAAAAACCCTTTTGTATAATTGTGATTGTATAATTCAGCCATTATTTTTTCCGGCTTTTCTATATTAATCATTTTGAAGCTGATTGCTTTTGGCGATTCGGAAACAACAGGAGGATTTTCGTATTTGGAAATTCGTAAAGGAAAGAAAAGATAAGAATCAATTTCTTTGACAAAGAAGTCATCACCAATTTTTTTAACATAGCCCAGGAATTTATTTTCTACGATTGCTTTTTGTATCAACACTTCAAGGCTATTGTTGTATTCATACAATACATGATCTGCAAAAAAAACATTTTGAGAAGATTTTTTTATAACAAATTTGACATGATCACCTACGAGAAATCGGTGTATTTTTTTTATTAGTTTCAATTGGATGTACTTCTCCTGTTGTTTGTCATCAATAACAGCCTGAATGGTCTTGTTTTTATTATTGGAAACATATTCTATCGTAGCTTTCTTTTTATCATTATTGATAGAGATGATTTTACCCCTGAAATATTTTTCTGACATGAAGTACTTTTAAGAAAGCGGTTTTTAAAAACAATATTTTAATCAATCGGCTTGTTATAAAGTTAATTCTATTGAAGGATCCCAAAAAACATTTTTAAAATCCACAATGGTATCATTTTTAACTATAAGACCATCTTTAACCAACAGCTCTTCCATTAATGAGGGAGTTGCAAAATGAAATTTACCGGTTAACATGCCATTTCTGTTGACTACACGTTGAGCAGGTATTTTTAAAGAGGATGAGTGTGAAGCATTCATGGCCCACCCAACCATTCTGGCGCTCATTTTTGTCCCAAGGTATTTTGCAATAGCGCCATAGGTTGTGACTCTTCCGGTTGGAATTTGTAAAACAACTTCAAATACATCCTGAAAAAAAGTAAATTCTTTAGGAGAAGAAACCGGAGTTAATGATTTTTTTCTTGACATGCTTTTTCATTCAATAAGTATGTTCTTTTAGGTTCTGGCACAGCTTCAAATTGATACGGACAATGTGTGCATCCGTTTCCACAGCAAAACCCTTTCTTCAAATGATACAATTCCGTAAGCACAACAAAACCCTGTTCATTGTAATAAAAATCCCTCCCTTCGATTAATTGCTCATCCATATACTACAATACAATATTATTGAGTTGATTGTTCAGTTTGCTTAAGAATTTCCTGCAACTCATCATCCCGGTTGATCAAA
>CAZCOL010000026.1:0-4328 GCA_964500545.1 uncultured Ferruginibacter sp. | reverse complement strand
TGATTGTTCAGTTTGCTTAAGAATTTCCTGCAACTCATCATCCCGGTTGATCAAATTATCGGGCAATGAAAATTGCAAATAAAATATTTTACTGCTTTGTGCAATATCCAGTCCCTCATAATGTGTTTTTATTTTTAGTCTTTCATCAATATTTTCAGCGAAAAAAACATCTTCGGATGATTTCATGAGCTTCAATCCATACATGTTTATAACACGCAGGGTAAAATCGTACAATACGGGAGAGTCAGTTTTTAAATGAATAATACCGGATTTTTTTAAAACCTGTTGATACAATCTTAAAAACCTTGGATGAGTCAGTCTTTTTTTTGCCCTTGAAGTCCTTAGTTGCGGGTCGGGAAATGTAATCCAGATTTCATCCACTTCATCGGTAGAAAAATATTCCGGCAACATTTCTATTTGTGTTCTGAGAAACCGAACATTTTTAAGAGGAAGATCAAGCGCTTTTTTTGCACCCAGATACATTCTGTTCCCTTTCACATCAACCCCAACAAAATTCTGTTTAGGAAACATGGTACCTAAGCCAACTGCATATTCTCCTCTCCCACAGGCCAGCTCTAAAATGACGGGGTTTTTATTTTCAAAAACAGTATGCCATGTTCCGGAAATATTTTTTGGATATTCAAAAACATTACTGAAAGATTTGAGTTGATTGAAGCGAAGTAGTTTTTTTTGACCCATATAGGCAAAGGTAGAGAATCCATAAATTATGAATCAACCATATTAAATATTTGACCCCAAAATAAAATAAATCTATAAGTCGCCAGTAGAGATATGAAAAGTAAACTTAGTCATTCAACACTTAAATTATTTATCCGAATAAGCTGATGTTAATTTATTTGTAATAACAATATTTTAACCCTAACTTCAATCAAAAAATTCTGTAATCCATATGCACCCAAAAACACTCATTCTGATTTGCTGCATTTTACTGTCTGATAATTTATTGTCTCAAAAACCTTCAAATTATGCAGATATACCCGTAGCTCCGGTAAACTATATACTTCCAACCAGTCAAAATGGATTGGCAGAAGTTTATTTTATGATGAAAGGAACTGTAAAAATAGACAGATGGGATAAATCTGCGGATGTTTGGATAAGATTTGATTACAAAGCAGGAACTGCGGAAACCCTTGACCCGGCGTTTAAATTCATGTATATATTAGACGGAAAATACTATGGAGATCAGCATGTCGGAAAAGAGTTGTTCAATGGAATTCGCGTGGATCGGGATTTTACAGAGTTTGAAGTGGTTGTATCTGCTAAGGGACAATCGCGAACCATGAAATTGCCTCGGGGAGAGTGGATGTTCTTTAAAGTAAACGACCCCCAGATAGACGCTAAATCTGTTTCGGTTAATTTTATCAGGGCTACATCAGTCAGATTTACCGGAATAAGACCAATTGAAAACCATATTAGGGCGATGATCAGGAATGAAAAGCAAAAGGCTGCTGAATCTTCAAAAATTGAGGCAGATAAAGAAGCTAAAAAGAAAGCAGAAACGGAAAGAGCCCGTACAGAAAACAGCGGCAATAATAATTCAAAACAAAATGATGCAACCGCTTCAAAAAACTCATCAGCGAAGACCGGTACAAATGCAAGCTCAAACAAGAGCACCTCAGCTTCCGGCACAACATCAAAATCATCAAGTGCAAGCTCAAGTTCTGGTGTTAAAGGAAAAGAAACTACCAATACAAAAAGTGCAGAAGGCTCAAAATCAACCAACTCTTCAAACGGCGTAAACCCTACAGTTAAAAATATGAATAATGCCGAAGAAGCGAAAAGATTAGCAAATCAAAGAGCGGCAGAAGAAGCCAGAGCAGAACAGGAAATGTTAAGGAAAAAGCAGGCCGAGTATGACAAATGGAAGACCGAAGCCAACAGACAACAAGCTGTAAATGATGCAACACAAGCTGGTATGGTTGGTATTTTGCTTTTTACCTTGGGCCAATGGATTTATAATGACAAAATGGGAAAGGCAGACCCAACATATTGTTTTATCAGATCTAAAAATGAAGCTCAATTTGGTGTTGGAATAGATTATGGCTATTCCTTTTCAAGTTATCCATTGCTTTTTGCCAGTAACGTCTCCAGTATGTCTGGAGGTGTGTCTACTAATAAAAAAGAAGTTATCGCAAAAAATCCCTTTGTAATCAATTTTGAACCAACTTTAAAAATGGGTGCAGAAAACAATAAATACGGAGGTTTTGGTTACGCCACAGTTAAACTAGGCATTAGTCCGATTTTTGATGCCAGTAATTTGAGTTTTCAATTTGGCGGCAGAATTTATGGTGGAATAAATTGGGCTAAGTTCTATATAGATTACGGAAGAGGGTCCAGAAAGTTTACTAAATCCATTAAAGATGTGGAGGAAAATGGATCAGGAAAATCAAAAACTTCGATATCTAAATTTGAATATGGAGTTCGGTTCACAGTAAGTCCAAAAGATGATTTAAGAAGAAGTCACCTATATTTCGGTATCATTTCAGAGAAAAACAAACAAGATAAAAATAATGGTGTGGTTGATCCGAAAACCGGAACACTATCCTTTACTTCATTAATTCCTAAAAATTCAGGATTTTCAATTCAGTGGAATAAAGAACACACGTTTAAAGTTTATACCAACATATATCCAAAATTTGCTTTCGCTGGTGAAGTAGATGCCTCCAGTGGGGAATTAGCTTCAAGTTTTAAAACAACACCTGCGGGAACATTCATTGAATTTGGTTTTGTTAGGGCAGTTAACTGGTGGATTAATTAATGCTTGCTGAATTTGGCTTAACCCTTTTATGATTTATTACTGCGTTGGAACCTTCATTATTGGTACCCTTGTGTATAAAAACCAGATTATGATAAAAATGCATCGAGACAATATTTTTGTCATAATAACTTTCTTGATAATTTTCGTCAACTATTTCTTGGTGGTTTAAGCAGTCTGTAAGACTTTTAAAAAAATTCATTGCAGTATTAGGGTTATTTAGATTTTTGCTATCGCCTCCATAATCTTCCCAATAGGATGTTTGGATATCCTCAATTACATATACCCCTCCTTCGCTGAGTTTTGGAAAAAGTATTTTAAATGTTTCGATAATGTGCTCATTAAAATGGCTTCCATCATCAATGATAATATCAAATTTACCAACCATGCCGGTTAATTTGTTTAAAAAATCGACATCAACTTGACTACCTTGAAATATTTTGATCCGATTTTCCTGTAATGCAGTTTTATCATAAATATCAATGGAATATATTTGTCCCTTGGAGAAGTATTTTTTCCACATTTTTAAAGATTTTCCTCCAAGATTGGGATTTTCATACCCCCCAACGCCAATTTCCAACAAATTAATTTTTTTATTTTTAAAATTTTTTAAATGATTCGTATAATGTGGAGTATACCAGTGCCCACCTGTTTTATCTGTTTCATAAATCTCTGCTAATATTGTTAGGTTATCTCTGTAAAATAAAGCAATAATATCAATCAGGTATTTTCTTAAAAATGCACGTTGTTTATGACTTAAAAAACGTTTTAAATAGGGTTTAATGATCTTAAGCATTATTAAATATTCTAGGTAGTAAAAATAAATTTTGTTTTAAGTGTAAACTAAACACAGTTATATTAGTTAATAAATAAATAGAACAATTTTTAATTACTTGTCTGTTGTTTTTAAAATGACTTGAAAGATAAGTATTTTTATTTTTTGCAAGAGTTTAAATCGATAAAATATGTATAATACAAAACACTTAAAATAAGTAAAAAAGATATTTAGTTTTTGAGAACACCTATAACATAAAAATAAATATTGACCATTGCAGATTTTCTGTCTCTTTTTCAATTCAAGACTAAGCGAATAAAGAAATGCGATTTTAAATTTTTAAAAAAAATTTAAAAAAAATTTTGAAAATATAGAAACATTTCAAATATTTGCAAATTGGTTAGAATAATTATAAAAAACATTTAAAAATGGCATCGAAATTAAACCTTGACAAATTAGATCTGCAAATCATAGAAGCGATGATGGACAATGCAGAAATTTCCTATGCAGAGTTAGGTAAAAAGTTGTTTGTCAGCGGAGGAACAATCCACGTGCGTATCAAAAAGCTACAAGAGTTTAAGATAGCAAAAGGCACAAAATTAAATGTTGATTTGAAGTTGCTCGGCTACGACATCACAGCATTCGTTGGTATTTATCTTGAAAAAAGCTCCCTTTATGATGCTGTTGCAAAAGATTTGATGAAAATTCCTGAGATTGTTCGCTTGAATTATATCACTGGTAACTACAGCATGTTTTTGGAAATTGTTTGCAAGGATA
>CAZCOL010000025.1:23089-27185 GCA_964500545.1 uncultured Ferruginibacter sp. | reverse complement strand
ATAGGAAGTGCTTGCTGAAACAGAGGCAAAGGGTGAAAGGATGGTTCTAGGGCTTGCTGTACCTGAGGCATTCGTATTGCCCCAAAAGGCATATTTGTTTCCCGTTCTGGCTTTTGAAGTATTGACAGCAGGACTACCAGATCCCACTGAACCTCTGGACCAGTTTAATGAATCAGGAGTACTACTGGATGAAGCTGTCATTAAAGTTCCTGTATTTTGACCCTCAAATCCACCATCCATTTTGGGAAATGTTCCTATTAGCTGCTGGGAACTAGCTTGATTGCAAATCACAACAGATGACATCAACAGTAAAAATTTTATGAAATTCTGCCCTATTGAGGATGCTTTCATAATCCTATATTTATTTATAATAAAATGTTAAATCAGAGAAGAGGAAAAAAAACGATTTGACAAAGTTAAGTTAGTTAATTATAAGTTCCATAAATCACAAATAGATAAAAGTTTTACGAAAACGTTGTAGTTATTGGGTTTTAGTCAAATTTAATTACATTCAACATTCAATTACCCATGAATCGTTTTATAAATAATTAATATATATGAAACAGCCTGAAAATATACGAACCGTCATCGTAGCTTCCTCTGTGGGCACCTTGATTGAATGGTATGATTTTTACATTTTTGGAAGTCTGGCACTGGTTATTTCCACCAAATTTTTTCCCCAGGAAAATCCCACCGCTGCTTTTTTATCAACCTTGGCCACTTTTGCAGCAGGGTTTGTGGTAAGGCCGTTTGGGGCGCTATTTTTTGGAAGACTTGGAGATTTAATTGGTAGGAAGTACACTTTTTTGGTAACCTTGTTACTGATGGGCGGTTCCACTTTTTTAATTGGTTGCGTTCCTGGCTATGAAACAATAGGATTTTTTGCGCCCTTGCTGGTATTGGTATTAAGATTGTTGCAGGGGCTGGCACTGGGCGGGGAGTATGGAGGCGCTGCCACTTATGTAGCCGAACATTCACCCAAAAATGAAAGAGGATTTTGGACTTCATGGATTCAAACTACTGCAACTGCAGGTCTTTTCATTTCATTGCTGGTAATTTTAATTACAAGAAATCTACTGGGCATTGAGGCATTTGAAGATTGGGGTTGGAGAATTCCGTTTTGGATATCCATCATCATGGTAATCGTTTCATTTGTCATCCGACAAAACATGAGCGAATCTCCCGTGTATGCCAAAATAAAAGCAGATGGAAAGGTTTCTGTCAATCCCTTAAAGGAAAGTTTTGGCAACAGGTACAATTTCAAATTTGTATTGCTTGCTTTATTCGGTGCCGTTATGGGGCAAGGGGTTGTATGGTACACCGGACAATTTTACGCCATGAGTTTTATTGGTAAAGTTTGTGGCGTAGCCGGACAGCAAACAGATACCATCATGGCTGTAGCTTTATTGTTGGGCACTCCCTTCTTTATTTTTTTTGGAAAACTATCAGATACGATAGGCAGAAAAAAAATAATGATGTGGGGTTTATTGCTGGCCGTTTTGTCTTACAGACCTATTTATAATGAAATCTATAAAACAATCGATATAAGCAAAAAAACAGTTCTTGCTGAAAAAATCATTTCAAAAAAAGGCAAGCAGATACCACATACTCAAGATACCATCATTACGACGATTACATCCATCAGTTATTCTGATAAATCTTTAAACGAACTAACGGCTAAGGATACACTATTCAAAAACGGGAATCTTCAGCCGGTAAAGGAAATTAAAAAATCAATACTGCTTGCATCAAAGGATTACTGGAAACTGGTTTTGCTGGTTTTTATTCAAATCATTTTTGTAACGATGGTCTATGGACCAATTGCAGCTTTTCTGGTGGAAATGTTTCCTGCAAGGATTCGATACACATCGATGTCGCTGCCCTATCACATAGGCAATGGAATTTTCGGAGGGCTTTTGCCTACAGTGGCCACTTATCTTGTTACAACTGCTAAAACAGCCAATCAGCCCGAATGGTATCTCAATGGGCTTTGGTATCCGATAATTGTTGGGGCTGTATGTTTTGTGATAGGTTTACTGTTTTTAAAAAATGACATCAATCAAACAAACGATTAAATTCATACTCATGAACTCAATAAAAAAATACAGCGGGTTTGTTTGGATTTTACTAGGACTGCTTGTTGGTTATTTCAACATAGTTATGATGGGTATTCCAAAACTTCAATCGGGCAAGCAGGAAGATCTTGTTTTTGCCATCATCAATTTGTTCATACTGACTCCTATCATTACGGGAGGATTGATTGTGTTTGGGTATTATGCGCTGAAGGGTGAGTATTCGGAGAAGGATTGAAATTTTTATTTTTTCTCTGATTGGTCATTAGACCAACCAGAACTGTCTAGCCGTTATAATCGTAGTTGATCATAATTCCCCAGCTTTCGCTTAAGCGTTGTTCGCTGTAATCTGCATTGAAGTTGATGCTGTGTATTCTTGCGCCATTGCTTAAATGAAATTTTGCAACGGGGCCATCCCACGCTTCCAAATATTTTCTAATTGTAGGCTCATCAGGCATGTGTTCAAATTGATCTCTCATTCCGGGAGATGGACTAAGCGTATAAAAATTATTGATGCCTTTTTTTTTGCAATAATCTATCAGCTCTTTAATAGCTTTAGTTCCGGCTCCTTTGATTGTACAGGACGACAATCGGAAAATGGAATAGAAAATTGCATAAGTAACATCATACTTGCTGCTGTAGCCGTCGTCATTTAATATTTCAGCCATGTTGTGCGGAAGTCTGTTTCCGATTCTTGCACAAACCATGAATTGAGGAATATCTTGGTGAACATACAAAAAAAGATTTCTGTTGCCCGTAATTCTTCGCTTGAGGGAAATGCCCGGATGCACGGGATCTTCTTTTACAAATTCGAGCCATTCTTCCTTAAAATCAGGATTGCCATATTCAACAATCATTTTTATAAACCAATTTAGTGTAAAAAATAATCAGCGATAAAATATAAAATTGACGGGCACAACAAGCATCCCATCGCCGTATGAAAAGTTGCAGTCAATGCGCCATAAGGAACCAGTTTTGGGTCGGTTGCAGCCAAGCCGGCAGATACGCCGCTTGTTGAACCAACCACACCTCCAAAAATCATTGCTGTCTGTGGGTTGTCGATTCCCATTTTTTTTGCGAGGAAAGGCGTTGAAATGGTAACAATAACAGACTTTATTACTCCAATTGCTATACTGATGGCAATCACTTCAGAACTAGCCCCAACCGCACCGCCTGTAATTGGTCCTACAATAAATGTACATGCCCCGCCACCTATTGTTGCAAAACTTTTTGCATCCGTGTAACCCATCGCATACCCAATAGAGCCTCCAATAATAAATGCAACCACTGTTCCAATCACCAAACAAAACAATCCGATCAATCCTGTTTTTTTTATTTCAGAAAAGCTGGCGCCCATAGCAGTGGATACAATCGCAAAATCCCTCATCATTGAACCTCCCAACAAGGCCAAACCCGTAAATGCGGGCACAGAAGCGAGTCCTTTTTCGCCACCTCCAAAATATGCCAATAACAGCCCAACACTAATTGCAATGGCAGCACCGGGAATTTTATGATTCGTCAGTTTTTTAGAGATTACATAAGAAATGTACATTATCAATCCAACCAGCATAAATGCAAACACCAATCCGTTTTTATCCAATATTCCTACTAATTCATTCATGGGTTATTGTTTTGTTTGTGATTTGTTTTGAGCATATTTTGAAATAATGGGAACCAAAGCATAACATGCGAGTGTTGCGAATATTCCTACCAATAATGCCACCCAACCGCCTGATAATGCCGCTTTTACATTCTGAGAAGCAGACATGGCAATCACAACAGGAATATACATGGTGCTCCAAAAAAGCATACCGCTTTCCGTTTCCGGTTTTAAAATATTTTTCTTTTTGAAATAGTCGTTGAGCAAAATCAGCATCAGCATGGCAAATCCTACCCCACCAAGATTGCCGTTCATATTTAGAGATCTTCCCAGCTCGTCGCCTATAATGTGTCCGATTAAAAAACAGCCTGCTAAGATTGCTACACCATAAATTTTCATGAGATGAATGTTAAGTTAAAATTTA
>CAZCOL010000025.1:0-22989 GCA_964500545.1 uncultured Ferruginibacter sp. | reverse complement strand
AGTTTGTCATCTCTGTAGTATGTTTTATTTGGCCATCCATCTTCTCCAATAAACTTATTTCCGGCGTTGATGCAAAATAAATTGGATTGGGAGATGCTGTATTCATTGATCAATAGATTGGTTTGCTCTATCTTATCCCAAACAGCCCACCTTTTTTCACTTGGCGAAATGGCTAACCATGTGATAGGAACAGTTGGGTATTTTGCTCTTATTGTTTTTACAACATATTTATACAGTTCAAGTATCTGATCGGGTGTTTTATCTTTTTCTGATGCAGACAAATCGTTACCTACATAAATAAAGATTGCTTTAGGTTGATGCGGGTAAACGATTCTTTTGACATAATAGGCAACATCTCTCAAATTACACCCGCCAAATCCACGATGAATGATATCGGAATAATTCAAATCTTCCCTGATATTTTTCCACAGCCGGATATACGAACTACCGAGAAACATAATCGCATCGGCTCCGTGATTTTCAGTTAGGTTAAGACTATCGAAAACATTGATTTCTTTCTCCCATCTAAATACGCCTTCCTCATTCCTGCCACGATTGATTTTCAATTGAGTGTACAACCATGCTGCTATGGATTCAATACAACTGTCTTGTTTTATTTTGTTATTGTCCAAAGTATGACCTGTTTCATAAAATGGCCTCCAGCCTGTTGGAATACCTAAAGACAAACAATGTTGATATAAAATGTAAGGGCCGTATTTAAAGCCGTGATAATCGAAGGAGCTGTCGTAAGGAACAGTTTTATCATTGATTCCTGCTGTATTGAACAATGGCACATCTCCCTTTTGTATCCAATTGAAATCAATCATTGCACCCCATGCATTGATTACACCATTGACCTTAGAAGAATAACCTTCATTGCCACTATTACCATCTATGGGTCCCCATTTATTTCTATCAACATCTTCGGGCACTTCTGACTCATTCATATAAGCAATGGCCAAGCAAGTTTTAGACCCTGCGGAGCTTCCTGTTATAAAAATCTGAGAAGTGTCAATACCATATCGTTCGGCATTTTTTCTGAAAAAACGAATTGCAGCTTTTCCATCCTGCTGAGCCCTGTATAATGCCTCTGCATAATCTTTGTTTGTTTTTTCTTTTTTTCCATCCAAACCAATTCCAGATTTTTCAACACCCAGCCGATAATCAATGGTTGCGGTGACATAACCACGCTTAGCAAATTTGGTACAAAGCATAGAGCTGTAACTGCCATTCTTAGAATTATTTTGAAATCCACCTCCATGAATGAATATCAATAAGGGGCGATATTTTAAAGTGTCATTCTTAGGTGGAGAAAATACATCCAATAATAATTCCTCATTATCTCCTTTGATATTGACAGCCTGACCATATTTGATGTTACTGAATGAATCAATGGATGAAAATATTTCCGATTTGAATCGCTTTTGTGCTGCTAGATTTAAAGAAAAAAGCAGAAATACAAGTACGGCAATTTTTTTTAGTGTATGCATAACCGTTAAAATAGTTTTTTTACGTCATTTTTAGTTACTTTACCCATCGCATTTCTTGGTAGTTCATCCACTATTATATATTTTCTGGGTGTCTTGTATGCAGCCATTTTTTCACGAAGCCATTTATTGAGTTCATCCAGATTGATTGCTTTGTTTTTTACAACAATTGCACTTACTATCAACTCTCCCCACTCATCATTAGGAATGCCCACTACTGCGCAATCGTCAATATATTCATGCTTACGCAATTCCTCTTCTATTTCCAATGCGGATATTTTATACCCTCCTGATTTGATGATATCAACAGAGTTTCTGCCCATTATTCTCAAGTAGCCTTCTTCAATAACAGCAACGTCCCCTGTTTTAAACCAACCATCTGCAGTAAATTCTTTTGCTGTGGCTTCGGGCTTATTCCAATATTCGCTGAATACATTTTTACCCTTCACCAATATCTCTCCCGGTTCACCCAATGCCACTTCTTTATATTGTTCATTTACCAATTTGACTTGTACACCGGGCAATGGTATGCCAATATAGCCTGCGCGCCTTTCTCCATGATAAGGGTTACTAACGGCCATACCTATTTCCGTCATACCATATCTTTCCAGCAAAGTGTGGCCGCTGATAGTTTTCCATTTTTCCATTACAGATACAGGCAATGCGGCAGAACCGCAAACCATCAATCTGAATTTAGACATACAATTGGTAAGTGATTGCTGCTTCTCCACCGGTAATTCTTCCCAGTAAGTAATCAACTTATAATAAATGGTCGGCACAGCCATGAATACATTCAATTTGCCTTTTTCAAACAGATTAAAAATTTCCTCTGCAGAAAAGCCATTGATAAATTCGCAGGTAGCTCCGGACCACAAAGAGCATGAAACAACATTGACAATTCCATGCACATGATGCAATGGCAATACACAAAGAGTATGATCATTTTCACTCCATTCCCAGGCCTTAACCAAAGTAGAAATTTGCGCCTCTAAATTATCATGAGTGGTAACAACCCCTTTAGGCTTGTTGGTGGTGCCGCTGGTATATAAAATCATTGCCCTTCTGGAAGATTCTATTTCAGGCAATATGCAGTCGGATGTTTTTGATTCACTACCGAGAACGATTAAACGCAGTTTTTTTTCTATTGTCAGTTCTCTGATAAAATCTGCATAATCAGGAGAGACAACAACAATGGAAGCGCCGGTGTCGTCGAGCACATATTCAAGAGAGGGAAGCGGATGTGTCAAGCACATAGGAACAGTTATTCCTCCAGCTTGCCATATGGCCCATTGTACTTTTACATAATCAAACCCAGGGTTTACCATGAAAGCAACGCGGGTTTCATTCAAGTCTTTTTGACCATTCAATAAAACGGCCGCAAATTGCTGAGATGATTTTAATAATTCATTATAGGAATAAATTTTACCATTGCTGACAATGGCAGTATTATTCAAACTGGCTTTAGCGTTTTCAATGATTTGCAACATAACTATAACTACAATTCTATTTTTTTCATTTTAGGAACAAGAAAATGCATTATCAACCAAGCCGACAAATAAGCTCCCGCACATATAAAGAACATGATGTAATATCCTGTTTGAATTTGATTAATGCTTTCATAATAAACAAACATTTTTTTCTGAACCAATAAAGACAAAAGAATACCACCTAGTCCTCCGAACATACCGCCAATTCCTGTAACAGATGCGGTTGCGGATTTTGGAAACATATCACTAACTGTAGTAAAAATATTTGCACTCCAGGCCTGATGGGCTGCCGCTGCCAAGCCAATTACTAACACTGCAAGCCACATATCAATTCCTCCAAGCAGTTGTGCGAAGATGATTGGAAAAACACACAATGCATAAATCAGCATGCTGGTTTTTCTTGCTTTAAATACAGGCCATCCCCTGTTGATGAATTTCATAGGAATATATCCACCCCCAATGCTTCCTATGCTTGATATCACATAAACCAATGCAACCGGTAGAGCAATGTCTGTTCCTTTTAAACCATATTGTTTTCCCAAAAAATCCGGTAACCAAAACAAATAAAACCACCAAATTGGATCGGTTAAAAATTTACCAACGGCAAAAGCCCATGTTTGCTTATAATTCAATAGTTTAAACCAAGAAACAGCAGCTTTTTTTTCTTCAACAGCGTCCTCAATATCAGAATGGATGTAGTCGTATTCTTCTTGAGATAACCTTTTTTGTTTGTTGGGTACTTCATAAAAAACAAACCAAAAAATCAACCAAATAAAACCGATTGCTCCCGTTAGAATAAACGCCCATTGCCAACCCATTTTCTCTGCTATAAGCGGTACCGTTAGTGGGGCAATGATAGCGCCGATATTGGATCCTGAATTAAAAATTCCTGTTGCCAATGCTCTTTCTTTTTTAGGAAACCATTCTGCCGTTGCTTTGATGGCTGCCGGAAAATTACCTGCTTCCGTAACTCCTAAAAACACTCTTGCCAAACTAAATCCTGTAGTGCCGGTAGCCAAAGCATGAATGACTGCTGCAACACTCCATAATCCTGTAGCTATGGCATACCCGATTTTTGTTCCCAATTTATCAATCAATCTTCCTGCAAATAACATGCCCACGGCGTAAGCAATTTTGAAAGCAATTTCAATATTTGCATAATTGGCCACCTCCTCTACTTTTGACCAGGAGAAAGCAGTTGCCAGATAGGGCTTCAACAAACTGATTACAGCCCGGTCAAGGTAGTTGATAGTGGTTGCGAAGAAAACCAGCGAACAAATCGTCCATCTGTATTTGGTCATCGTTTTGCTTTGGAACATGTTTAATTTTTTATGGATTGAATTAAAGCCATTACTTCTTTGGTTGAAGATTCAATTGTTGAATAATCCTTTGCCTCCATTAATTTTTTACTGATTAATTTGCTTCCCATACCTACAGCACATACTCCCGCTTTGAACCATCCTTCAATATTCTCTCTTGTAGTGTCTACACCTCCGGTAGGCATGAACAATAGTTTAGGAAAAATATCTTTGATGCTGCTTAAAAATTCCGGACCAAGCATGTTTCCCGGAAATAATTTAATAAAATTCATGCCATTGTTTTCCGCGGCAATAATTTCTGTGGGCGTCATACAGCCGGGTGCGTAAAGCATATTGATGCTGTTTGCCTTATCGGCCACTTCTTTTACATATCCCGGACTTACCAGAAAATCTGCTCCAGCTTCAATATAATCTTCTGCTTGTTGTAAATTCTTGATTGTTCCTACACCTAACAACATTCCATTCATTTCAGCATTTCTTACTTCCACTAATTTTTTAAAATTATGTAAGGCTGCTTCGCCTCTGTTGGTATACTCAACTGCTTTAACACCTGCTTTAAAAATAGCGCGTAAAATCTCAATGCTCACAGTTTCATCTGCATTGAAATACAGCGGTAACATTCCTTGTTGTAAAATGGCATCAATCGCTTTTTGTTTCATTTCTGTACTTTAAAATTTAATAATCAACATTGTTATTGTGTTGTGGTTCTTTTCAACAAAAACCACAACCATTATATTTTTACCTTTATTACCAATTTTTTCACCATGTCGGTTCCAATCATTGGAGCATGAACATCTTCCGGAAAAAAGACCACATATTGGCCATCTGTCAATTGAAAATACATATCAGGATCATCATTAAAAAAACGAACATCTTTCTCTATATTGTACTCTCCGTTTGGAATCACGCACTTTTCACGAGGTTTCCACCCGATAATTTCATTTCCTCTTATACAAAGCTGAATGTCAATATTTTTGTCATGACACTCAAATTTCTTCAGGCTGTCCTCTTTTGTTTTACCTTGTCCATCGCTTATTATGGCTTTAAGTCCTTCCGCTATCTGAGTGGTACCTACTTCGGCATTCAATAAATCGGTGGATTGTATCCACTTGAAAGCTTGATTAAATAATGGATGAACTGAATAATATTTTGATGCATTTTGAATTGTGTCTATTATCATTTTTATAATTTAAAAGTGAAAATGCAAATGTTAGAAAATATGGTTCCTGTAGACACTAGCCATGACCACAACCAAAACGAACTATCTCTGTACTCTTCCTGAGCCGTCCCCTTTCATCAAGTCTTTCACATCACTTAATGTGGCATGGTTTAGGTCTCCCGGTATTGTGTGCTTTAATGCACTGGCCGCTACGCCAAATTCAGCTGCTTCCTTCATTGGCATGCCTGTTACCAACCCATATATCAAACCACTCGCAAAGCTATCGCCACTTCCTACCCTGTCCACTATCCTTACTTCATATTGTTTGGTGTGATAAAATTCATTCCCGTCATAAACCAATGCACTCCAGCCATTATCACTCGCACTGTGACTTTCTCTTAACGATGAAGCTATTAATTTAAAACCAAACTTCTCTTTCATTTGCTTAAATACATCTTTGAATCCATCCAAATTCAACTCTCCTTTTGTTACGTCCGTATCTTTTGCTTTAAACCCTAAAGTCGTATCCGCGTCTTCTTCATTTCCAATGCATACATCTACATACTGACAAAGTTTTGTCATCACTTCTCTTGCTTTTTCTTTGCTCCACAATTTCTTTCTGTAGTTTAAGTCTATGCTGGTAGTTATTCCCTTAGCTTTAGCAGCTTTTAAAGCAGCTTCTGTCAATGCAGCCGCTTTATCACTCAATGCTGGCGTTATGCCGGTGGTATGAAACCAATCAGCTCCTTGCAATATTTTATCAAAATCAAATTCGCTTGCATCCACCTCTGCAATGGATGCTCCAGCTCTGTCATACACCACCTGCGACGCACGCATGGATGCACCTGTTTCCAAAAAATAAATACCCAATCTGTCTCCTCCTCTTGCAATGTATTGTGTATCCACACCATAACGACGCAGGTGATTGATAGCAGATTGACCAATCGGATTATTGGGCACTTTTGTTACAAATGTTCCATTCAATCCATAATTGCATAATGCAGCAGCTACGTTAGCTTCCCCTCCTCCATACGTGACATCAAAACTATCTGCCTGTACAAAACGCTTAAAATCGGGAGTTGATAATCTCAACATGATTTCTCCCATCGTTACTACTTTCTTGCTCATTGTGATTATTCTTTTTTTATGATTTAAAAATTAAAATATTCTTTTGCATTGCGATAACAAATTTTTTCAACTATTTGACCAATCCATTTTGTATCGTTAGGCAATAAACCCTTTTCCATTTCATCTCCCAATAAATTACAGAGTATTCTTCTGAAATACTCATGTCGGGAATATGACAAAAAACTCCTGCTGTCTGTAAGCATGCCGATAAATGTGCTGATGGTGCCCATATTGGACAGTACATTCAATTGTTTTTCAATTCCATCTTTCTGATCCAAAAACCACCATCCGGAACCGTATTGAATTTTTCCTTTCGTTTCTCCATCATTAAAATTTCCGCACATCGTAGCAAAGACTTCATTATCTGCCGGGTTGATATTATACAAAATGGTTTTTGCCAACTGACCACTTTGATCCAAAGCATTCAAAAAGTTTGACAATGATATAGCCTGTGAAAAATCCCCAATTGAATCAACACCGGCATCAGCTCCTACTGTATTTAGCAAACGAGTGTTGTTATTTCTTAAAGGCCCCAGATGAAATTGTTGCACCCATCCTTTTTTATAATAGGTTCTGCATAAAAAGATCAAAACAGCTCCTGCAAAAGTTTCAGGTTGAGAAAAAGATGCTGCATTGTTATCCGCAATGAAATTTTCAAATTCTTTTTCCAATGCAGCAGTGAAAGTAAATTGAGCAGGCATGTTAACCAAACCGTGATCAGAAATTCTGCAGCCGTTTTCATGAAAATAATTGACTCTGTTCTCCAACGCTTCAAATAAATCCGAGATCGTTTTTATCTTGACTCCGGATACATTTTCGAGTTTTTCCAGATAAGCTAAAAACAAAGACTTATCTGAAATATTAAACACTTTATCCGGCCTGAAAGAGGGCAATACTTTAATTCCAATTTTCTGATGCTTGATTTTTTGATGATACTGCAGATCATCGCACGGATCATCAGTCGTACCAACCATTTCTACACGAAAATTGTTTAAAATTCCCTGTGTGCTGAATTGATCGGTTTGTAACAAATGATTACAGTGATCATAAATATGAGTTGCTGTTTTTTTATTCAGGTATTCATTCACGCCAAATGGATTTTTCAATTCCATTTGAGACCAGTGAAACAAAGGATTGCGAACTGTTTCAGGAAAACAGGTGGCCCAGGCCATGAACTTTTCTTCGTCTGAACTATCGCCTGTAATATATTTTTCATTTACACCCAATCCCCTCATAGCGCGCCATTTATAGTGATCTCCTTTAAGCCATAATTCTGTGAGGTTAGAAAACTTTTTATCGAAAGCAATTTGATCGGGAGGCAAGTGATTATGGTAATCAATTATTGGAAGCGATTTCGCATACTCATGAAACAGTATTTTTGCTGATTCATTTTGCAATAAAAAATCTTCAGTCAATATCGTTGATTTGCTTATTCTCATAGTCGTATCTGTGCTCAAAATATTTGCATTCATACATTCAGCTTTAAATATTTTTCTCCTCCATATTTCTTATTATTCCCCACTCTAATCCTCTTAATTCAGCAAGTCCTCTCAATCTTCCAATAGCAGAATATCCCGGATTTGTTTTTTTATTTAAATCATCCAGCATCTGATGTCCGTGATCGGGACGCATTGGTATAGAAACGTTTCTTCTTTGCATAACGTGAACAATTTCTTTAACCACAGTATACATATCCACATCGCCTTCCAGATGATTGTCTTCATAAAAATCACCCCATTCATTTCTTTTTGTACTTCTGAGATGTACAAAATTGATTCTGTCTCCAAACTGCTTAACAATTGCAGGTAAATCATTGTCAGCCCTCACCCCAAATGAACCTGTGCAAAAGCACAATCCGTTGTTGAGTGAAGGTACTGCGTCTGCTAATTTTTGAATATCGTTTGCGGTGCTTACTACTCTTGGCAATCCTAACAATGGATATGGAGGATCATCGGGATGAATTACCATTTTCACACTGCATTCATCTGCAACAGGAATAATCTGTTGTAAAAAATAAATCAAATTGACTCTCAATTTTTCTGCATCAATCCCATTGTATTTGTCCAAGGCCTGCTGAAACTGCTCAATAGTAAAGCTCTCCTCGCTTCCTGGAAGTCCTTTGATCATATTTTGCTGAAGAGTTTTTTTCTCTTCCTCTGTCATTTCTTCAAAACGCTTTGTTGCTCTTTCAATTTCTTTGGCAGTATAATCTTGATCTGCATTTTTTCTTTTTAAAATAAAAAGATCAAAGGCAATGACTTCAGCCTTTACATATAGTAACGCCAAAGATCTGTCCGGCATTTGATAGGCCAAATTGGTTCTGGTCCAATCCATTACTGGCATGAAATTATAGGTAACTATGCTGATACCACATTCGCTGAGGTTTCTGATGGATTGCTTGTAATTTTCTATGTGTTGTTCAAATCCTTCGCTTTGGGTTTTAATCGATTCATGAACAGGTACACTTTCTACTACAGACCATTCCATTCCTGCTGATTCAACCTCCAATTTTCGCTTGATTATTTCTTCTTTCGTCCATACTTCTCCGTTAGGTATGTGATGCAAAGCAGTTACAACACCAGAACAGCCCGCCTGCCTGATATCCCACAAGCTTACGGGATCATTGGGGCCATACCACCTCATTGTTTGAATCATCTGTTTCATTCTTTCATTCTTTTATTTTCCAGCATTTTATGTTACCAGTCATCTGTTCTGAATGATGATGCAGGTAAACCTGCTGTGTTATACAAATCGCCTTTTGCATATTCCTTGTATGCATATCGAACAGCTATTGGATTTTTAACATCATTTGACCAAATATTGATTGTTTTGTCATCCTCGATGGATGCTTTTGCCGGATAAAATATTTTATCATTACCGGCTATTTCAAAATTGACAAATTCTTTACCAAAAGAAGTCAGGCCGTTTTCAGCAAAGTCAAAACTGATATTTATTTTTCCATTCACTGCTCTCATGGATTTATATAAAGGACCGCAAAACGAAATTCCCTTATACCCATAAGATTTTGCCAATGCCCAATACAACAACCTTTCACTCACGGTTTTTTTGTCCGGAAAATGAATATAATACTCGTCTCCGATGTCCATCGTAACTACCATGCCGCAATTGGGTATTTTTTTCATTGAGTTCAGCTGAACTTCCCTGATAGCTCTGTTGCTTCTTGTGGAATCTTTGCCGCCATAAGGAGCAATTTGTACATAATAAAAATGCAAGGAATCGGAAGCATTCCAACTCGTTCTCCAATCTGCAACCATCTCGGGAAACAATCTTGCATAAACAGAGGGTTCGTGGCGATTGCTTTCTCCCTGATACCATATGAATCCTTTGATACCAAATCCGGCAAAAGGTGCAATCATTGCATTATACAAAGCAGTGGGCTGTTTGTGTTTTTCAGATGCAGTATCCACTGACAAAAAATTTAAATCGTACGATGATTTATTTAATGCACTTTTGCTCATCCAGCTTTGAATTTTTGTGCCGCCCCATGAACTTACAATAATACCAACCGGTACATTTAATTTTTTTTGTAACATCAGCCCATACATAAACGCAACTGCACTGAATTCTTTTGCATTTTCCGCATCAGAAATTTTCCAGTTACCTTTTATATTTTTTTCAGGAAAAGCGTTTGCATTTCTTTCTGATTGAAAAAGTCGGAGGTTATTATTATCCGCCTCCATTAACATTTCATTTGAGTGTAATACCGGTTGATTTTTAAATCCCTGCATAGGCATTTCCATATTGGATTGTCCTGAACAAAACCATACTTCCCCAAGCAACACATTACTAATCTTACATTCTTCTCCATCTGAAATAATAATTTGATAGGGCCCTCCGGCTTTATCAGTGATCATCGTTGAATTCCATTGGCCATTTTCATCAGATTGGATAGTATAAACTTTTTTATTCCAGGATGTTTGAATTTTTATGATTGATTTTTGGGAAGCTGATCCCCAAATTGCAACCGATGTGTGTTGCTGTAAAACCATATTATCTGCGAAAAAAGAAGGCATTACAATTCTTGCGCTTGAATCAAAATAAAAAATGATTGCAAACGAGCAAACAAAGCTGATATGTAAATACGATTGTTTCAATTTTAATAATTAAACACCTGAAAAAGCACTAAAGCCCCCATCAACGGATACTTTAGTTCCTGTGATAAATTTTGAAGCATCGCTCAACAGCCATATCAAAGCACCCTCCAGATCTTCGGGATTTCCAAAACGATTGAATGGTGTATGATTGATAACTGATGTTCCTCTGGGCGAATAGCCTCCATTCCCATCCGTAAGCAACCCTCTGTTTTGCTCAGTTAAGAAAAAACCCGGCATAATGGAGTTCATCCTGATTTTATCTCCATGACGTTTTGCCAATTCAACAGCAAACCATTTTGTAAAACAATCTACAGCTGCTTTTCCTAAACTATATCCCAGTACTTTTGTCAATGTTCTTTCTGCGCTAACGGAAGAAATATTAACGATGCTTCCGCCCCCATTATCTGCAATCGCTTTTCCAAAAATCAAAGTCGGAGAAACTGTACCCCATAAATTGACCTCCATAGCTTTTTGCATTCCATCAAGATTTACCGAAAAAACATCCTCATCGGGCTGAATAATTGCTTCGGGTACGTTTCCTCCTGCGCCATTTACCAATCCGTCAATTCGACCATATTTATTCAATACCAAATCTCTTGCAGCAGTCAATTGTTCTCTGTTCATGACATCGGCTATCAATGCAATGGCCTCTCCGCCGTTTGAAATGATCTGTTGAACCCTTTCATTGGCCACTTTTTCATTTCTACCCATCACACCCACAATGCCTCCGGCTTTGCTGATAGCATTGATAAATGACATTCCCAAAACACCTGTAGCTCCTGTTACTACAACAACTTTCCCATTCAAACTAAATCTGTCCATTACTTGATTCATATAATAATCTATTCAATGATAAAATTTTTTCTTAGTCTTATGTCTTCTGAAGAGCTTCCAATCAAAACTTCAAAAGTTCCGGGTTCAACTACCCATTTCATTTTTTTATCCAATAATTTTAAATCATCAGGATTCAATATAAACTTAATTGTTTTCGTCTCGCCCGGATTTAATGAAACCCTTTCAAATCCTCTCAGCTGAGATTCATATACCGTTACACTGCTTGTCTCATCTCTGAAATACAACTGTACTACTTCATCCCCCTTGTATTTGCCTGTATTCGTAATATCAAGAGAAATACTGACTTCCTTATCTCTTTTTTGTTTTTCGGGAGTTACTTTTAAATTGCTGTAATCAAAGCTAGTGTAGCTTAATCCAAATCCGAATGGATACAATGAGCCATAGACATTCGTTTTTCCAAAACCATTTGGCCCATCACCCGGCTGACCGGCATGCGCTCCCGGTTTGAATGGAAAATTGTATTCTATCTGACCAACTGATTTTGGAAAAGTCATGGATAACTTTCCCCCCGGATTGTAATCGCCAAAAATTGCTTCTGCAATTGCATTTCCACCATCCAATCCGGGGAACCAGGCTTCAATGATGGATGGAATGAATTTATTGGCCCAGTTTATGGTAAGTGGTCTTCCGTTAATCAACACCAATACAATGGGCTTACCTGTTTCATACAATGCCTGTATTAATTGCAATTGTTTACCAGGAAGATCTAAAGAAGTTCTGCTTCTGCTTTCTCCCACTAAAGACTCCTCCTCACCTACAACGGCAATAACAACATCAGCGTATTTTGCTCTCTCAACTGCTGCATCTATACCTTCTTTTTCTTTTGATGTAATGGTTTGCGGAAAGATCTCCGATTCAGGCCACAATGAGTCAATTGTTTCACAGCCTTTGCTGTACATTACATTCACTTCAGAACCTACATAATTTTTTATACCATTTAATACAGAAACCACTTTAATATTGTTGGGTCCATATCTGCTCATAGAATGCAAGGTATCTGCAGCTAAAGGCCCAGTGATAAGTATGTTTTTTATGGAAGACTTGTTGAGTGGCAACAGATTATTTTTGTTCTTTAACAATACCAATGCTTCTCTTGAAATCTGTTTTGAAAATAATTTTGCATCTTCATTAAATACAACACTATCTGCTGATGCTGTATTTACAAAAGGATGATCGAATAATCCTAATTTAAATTTAACTCTTAGCACATCTGACACTCTTGCATCAAGTGTTTTTTGGGAAACTTTTTTTTCTTTAATCAATTCGCGTAAAGGACTTATATAGTTTGAAGGGTCATCAAAATTGGTTCTTACATTCAGCCCGGCTTCAATCGCTTGCCTCACTCCTTCTTTCTTATCAGATGCTACATGGTGTTTATTGAAAATAAATTCAACAGCATCACTGTCAGAGACAACGTATCCATTAAATCCGAAAGCCTTTCTTAATAATTCTGTTAGAAAAAAATAAGACGCTGAAACGGGTTCGCCATCCCAATCATTATAACTGCTCATGACTCCCAAGGGATGTGCTTCCTGTATCACTCTTCTGAATGGATACAAATACATCTGATGCATTTCCCTCGGGGCAACATGCGGATCAGTTCTTGCATTACCATCTCTTCCGCCATTGGGAACACTGTACACGGCAAAATGCTTTAGTGTTGAACCTACTCCCTGACCCTGAAGTCCCAATACCATTTGTTTTCCCAACTCAGTTACCAAAAAAGGTTCTTCAGAAAAACATTCCACTACTCTTCCCCATCTGGGATCTCTGGCCAAATCCAAAATAGGAATGTAAATATTTGTGTATCCCAATGCTTTCGCTTCTCTTCCTACAATCTCACCCGCTTTACGAAGCAATTGCTTATTCCAGGTGCTTCCCATGGCAACTGGTGCAGGCAAGGCAGTGGCTCTGTCATGTGCTAATCCATGAACACCTTCGTTTGTAAAATCAACCGGAATACCCAATCGTGTTTGTTCAATAAACCATTTTTGTGTTTGATTGATGGCATCCGCATGTTTGCTGTATGGAAATGATAAAGTTGTTTTTGTTTGTTTTCTGAAAGTTGTATTGTTGAGTTGCTCGTCTATATTGGCAATACCGTCTTTCCATATTTTAGTTTTCCAGTTTTCACTTGGAAGAGAGTCTTTCAATACTCTTCCATAACCATACAACGTTGCAAGCTGAGCGGTTTTTTCATCAACATTCATTTTTGAAAGCAGGTCAAAAACTCTTTTTTCTACAGGTTGTTGCGGGTCTTCAAAAATATCTTTTTGTCCGTTTTTATTAAAGTCGATCCATCCGGGATGATAAATGGAAGGAGATTGTGATAATGCTTCAGAAAAAAAAGCAAAACAAAAAAATACAAATAATATGATTCTTAAAAATCTCATTTATTTTTTATCAAAGTATCTGATTAAAGCATAAACATTGGCATTTAGCTCCTTCATTTTATCGGTAAGTTCTTTATATAATTCATAGTTCATGTTCACAATACCCTTATTGGAATCTTTATTCGACTCATCTGCCTTAGCATCATTAGGGTCATTGTCCTGATATCTGAACCAATGCCATCCAACACAATTTTTTGATTTCAGCAGCTCGATACAAAAATTCTGATAATGAATGGCTCTGTCTTTGTTTGTCTTTACAATCCATCCTGCGCCACTGATATTACTCATACCTGTTTCTTCTGCTTTTGTATAAAACTCCGTGATAAAAAAAGGCTTATCGCTCCATGTTGACCAGTTGTTGATATAGTCTCTTTTAGGTTGCCAATCACCATAGTAGTTAATTGAAATAATATCCAAGAATGGATTGGCTGCTTTAAATAGATACTCGTTGTTTTTTGCATTGGAATGAATCCTGCTTCCAACATACATGTGATTTTGGTCAGCCTTTTTAATAGCGCCCGAAACAATGGCATAATATTTTCCTGCTAAAAAAGCCAGGAATTCTTTTTGCCGGGTTGCGGTATCTGTTTTTTTATCAACATTGTACTCTTTAAAAAATTTAAGGTATGCCAGATAGCATGGGTCTTGCTCATTTTTTTTAGAAACCAATTCTTTCAATTCGCCATTTGTAAACGGCAATTCGTTGTCAGAAAATATTCCAAGCAAATTCGGGTCTTTGGCTGTTGATGATAAAACTCCACAAGCATTATCACAATAATTTATAAAATCCTCGTCCAGTATAAACCCAAGAATTGAATTGCTTTTTCTTTCAGGATTTTTTTTCCTAGCCTGAGCAACATACTTACTCAATAAATTCAATTGCAATGTATATGAGATGGGGTGTTCCGGATTGGATTGGTTATAGGATAAGATTGCATCAACATCGCTCCAGCATCCGGCAGTGTTGAATTTCAATTCAAGCATTTGAGGAAATGTTACATTGGCCCAATCTTGTTCGGTTTTGAAACTGGATGGTAAGGGAGAAGATTTAGCAATTCTGATTGAATTGACTGCAGTTATATAAGTTATTCTTCCTTTTGGATTTATGACATGCCATCTGTCATTTATTTTTTTGGTGTGAAAAAAACCAGTTGGATCAATTACTAAACCCGATCCGCCAAATTCATCCAATTGAATGTTTTCGTTTTTTTTAAACCCGTTTAATTGGTCGATTGTTATTGCATCATAATTGTTCCAGTCGGAATAATGCACTTGTTTGTTTTCATCCTTGCTCCAAACCTTTGCCTGAATACTTATTTTTTTTAGCTGATTGGTATTTTGTGCATTGGACACAGTAGGGATTACAAAAATTGCCAACAATACCCTTATTTTTAATACCCGGACTTTTGACATTTGTAATCAATTTTTGGTGGACAATGGTTGTAAAAAATAATTAGTTTACAATTACATTTACTTCTTTGATTATGGTTTTCTCAAAATTCAGCCTATGGTACGATGCTACGAAAGTAGCTTTGTAAACTCCTGGTTGATTGTATTTGTACTTAAATTGATTAAGCGGATTTTGTGTTATGTTTTTGATTACAATGGGAGCATCTGGTGCAACCGCACTGGGATTCAAGGGTCTTGATATATACCAGTACTGTGCTCCGGTAGGGGAGAGAGATGAATTGGTGCATTTCAAATAAGTAGAAGACGTTGACCATCTAGACAAAGTATCTCCGATTTTTACTCCTGCAAAAGAACCAGAAGTTATTTGATTGGAATCAATAACCGTAGCATTGGGTACTGCCATTTCAGCAGGAAAAACATTGTACATGCCTAATTTTCCAATACTCCAAATTATGCTTGAAGGATTTTTATTTGAATACCTGTAAGCAAAGTAAAATGGCTGGCCGGGAATTACACTGTCTGTCAAGTCCGCAAAATCTGCATTTGTTTGACCTGATGGGTAAAAAACACTCAAAGTTGCAGATGGGTTTGGAAAAACAAATTGATTGGAAATCAATTTCCAATTTGCGGAAGCTACTCCTGCTGAATCATATATTCCATTAAAGTCAGTTGAAATCAAAACATCAAGGCTGCTGTCCGCAGGTTGATTTTGAATGCGAGTCTCGAATTTAACTTTTAATGAACCGCCAAATAAAATTGTTCTGTCTTTATATAAATACTGATGGCCTAGTTCTCCCGAATAAAAGCTGATAAAATCCGGATTGTCTGTTAGAAAGAAATTAGCAGTATCACCCAATGCTACGCTATCAACTGATAAGCTGGCGTTGAATTTTAAATCATTTTCTACATAACCCGGGGTTTCTTTTTTACAGGAAGTGATTAAAAAACAAAATCCGAAAATTCCTAAAATAAATTTGTTTATCATAAATATGTCGTTGTGTTTAATCAATTGATTTTACCACCCTGCATTTTGCGTCATTAATGAATTTACAGACAGTTCAATACTTGGAATCGGGAGAAGTGTATCTCTTTGCTTCACATTGAAATAAGCATCCAAAAATCTGTTTTTATTGGTTGCTGTTGCCGTACTATTTGCAATGGCACTTTTGGTAAAATCCATTCTTTCTATGAAAATACCCCACCTGATCAAATCAAATTTTCTTAATCCTTCAAAGCAAAGTTCTCTTGCTCTTTCTTCCTGTATGAATTTTCTCATCAATGCCTGTGTGGATACCCTAGCAGAAAAAAGTTGCAGCGTTTTAGCCCTAGTACGAACTTCGTTTATATAACCAATTGCCAAATCAGTAGGTCCGTTCACTTCGTTTTCTGCTTCGGCAGCCATCAACAATACATCCGCATATCTCAAAATCGGAAAATTGGTAGGACCCCAATCTCTTTGTTTGGGAGGAAATGCGGGCTCATAATCTCTTTTCCATTTACCGCAATCTCTTTCAAAAGTAAAAGTTCCGGGCGCATAGGCTGTAGCGGCTCGTGGATTGGAACTGGAGCTGCCCCCATAATTATAAGTATACTCCGGCATATTCCAATTTCTTCTCAATGTATCCGTTACAGAAGAGTAGGTTGTATACATATTGTACAACACTCCGCTTGGTACATAAGAACCATATCCATAAATATAATTTGGATCAGAACCTGTGTACCTCATTGCCAGCTGACAAGCAAACCGACTGCCCGGTGCAACAGAGCCCTGAGGAGTGTTATTTCCAATAAATTCTATTTCCCACATACTTTCCCTGTTTACATTATCATACATGTTTTGCGAATGGTTGATAAAAATCTGCTGATAACTTGGGTTTAATTTGTGTAACCCTGAATTGATAACTTTCAAAGCATAGGTCTTTGCTGAATCATAAGCGGGCACTCCAAGCATCAATGGATGTCCTCCCATTTTTAAATAGACTCTCGCCAACATTCCTTCAACAACTGTCTTGGTTACTCTGGTACCGCAATTCACAGCATTAACTTCTTTTACCAGCGTATCTGCTTCCTTCATGTCCTGAAGAATTCTGTTATACACTTCAATCGATGGCGTTCGTGGGTAATTAGGGTTGTTGACCTGGGTAGTTGGCTCTATAATCAAGGGCACATCACCATATCTTGTTACCAACTGAAAATAATTGAAAGCCCTTAAGAATAATGCTTCTCCTTTAATGGACTTTTTAATTTCGTATGCAACCGGAGATTTGTCTATTTTCGACAGTAATAAGTTTGCGGCACCTATACCCTGATACAAAGCTGTCCAGCAATCAGCATAAATTTTTGTTGAGGACTGACAATCATAAATACTCGGGACAGTATTATAATTGTTGCGATTGTTATAATGACCTTCATCATTACCCATCTCCAGTTCAATTGGAATGTTCCTTCCATAAGTACCATCCTGAGCCAATGAGCTGTATATGCCACTTAATGCAGCATTTAATTCAGACTCTGTATTAAAATAATTAGCAGTGGTTAACACATCATCAGGCTTTGTGTCCAGTACTTTTGTACAAGAAGTAATGACAACTGAAAATGTCAAAAATAATGCGAATAATATTTTTATATCCTTGTTCATAATTGAAAATTAATACTGATTATAGGTTAAGATTTAAACCGAAGCTGATAGTTTTGGCTCTTGGATACACAGAATAATCAAAACCAGGCGTCAATGCAGAATTGTAAACAGAAACTTCGGGATCAACTCCGGTGTATTTGGTCCACGTAATTAAATTTTGTGCAGAGATATAAACCCTCAAAGATTTTATTTTTGCTTTTTTAAATATAGATTCGGGGATTTCATAACCAAGTTGAAGTGTCTTCAATCTTAAATAAGATCCGTCTTCGATAACCCTGGAAGAATATGTTCTTGGGCCATCACCACCGGCAACATACATCGTATTGTTTTGATTGGCCGGAGTCCATCTTTCCAAAACGGATGTAAACTGATTTTGCAACAACCTTCCTGAATTTCCTTCAAAAATCAAACGATTGGCATTCAATAAATCATTTCCGTAAGAAAACTGAAAAAATGCATTTAAATCAAAATGTCCGTATTTCAAATTGTTCGTAAACCCTCCAATAAAATCAGGGTTTGCATCACCTATAATGGTTTTATCGTCATCATTGATAACCCTGTCTCCATTAAGGTCTTTGTACTTTATATAACCGGGTTGAATATTAGGATCATAAACGGAAGTGTTTGAAGTCACTGTAGGTTTTAATGTATATACCCCCGCTCCACTTAATTCAAAATCACTGTATTGGTAATTGCCATCCCAAATAGCACCATAATATAATCCAAGAGGCTGACCAACCTTAGCTATGTACGGAGCCATTCCTCTCCAATTATTGTCCCAGTTAATCAACGATAACAACGACTCTTGTCCATCATTTAATGCCAATACTTTGTTTCTGTTAAATGAGATATTGAATGATGTTGTCCAATCAAAACTTTCCTTATCAATGTTTTTAGATGTTATTGAAAACTCAAAGCCTTTATTTTGAACCTTCCCTACGTTTTTGTAAGCTTTTGTAAATCCGGAAGATGGAGGCAACTGTGCATAAATCAGTAAATTGGAGGTGATTTTATTGTAGGCATCGATAGTTACATTGATTTTGTCGTCCCACAAATTCAAATCCAAACCCAGGTTTGATTGTGAGGTGGTTTCCCATTTTAAATTGGGATTGCCCAATGAACTTGGAACAACAGAATTGGCTGCGGTTCCATTGAATGGATAAGACAGGGTAATATCTGTTGCCATCGTACTTAAATATGCAAAATCTGAAACCCTGTTGTTTCCTGTAACTCCATAACTGAATCTGAGTTTTGCATCTTTAACAGGTTTGATGGATTTCATAAACTTTTCTTTGTTCATGCGCCATGCAATACTGCCGGAAGGGAAATAACTCCATTTGTTATCAGTAGAGAATTTAGAGGACCCATCCGCTCTCATTGAAAAGGTTACTAAATATTTTGAGCTGTAATTGTAATTTGTTCTTGCAAGAAATGAGACCAGATTGTTGTTAGATTTGTAAGCAACAATTTTAGAAGGAACACCCTCATCCAAACCAGACAAGCCCAATGATTCATTAGGAAGCTGAGTAGCGGCAGTTCCATAATTATATTGTCTGGCTCCTTGAACTGTTGCACCTCCAACAATATCAATTGTATTTTTTTTATCTAGCTTTTTATTGAATGAAATGGTATTTTCATTTACATAATTATTTTTTGTGTTAAAAACTATTGATCCATTGACTCCGTTAACCCTTCCTGATGACGTCAATGGACTGCCCCCTCTGGTTTTTGTACCATTAAATTCTTCATTTCTGTCTACATCATTTCTATAACCAAAAGTTGATTTAAAAACAAGATTCTTTTTTATCTGATAATCCAGATTGAAATTTCCTGCGATGGCATTGGAGTACCTGTTTCTTACTTCAAACTGAACAGTTTCATAAGGATTAAACCTTGCGTCATTGCCACTAAGCAAATCTGCTTCCAGTTGAGGGTCCTGGCCATTCAATAAATCAACCGTTGAGTCTCCCGAAACCGGTCTGTAACCCCAAACACTGAACATGAGATTACTTGTAGCGGAGCTTCCTGATAATGAAGAAGGAATGGTTCCATAAGATTTTAAAGCACTGTAATTGATATTTAATCCAACTTTTATTTTGTCCGTAACTTCCTGATCTAATCTTATTCTTCCCTGATATCTGTCATATCCTGAAAACTTTACAATTCCTTCCTGATTCAATGCCGAACCTGAAATAGAATACGTTGATTTGCCATAGCCTCCTCTTAAAGAAAGCTCATGATTGATCATTTGTGAATTTCTGAAAAGAATATCCTGCCAGTTTATTCCTTTTACACCCTGATAACTTTCTATTGTTCTTCCATTTGTTAAGTAGGTGGACTTGGTATTAACAGGATCGTTTTCATATTGATACCTCACAAACTCATAAGGTGACAGCATATCCATTTTTTTGATAATCCGGTTTACACCATAATAAGTGTTGTAACTGATTTCTGTCTTTCCAACCTTTCCTTTTCGTGTGGTTATCATTATGACACCATTGGCACCTCTTGCTCCATAAATAGCAGTAGCGGATGCGTCTTTTAAAATTTCAATCGACTCAATTTCAGATACGTTGATTGCATTGTTGTTGGCGCCTTCAACCGGAAAACCATCAATCACATAAAGGGGCGAATTGTCCTGAGTAATGGAGTTGCTGCCTCTTATGACAATTGAAACCGGTGAACCTGGCTGACCATCACTCGAAACCACCTGAACTCCTGCAGCTCTTCCGCCTAAAGCCTCTTCAAAACTTCTAACCGGTGCTTTGGCTAAATCTTTGATGTTTAATTTTTCAACAGAACCAGTTAAATCTTTTCTTTTAGTGGTTCCATAACCTACTACCACCACTGCGTCCATTGTGCTTTGTTTCTGTTTCAAAAAAACATTGGAGGCCGCATTGCCTTTGACAACCAAATCCTGTGTTTCGTATCCTACATAAGTTAGTTTAAGCGTTACTTTTTCAGTTTCTGAAGTGTTGATGGAATATTCACCTTCAGCGTTGGATGTGGTAGAATTTTTTGTATTCTTTACCTGAATGGTTACCCCTTGCAAAGGTTTACCATCTTCTCCAAAAACTTTGCCGGATATTTTTTTAGTTTGTGCATAAGAACCCACTGCTGCAAGTAAAAAAAATGTAACCGAAAACAACAATCTTTTGTACATATTATAGTGTTATTATTTTTGCTTAATAAAAGAAATGGTTTTGATAAATTTTCCAGTTAAAATATCATAAAGGCGCAGATAATAAACCCCTGCTGCCATTGATTTGATTTGAATGGTTGTCGTCTCTGAGTTAATGACGATATTGCCCGTAATTTTTTGACCACTGGAACTGCAAATCACTCCGTACATTGCAGAAATCGTATTCCCCCGAAGTTTAACATTGATGAAATCTTCAGTAGGATTTGGATATAAAATAATTGCATCGGTATTTTCTTCAGACGATGAACGAATCGTAAGGTGCAGAGTAATCACAGAATCACAACCTGCTGCATTAGTTGTCGTCCATGTTGCTGAATTTGTGGATGCGGTATAAGTTGAATCGTGCCAGATAAAAAATGAATCTGCAGTGTAAGTTTCAACAGAATAAGTCGGCTGATTAACCGTTAAATGCAATGTCACAACCGAATCACAACCTACATCATTTGTTGTTGTCCATGTGGGTGTATTAGTAGAAGATGTATATGTAATACCATGCCACGTATAGGATGAGCAGGATGTTGCATTTATAATGGATGTAGTTGGGTCATTAATAGTTAAATGCAATGTAACAATTGAATCGCAACCTGCTGCATTTGTTGTTGTCCATGTAGGTGTATTAGTTGAAGTTGTATATGTAATACCATGCCATGTATAAGATGAACATGCTGATGCAGTAACAACAGATGATGTTGGATCATTGCTGATGGTTAAATGCAATGTAACAATTGAATCGCAACCCGCCGCATTTGTTGTTGTCCATGTAGGTGTATTAGTTGAAGTTGTATATGTAATACCATGCCATGTATAGGATGAACATGCTGATGCTGTAACAACTGATGATGTTGGCTGAAGAATTGTTAAATGAAGTGTTATGGTAGAATCAAAACCGGCAGCATTGGTTGTTACCCATGTCGGTGTATTGGTAGAGGTCGTATATGTATTACCATGCCATGTATAGGATGAACATGCCGTAACTGTTAAAACCGAAGATGTTCCCTGAACAGTTTGATAGACTCCTCTGTTTGGGGCCGTGGAAGGCAAGGTTGTTCCATAAAAATCAAATCCTCCGTTGTTTGTGATTATTTTCCCATTGTTTAAGGCCGGAGATGTATTTTGTAATTTATATCCATCCAAAAACAAAATGGTAAATAAACCAGAACCTGGATTTACAAATTTAGGGTCGGCAGTAATCTTAAAAGGATCTGATGGCTCGCTGGAAGGATGATTGCCATAAAAAACGTTGTTGGAAAAATCTCTTGTTTGCACACCCGTTCCGCTTCCCCATGAATAAGAAGCCGAACTGCTCAAATTATAGATGATGTTGTTGTAAAAGTTGTATTTGTGGTTATTGTTGTCGTTTTCAACTATAAATGTTGGGCTTAAACCTGATTTTGTATAAAAAACGTTGTTATATATTTCGTTACCCGCCGACGAATAATTAAAATAAACCAATCTTCCTTTATCATTTTGGCTGATGCAATACCTTAACGTGCAACCTGTATCTTGAACATCCGGTATGCCTGTGGTGTTGTTGTTTGATCCTCTTGTGTTGCAGCCCCAATAAATACCTTCAGAATTATCATGGCTATAACTGTATTGAAAAATGATTCCTATGCTTCCAAAATCAGGATCGTACATACTGCCGTCTATATTACCCGGATCTACTGTTTGAGTGGTTGATCGGTTATAGTAACCTTCATTGTATTGAAAAACCGTTCCTTTGGCTCTGGCTGTAAACATGGTATTGCCGGTAGTTCCGAGGGCAGTCTCATAACAAATATTGTGTTCAATCAGTC
>CAZCOL010000024.1:19721-28650 GCA_964500545.1 uncultured Ferruginibacter sp. | reverse complement strand
ACTTTTTAATTAATAAATTGCCTCACCCAAAAACCCTGTACCTTTGCAGAAATTAAACACATTATGTTGGATTCTATAGCATCTGCAATTGAAGATATCAGAAAAGGGAAGCTGGTTATAGTCGTAGATGATGAAGATCGTGAGAATGAAGGTGACTTTGTAACGGCAGGACAAAATATTACTCCCGAAGTTATCAACTTCATGAGCACTCATGGAAGAGGGTTGATTTGTGCTGCTTTGACTGAAGAAAGATGTCATGAATTGAACCTACAGCCAATGGTATTGGAAAACACCTCTTTACATGAAACTGCTTTTATGGTCAGTGTCGATTTATTGGGGGATGGTTGTACTACGGGTATTTCTGCTCACGACAGGTCTAAAACCATTCAGGCATTGGTAAATCCTAATACCAAACCGGAAGATCTGGGAAGACCCGGACATATTTTTCCACTGAGAGCTAAAAGGGGGGGAGTATTGAGAAGAGCCGGACATACTGAAGCAACGATTGATCTGGCAAGGCTTGCGGGATTCGAGCCGGTTGGCGCACTGGTGGAAATTATGAAAGAAGATGGAGATATGGCCAGACTCCCCGACCTTTATGAGATAGCAAAGAAGTTTGAACTTAAAATCATTTCAATAAAAGATCTCATTGAGTATCGTCTTCAAACCGAAACACTTATCAAGGAAGAAGTAAGCATCAATTTGCCTACTTTATATGGCAATTTTGAATTGATTGCATTTACTCAAATGAATACTGGTGAAACCCACATGGCTTTGAAAAAAGGAACCTGGGAAAAGGATGAACCTGTCATGGTAAGGGTGCACAGCAGCTGTATGACAGGGGATATCCTCGGGTCTCTTCGATGCGATTGCGGGGATCAATTGCACCATGCTTTGCAGATGATTGAAAAGGAAGGAAAAGGATTGGTGCTGTATATGAACCAGGAAGGCCGTGGCATTGGGTTTATCAACAAATTGAGAGCCTATAAACTTCAGGAAGAAGGCCTTGATACGGTAGAAGCCAATTTGAAACTTGGGTTTGGTATGGACGAACGCGATTATGGCATCGGAGCTCAAATACTTCGTCATTTGGGCATTTCCAAAATGAAACTCATTACAAACAATCCAAAGAAAAGAGCCGGTATTCATGGTTATGGACTGGAAGTCACTGAAACAATTCCAATTGAAATACAACCCAATCCATACAATCAAAAATATCTTTTCACTAAAAGAGATAAGTTAGGCCACAAAATTTTAAGGGGGAAGTAATACTATTAATTCTTTTGTTTTTTGAAAATATCAGAGATTCTGTTCACATCTTTTCTGAAAGATAATTGAAGGCCGGACCGATTTCTTTGATTTTGAGTAAGATCAACTGTACTTCTGTTGAATCCTACAATTCTGATTGTTCCGTCCTTGTTAAGCAGCCATTCTATATTAATATCGGGAGTAAGCAATCCTCTTTGCCCTTTTCTCTCCAGCTGTTGAGCGGCAAAATTGGTATTGTTGTAATCTAGATTCCCTCCTACAAGCATAACCAGTCTGTTGCTCAATAAAATCTTAAGGCCTGCCCTGATGTTGGCTTGCAACTGAGAAGCACTTTTTTGCAGATCCAATGTTGGATTGATGTCTATGTAGGTTGAAAGGAGTCCCTTGGTGGCTTTTTCCAGTTCTTTGTTTAGCAAGGTAGTTAGCAAACTACTGATGGCACCACCTATGGTATTGGTAATCAGCGTGCTTGCGTTACCCTGTGTAAGAAAATTCTGATTGCCTAAAATGAAAGTATTAAATAGCAGAAGACTGGCTACTTGTTTGTTCATTTCATTGTCATCGTTCTTGAATTCAGCAAGTCTTTTTACGATAATATCGTCTCTTTTGGCATCACTTTTCTCTGGCAATACCAAATCAAATTTCACCAATGGGCTTTGAAGATTTCCAGTAAGATGCGATATGATTTTTATGTCTTCTTTTTGTTTGAATCCTCCTGAAGTTGATAAACTGCTGATGTCAACATTCTTTGCCAGATACTCCGCATATATATCTATATTCGCCTGGTAGGGGTCGCCATTCCAGGTAATTGTACCTCCGCTGTTAAGTGTAAATGGTTTTTGAAGAAAAGTCTGAAAATTGAAATTATATTCACCTTTGGATAATTTATAGGTTCCTCTGATCGAAAGCGGTTCAATATTGCCTACCCTTATTTTTATTGTTCCTTCTCCTTGTCCTTTGATGATATCACCCGTCTCTTCATCCAATATCACATCCACTTTGCATGAGGGGTTGGCGTTGATACTCAGATTGCATACAATGTTACTGTTTTGAAAAGTAGCTTTGTTTTCAAGCAGTTTGCCGAATTGAACAAATTCAATATAATCCGTTTTATTGCTCTCCTTACTGTCTGATGTTGGTATATATATATGGCTTGAATCCAATAAACTTGGCTCGCCAACTATATCTATTTGTGTATTGTTGAGGGGGCCATTGATATTGAGTGTCGCTTTTCCGATTAAATTGCCATAGAAGTCGGCGTTGTCTGATTTATTGGTATTTAAAATGGCAATTTTTCCTGTTTCGAGTTTGATATTCTCAAAAATGATCTCATCAAATAAATTATGATGAATGGTGCCATTCAAAGTGGCGGTGTTGTTTAAAGTGTCTTTTAATTTTATCAAATCAAATTGTATGGCATCTTCTGTAAATTGAATGTTTTGATCTTCTAAAAGATAACGGCACTTTGTATATCCAATTTTAAATGAACCGTTATTTACATGTGCTGTGCCCTTTAAAAACTGATGGTCATTTCCTCCTGTAAGTTGAAGATTAGTAGTGGCTGTTCCGTCTATTTCATCAAATATGCCATCTAGATAAGG
Organism: uncultured Ferruginibacter sp.; assembly: GCA_964500545.1. GTDB lineage: Bacteria > Bacteroidota > Bacteroidia > Chitinophagales > Chitinophagaceae > Ferruginibacter. The sequence goes on along the minus strand of CAZCOL010000024.1, from coordinate 25,780 downwards.
TTTTAAAATTGACAGCTGTATTGTTTTTGCATTAAGTTCTGCATGAAGATTGTTGACTGAGTCCAGATAATTGTAAAGTCCGTTTACAGAAAAAATATTTGTACTGTCAATATTTTCTGCTTTGAAATTTATGTTCCCATTTGAAGTGTTAGCGTCTGCGTAAATGTTAACATTGCCAATTTTCCTGTCTTCCAACAAGAAGTTGTCTGCTTTTCCGGAAAATTCTATTGTAGGTTTGTAGGTTGGATTTTGTATGATTGCTTTACCTGTTAGTGTTCCCTTTACGGATGGGTTTTTAAATGCAAGCGGAATGAAGTCTTCCAGATTGAATTTGTTTAATTCAATGGTTAGTTTTTGCTTGTCAGTAAGATCGTCCAACTCTGAATATAATAATACTGATTGGCTGTCCTGACTGAATTTAATGTCATTTGCATGTATGAAATTTTTTCTGAGTACCAGTTCTCCATCTTTTTCCAGCATCCATTTTTTATCATTGATCAGGAAGGACGAAGGGGAGAAGTGTAATTTAATGCCATCAGTCAATGTTGTAACATTTGCGTTCAATTCGGCATCATTAAAGGATCGTACTGCACTGGTTTTTAAACTGATTTCGGAATTGTCATTGCTGGACTTCACAGATAATTTGGAGTTGGGTATGTGAAAGCTGTCCAAGATTTGCAAATCACCCACTGAGATATTGGTAAGAAGTGTGTCTAAATCTCCACTTTCATCAATCTTTAAATCTGAAAAAATATTTTTATCATACCCGATAGCCGGAAAATGTGCTTTTATTTCCAGCTCATTGTTTTCAATATTGAGTTTTCCTGAAATTGAAGTATTGTTGCCTCCTGTTAGTTTTGGATCTATAATTTTCAAGTAATCTTCTATTTTATTTGTATTGACTTGAAATGAAAAATCCTGATTGTTGATTTCATTTTTCGGATTGGTAATGTAATTTGGAAAGTATTTATTCAGAAAGACTTTAAATGCATCAGGCAATTCAAGTATTTTGAATTTTCCTGCTATTTCAGCATTCATTTCATTTGAGTGAAGCGAGAGTATTTTGTTTTCATCTTCAAGTTTTGAATTCAAAATGATTGAATCTAAGTGCAATTTTTTACTGCCGGAAATTATTGTTGCATTCGAAACTTCAGCCGAACCCAGAAAATTGTCAATATTGTTTCCCGTGAAATCTAAGTTAAACAATCCCGACAATGAGATGTCTTTGTTGCTCAGATTTAGGTTTTTCAAGTTGCAATTGTCAAGTGTTGACAAAAGTTTAAACTCAATATCATCACCATTTAACAACACAGTGCCGTCCAACTCACTGATTTTTAAATTGGGATCATCAATATCCAAGTGTCCCCTGAATTTTTTATTTTCAAAATCACCGTTGATGTGGATGTTTTTATAATCATAATTATTTAAAGAAAAATTTGGAACAAATCCTGCAAAATTTGTTTGAAGGTTTTTAAGATCAAATCCTTTTCCCTTTATTTTGCCTTGAAGTGAAATGTTGCCGATGTTTTTGTTGTCAATGAAACTACCGAGATTGAATTGATTGGTTGATATATTTCCATTAAACTGAGGTACGCCCTGTTCGGGTATTTTTAAATTTAACGAAGCATCAACACTACCCATATCAGTTTTTAAATTGCCATCCCATTTGAAATCTCTGATAGTTCCATAATAATGTCCTTTTAAATTAATTGAACCCAATTTGCTTATTTCAGGAGAGCGTATATTTTTTATTGAAGGAACAAATTGCGCAATTTCATTAATAGTGGTTTTGGAATTACTTGTTTTAAAATCTATGAATAGATTATTTATTTCATCCAGGTGCTTGAAGTCTGCAGTTCCGGAAACAAATGTATTTCCGGTAGTTATATTTAAATCAGAAGCATGTAATTGATCTATTGTTCCCTCTGCATTTCCTGAAAGTCTGAAAGTCCTTTTAATGTTTTTTAGTTCAGGCGCAAAGTATGCTATGTCATCACTGCTTACAGTAGTACTGTCAAACCTTCCTTTCAATTGGACTTTGCTGATAAAATCATTCATATCGTCATCAAATGATTTGTACTGCATGGAATAATAATTGCCGATATTGCTTTTATTGGTCACCAGATTCAACTGATCAAATTCCATAATTTCAGGGGTAAATCTGAATTTTGATTTGATACTTCTGACCTCAAAGCCTGATCTTTCCTTTGTTGACATTTGAATGTCTGCAGAAAGGGTATCATCTTTTAAAATAACATTATTAAAATCAGCATTAATGGAATGAAACAATAAATGAAAACCGTCAAACTGATCTTTAAATGGTAGTCGCTCGGTTTTTTTATCATTCCTAACTATTCCATCATTGATATGAATATTGTTAGCTGAAACGGTCCAGTCATTTTTTTCTGAATGGGAAATTGTAGTAACGTCATTCGACTTTTTGGGTGGTCTTCTGCCTTTATAATCCTTTCTTGAAAAAGTAGGAGTATTTAAATCAAATTTGTCGAATAAAATATTTTTATTTTCTAAATCTAGTTTATTAAAAGTAGCAGCTATTTTTTTAAAAGAAAATAAAATATCTTCTCCGGTCCATTCATCTATTTGAGCAAATCTGAAATTATCCGTTTCAATTTTATTGCAGTTCAATTTGATCTTTCCCTTACTACCAGATTTTTTACTTGAAGATGGTTGATAAAAATAGTTTTCTATAAATTGATAATTCCAAATAGAATCATGTCTATTTAAATTAATGATGACATCATTTAATGAAAGCCGCTGAATCAAAATGCTGTCTGTGATAAAAAACCAGTCATTTAGTTCAATGTTCGCCTTGCCTAAAAACAATAAACTGTCCTTTGATTGATCTTCAAGGAGTAAATTCTCCAAGGATAATTTATTAAAGAAACGAAAGTCAACTCTGTCGATGGATATTTTCGTATTCAGCTCTTTGGAAAGTTTATCAGAAACTTTTTTTGTAAGCCAGGTTTGAACAGAGGACAAATGCAAAAGTGCGTAAAGCGATATGATTAAAAACAATATCGCCAATATGAAACGGGTTAATATTTTTAGCGCTTTTTGCAGGGGTAAAATTTAATCGCAAAAATAACTATTCGTGTTGTAGCTTCAAACAGAAATAGCTTTCAAAATGGCTGATTTCAATTGTTATTGTTGCATTTTGGGATGATTTTTGCTTTTTATTGACAATATACGGGGTAATTGACTTTTGATTTAAACAATTATAAGCTAACTTTTAATAATTTCACAACTTAAATATTACAGCATGCGATTTATTTTAACAGCGTTTTTTTCATTTATTTTTGGTATATCTATTTCTCAAAATTTACTTACTCCTGATCAGTTTTTAGGTTATCAGTTAGGAGATCGTTTCACTCCACAGCATAAAGTTGTAGATTATTTTGATCAAGTATATCGAAATTCAAATGGCAAAATGAAACTTCTTCCTTATGGTAAAACAATCGAGGGAAACGATTTGTTGCTCGCGATTGTTTCATCTAAAAACAACATCAGTCGTTTAGAAGAAATCAGAAAAAATAATTTAAGACTTTCCGGGTTATTAATGGATAAACCAGGTGATGTGAATATGCCTACAATTGTATGGCTTAGTTATAATGTTCATGGTAATGAGGCTAGCTCAACAGAAGTTTCTATGAAATTATTGTTTGAATTGATTTCAGGTCAACAAAAAAATATTGAAAACTGGCTACAAAATACAATTGTTATCATAGATCCCTGTTTAAATCCTGATGGTAGAAACAGGTATGTCAATTGGTTTAATCAAACAACCGGAAAAGAACCAAATGCTGATCCGCTTTCAAGAGAGCATAGTGAGCCATGGCCGGGTGGGAGAGTCAATCATTATTATTTTGATTTGAACAGAGACTGGGCTTGGCAAACTCAGGATGAAACTCGTCAAAGAATAAAAGTTTACAACGAATGGATGCCTGAAATACATTGTGATTTTCACGAACAATACCCAAATAATCCATATTACTTTGCTCCTGCAGCTGAACCATTTCATGAAGTAATCACACCGTGGCAAAAAGAATTTCAGACCGCCATCGGAAAAAATCATGCAAAGTATTTTGATGCTAACGGATGGCTCTATTTTACTAAAGAAGTGTTTGATTTGTTTTATCCTTCCTACGGAGATACTTATCCATTGTACAATGGTTCAATTGGAATGACCTATGAGCAGGCAGGACATTCAAGAGGAGGTTTGGCTATTCAGGTAAATGAGGATACGCTGACTTTGAAAGATCGAATTCTTCATCATTACACAACCAGTATGAGTACGATTGAATCAGCCGCTTTGAATTCAGTTGAATTGAATCGTTCATTCAAAAATTATTTTGATAATTATAAACTGAATGGCGCTGGTGTATTCAAATCATATGTTTTGTCAGGAGTCAATCAAAATAAATTAAATGCTCTTTTGAGCTTGTTGGAAAGAAATCAAATTGAGTTTACTTACGCAAAGCAAGGAACAGCAATAAAAGGCTTTAATTATTTTTCAAACAACGAAGAAGTTTATCGTACATCAGAAAATGACGTCATTGTTTCAACCTTTCAACCCAAAGGTGCATTGGTAAAAGTATTGTTTGAACCTCAATCCAGATTGTCCGACTCACTCACTTATGATATTACTGCATGGGCATTGCCTTATGTGTATGGAGTAAATTGTTATGGTACTAAAGATAACATCAAAGGAATGACTGAAAAAGTTGCATTTGATCATGCTGCAATTGAAGCCAATAGTTATGCTTATATAATTGGATACAATTCATTTAAAGATGGAATGTTTTTGGCTTCTTTGTTGAAAAATAATTTTAAAGTAAGGTTTGCTGAAAAAGATTTTTCATTCTCAGGAAAAAAATATAAGAAAGGCAGTTTAGTTCTTTTAAGAAATGAAAATGCTGATAAAATAAATAAGCTTTTGAAACTTGCAAATGATCTTCATGCAGACATAAATGCTGTTGCTTCGGGATTTATGGACAGTGGTTTTGATTTTGGATCAGAAAAATTACATCTGATCAAGAAGCCAAAAATTGCTCTACTGACCGGGGATAATACGTCGCCGAATGCAAGCGGTGAAATCTGGCATTTGTTTGAACAACAACTGAATTATCCGGTATCATTGATAAATTCATCTGAAATGCTCAATGCAAATCTTAAAGAAATGGATGTTATAATTATTCCTGATGGTGAATATAAATTTCTATCGGAAAAAGAAAGCAATCTAAAATCGTGGGTACGTCAGGGAGGAAAGTTAATTGTTCTTGAAAGTGCTCTTTCTCAATTTTCACAAGGTGATTGGGGCATTAAGTTGAAATCTGAAAATGAAAATCAAGATGTAAAGTCAGCAACATATAGTGATGTCAAGCGTTTTGAAGACAGAGAAAGAAAAAGTATTGCAAAAAATATTCCCGGAGCAATTTATAAAGCAACACTGGATGATAGTCATCCACTTTCTTTTGGGTATCCTGATTTTTATCATACGCTGAAACTAAATGACAATTTGATTGAATTTGTAAAGGACGGATGGAATGTCGGTGTTATAAAGCAGGAGAATCAGGTTGCAGGATTTGTCGGTAGTGAAGTTAAATCCAAAATTAAAGATGGTGCAATATTGGCTGTAAAAGAAATGGGTAATGGTTCTATTGTATGTTTTACAGATGATCCAATTTTTAGAAGCTTTTGGGAAAATGGGAAACTGCTATTTACAAACGCAGTTTTTCTGGTTGGACAATAAAAAATATAATTTAAAAATACAAAAGTTAAATGGGGAGTAATATTGCTTTTATACAAGTTCAAAAGTGCTGTTTTTTATTGATTGGCTTAATTGGATTTTGTTTTAATTCAGTTTCTCAAACCCCTGTAACTTATACTTCTTCTGAATTATTGCTTCAGCTCAAGAAGTTGAATGTATTGGGCTCGGTATTATATGTTGCTGCTCACCCGGATGATGAGAATACAAAATTGCTTGCATATCTGTCAAAAGAAAAATTATGCAGAACGGCTTATTTGAGTTTGACAAGAGG
>CAZCOL010000024.1:9779-19621 GCA_964500545.1 uncultured Ferruginibacter sp. | reverse complement strand
CCCTGCTGGGTAAAAGTTACGGAGAGATTGCAGCTTTGAGCAGAAGTCAGCACAAAAGTCAAGGGTTTGGTGTTGCTGCGCAAAGAGGCAGCTCAATTGAGTATTTTTCTTTTATAAAGGGGGAAAAGCCAAAAAATGATTTATTTGAAGGCTTGGATTTCAGTTGGAGTAGGATTGGTCACCCCGAAATTCAAAGAGCAATTGATAGTCTGATCCAAAACTATCAAACAGAACATCCGGAAAATTCAGTACCTGGATTGATGCAATTGTATAAAAAATTATCGGTCATTAATGATGATCCTAATTCAAATTATAAAACACTTAAATTAAAGGAAATAGAAAATCTGATTGTGAGTTGCAGTGGTTTGTATTTTGAAGTACTTTCTTCCTCAAAGAATGTATTTGTAAATGACAGCTTGCATCTTTCCTTCGTTTTTAATAACAGAAATGAAAAATCGGTTGAAAAAGCCGTTTTTTATACATTGGGCAATGATTCAATACTATTTGATAACATACAAACAAACAAATCCATTCAGATTAATAAAAATTATTTCATCGGGAATGATTTTTCAATTAGCCAACCTTATTGGGTAAAAGAAAAAATGAGTGAAGGAAGTTTTGAAATTGATGATAAAGAATTGTCATTTCCAGAAAATAAAGCATTGCAATTTAAATTGAAAGTTGGATTTAAAAACCGCGATACATTATTGCTGAATATCCCAATTGTATACAAATTTACAGATCCTGTTAAAGGAGAAATCTATGAACCGGTTTTTGTAGTTACTGCTTTAAATGTTACTCCGGAAAGATCCATTTTAATTTCAACAAAAGAACAAAAGGCAATTGTAAAAGTAAAATTCAATGCCGGAAGAGATATTTATTTGGATAGTATACTTATCAATGGAAAACGGTTGAACATTTCGATGCCATTGTTGATTAAAAAAGGAAAAATAAAAGAGCTTAAAATTGAACTGATTCAAGGTCAGAATATCATAGAAGCATTTGAAGGAAAAAATAAATTCAATACTCAGGCTAAGGAAATTCATTATGAGCATATTCCTGATATCATTTATTTTTCTGAATCAGTTGTTAATGTGAAAAAAGTGAAGGTTGATATTGCAGGTAAAAGAATTGGTTACATTGAAGGTGCGGGCGATAAGGTTAAGGAGGCAATGATTCAAATGGGTTATGATGTGGATCTTTTGACACAGAATGATTTTGAATTAAAAAATCTTAAAAAATATGACGCTATTGTTACGGGAGTTCGTGCATACAATACCAATCAATGGTTAAATGATGTATATGATGTGATGATGGAATATATCAAGGAGGGCGGCTTACTCCTGGCCCAATATAACACCAGCAATCAAATTGGTCCTTTAAAGGCCAAAATAGGTCCGTATCCATTTACAATATCCAGAGACAGGGTGACTGATGAAAATGCAGTAGTGCATGTTAATTCACCTGATTTGGAATTATTCAATTATCCCAATAAGCTTGATTCGTCGGATTTTAAAGGATGGGTGCAGGAAAGAAGTGTTTATCATGCTTCGGAAATTGACAGTCATTATCAAAAGCCAATCATAATGAATGATATGGGAGAACCTGTAAATGATGGAAGTTTGATAATAGGCGATTATGGAAAAGGGAAATTTATTTATACAGGGCTTTCTTTTTTCAGGCAGTTGCCGGCAGGAGTTCCGGGAGCTTTTAGATTATTTGCCAATCTTTTGTCGGCAGGAAAGTAAAATATTCTATTCAGTAACAATAATTTTGTAGGACATCAAAGAATGCTGATCAACGAATATTCTGAAGTTTGTCTCAGTTTCCTTGTTGAAAATGTATTCGAAACTGGTTTTCCCGTTTTCATCTGTATAATTGATTCTTTCCGTTTTTTGCTTTTTATTGCTCCCTTCTATGACAACGTTGATGTTGGAAATATCAATATCTCTGTTGTGAAAAAATTGAAATTTAATTGGTTGATTCACTTTTGTATTAATCAACCCAACAAGAGGAAAAATCTCTTTAAGTCCAATAATATATGCTCCATTTCCAATGATGGGCATAGAAAAAAATGATTTATTGTTTGTTATAGATTCACCTAACAACCAGGCCTCATTATCAGGAAAGTGATCCAGATTGAAAGTTTTATCTTGAGAAAAGAAATAGTTGCCACAAAACGATTTTGTGAATATATTTTGTTTTTCATCCAGAAACCCACTTGCTTTTGCAGCATCTATGTAATACCATACATCCGGACTTTTTCCTAATTGGATTACATTCCAGTGATGATTCTGTTCTTCGGGTTTTTCTCCGATTGATTCAATTGTAGTCTGGGTAAATCCATCTATGATAAGGCATCTGATATCCGAAAGGCTGCACATTTCCTGAACCAATGCAGCAAACCCCTTGGAGTTGGTCTTTCTAAAACGAATGACTTGTTCGGGTTGTACAATTGCTTTATCCGGATTTTTACAAGATGCAGGGTCATGAGCAATGTTGTTAGCAATCCAATAGTAAATTGCTCTGCATTTCAAAATTCTGTCCTGAATGTTTCCGGTTAATTTTTGGGTTATTTCGCTGATGTCCATTTTATCCAATCCGCCAAGTGCCATCACGTAATTGTCAACTTCTTCATAAGGATTTGTTGATTGTGCACCGGAGTGTGTAAATACGAATAATCCAAACATCAATATAAGCAAGCGGAAATTTTTCATTGTAGATTTTATAAAATAAAAAAAGCATTTGAACGAACAAATGCCTGACAAAGATGTGAATATTTCTCCGTAAAAAATATGATTAATTTCCTTTTATCATAAAAATATAATCCTGAATTCTTTTAATTTGAGTAACTCTATCTGTTCTTCTCAATATAGGTCTTGACGTAATTTTAATTGTATTTTTTCCTTTTGATTTATTGATTTCATTGACAGCATTGTAAATATTCGGAGATTTTATTGCAAATACGACTCCCTCCAGGTTGGCTTCTTTACTGGAAACGACACCAATCAATTCCCCATTTTTATTGATTACGGGAGATCCACTGTTTCCTTCATTTGCCAACGTGCTTAACTGACAGAATGCTGAGTCCATTTTATAGCCATTTTTCGCACTAATATAACCTTCTCCATAAACAATTTCCTGTTTTGGATAACCCAGCATGAAAATAGCATCACCTAAATCTGAATTAGTTTTACGGATACTGTAAGGAGTAGGGGATAATTTTTCAAAAGTTGGGTCAGTTATCTTAATGATGGCAAGATCATTCGTTCGGTTGGAATATATTGCTTCAGCAGCAAATTGGTCACCTTTCCAGTTTTCAACAATTAATTTATGGGTGGCTTCGTTCAACACATGGGCATTTGTAACGAGATAATTGTTGTTCACGTCAATGAAAAATGCCGTTGCCCTGAATTTACTCTCAAGTCTTGGTTTTTCTATAGATGCATGAGATTCTTTTCTTGAATTTATTTTGTCAATTTTCTTTTCAAGCTTTTTATATCTGTCGTCCTGTTCTTTCAATTTTTCAACCAGTGGCTTGATGTTGTTATTTTTTTCGTTTGAGAAAAATGTGATCAGGCTGGCACTAACTAAAGAAACAATGGCTGCAATTGATGCGGCAACGGCAACTGTCTTTTTATAGCGGTTCCATAAATAGATTATATTGCTGGGCTGAGGGGTTGCATTAGATTTGATAAATCCTTCAGAAATCAATTTGGAAACAGTTTCATTGATGGATTCTTTGTATCTTTTTGTGTTGCCGTATAGATTTAATTGATTAAGGAAAAATAAATTCTCCACAACTAACTGGTCAATTTCGGAATTGTTTTGTCTAAGTTCATTCAATTGGGTACATTCAGATTCACTGAGTTCACCTTTTATATATCTTTCCACCATTTCCGCTAACAGTAATTCATCCATTTCAGTGTTTGTTTTTATGTTCAGAAAAAAATAGTTTTTTCAGCCTCATCATGCATTTGTATTTCTGTGTCTTTGCATTGTCGGCATTGGTATATTTAAAATCTGCTGCTATTTCCAGCATTGATTTATTGTGAATATAATAGGCATCCAAAAGACTTTTACAGGGCTCCCCGATTTTTTTAAGGGCATTTTCCATCAATTGAAAATTGTTTTGTTTCTCTTGATGTTCTTCCAAGTCTGCCTCAACATCAGCCAAATGCTCTAAATCCTCGATTTGAAAACCTGTCTTTCTATTTTTCTGTAGTCTTTTAAGCCACAATCTTCTGCAAACAGAGTATAAATAAGTTTTAAAAAGGCAATTGAGCTCAAAATCTTTGTTCAATGATTTTTGATATAGGATGATCATCGCTTCCTGAAATACATCTGCAGCATCATCCCATGAACCTTTATTTTTTACAATCAGGCTACAAATCATTTCAAAATAATTCTTATAAATATATTCTATAATGTTTTTATCCTGACTGGCTAAGCCTTCCAATAAAAATTTTTCCTGCCCTGAATTACTCAATTTGACTGTTTATTTATACTATTTACCATTTTATGTAACCCAAAAATAAAAAATAAAAAAAATTAAGAAATTTTGGGTTACTTTTATATATTTGCGGAATTAAATTAAAATTATAATTTTAAACCAAAAAACAAAACAACAATGAAAAAGTTTTTAGCAATCGCGGTAATCGCTGCTACATTAACATCATGCGGTGGTAGCAAAACTGAAGAAACTCCAGCTGTAGACAGTACTGCTACTGTAGCAGTTGATACAACTGTAGCTGCTCCAGCTGACTCAACTGCTGCAGCTGACACTGCAAACGTAGCTGCTGATACTGCAAAAGCTGCAAAATAATTATAATACGATATTTTTCTAACGGAAATTTATCGTCAATTATTTAATTTGGTCACTCTGTTTTTACAGGGTGACTTTTTTTTGCCTAAACCCATTTAAGAATTTAATGAAAATTGCTACTACTTTACAGATTCTCCAAACCGCTCTACCATTTTCTCCACCATTTTAAATGTTGCCGGACAATAATCAATATTTTGTTTGTGTATGTAAGCGTATTCTTTCCATTTCTTTTTTGATAAATGCGGAAACCCAGAACAATCAACCGGTCGTATGGAATAAATGGAACATTTATTATCCTTCAGATTTAAAAATTGACATGGTTGATTTTTGTTCACCAGGTCTTTGTTTTTATCTTTTTGCAACCATTGTTTTCTGAATTCATCAGGTGTTTGATTGAAATGTGCCGAAATTCTCTTCAAATCCTGTTTGGTGAAAGTGGGGGTCATTTTTTTGCAACAATTTGCGCATGAAAGGCAATCCACTTCATTCCATACTTCTTTTTCAATGTCAGGGGTAATTTTATCAATACCTCTTGGGGGATTTTTTTCTGACTTATTTAGAAAGGAACGAAATGACTTTCTGTAAATGGAAAGCTTTCTCGCAAAGGATCTGAAATTGACAGGTTGCATGAATAGTATTGAGCTGTTTTTAAAATAAATTCCTTGCGAAAATAATGTTTAATTATATTGTATAAGCATAATTGAAAAATAAAACTTATCACATACATGTGGGATGCTCATAAAAAAGGGTTTAAAGCATGGCTGCAACTGGAAAAATCTTTGTCGGATAATTCTGTTCAGGCATATTTACAGGATGTAGAGAAGCTCACAGCATTTCTCAACATTCAGGGAATTTCAAAAAATCCTGCGGAAATTGACTTGAAGGAACTGGAAACTTTTTTGATATGGATAAATGAAATTGGGATGACGGCCACCTCTCAGGCAAGAATAATATCAGGCTTGAGAAGCTTTTATAAATTTTGTATGCTCGAGCAGATTTCTGATAATGATCCCACTGCTTTATTGGAAGCACCTAAACTAAAAAGGTTATTACCTGATACATTATCATTTGAAGAAATAGAAAAAATAATCCAGCAAATTGATCTCAGTGTTCCTGAAGGAGGTCGAAACAAAGCAATTTTTGAAACGATGTATAGCTGTGGCCTAAGGGTAAGTGAGGTCATTAATTTAAAAGTTAGTTCTCTGTATTTGGATGTTGGTTTTATTAAGGTTATTGGAAAGGGCGATAAACAAAGGCTTGTTCCAATCGGTTCTGATGCTGTAAAATATATCAATATCTATAAAAACAGCATCCGAAATCAAATGAATATTGCAAAAGGTCAAGAAGATATATTATTTCTGAACAGAAGAGGAAAGGGTTTGACGAGGGTAATGATTTTTCTGATTTTGAAAGAACTTGTAAAAAAAGCGGGGATCAATAAAAAGGTATCACCTCATACCTTCAGACATTCCTTTGCCACTCATTTGGTGGAAGGGGGAGCTGATTTGCGTGCTGTTCAGGAAATGCTCGGACATGAGAGTATAACAACTACTGAAATCTATACACATTTGGACAGAGATTATCTGCGATCTACATTACAACAATATCATCCTGCATTTTTACGAGAAAAGAAATAATCCTTATGAACAATCAGATTAATCAGCTGTAATTTTAGATTTGAAACTCGGTTGAAGGCTCAGCCATTTTAGTTGCAACACGCCGATGATCCCTTCTTTGATGATCCCCTTATTCATTTTGCTGGCACCTAATTTTCGGTCAATGAAAGTGATGGGAACTTCGGCAATTTTAAATCCAAGCTTCCATGCGGTGAACTTCATTTCTATCTGGAAAGCATATCCTATGAATCGGATATTGTTGAGGTTAATTTTTTCAAGTACTTCTCTTGTATAGCAAACAAATCCTGCAGTGGGGTCTTTAACAGGCATCCATGTAATGGACTGGGTATAAAAAGATGCACCTCGAGAGAGAAATATTCTGTTTGCAGGCCAATTTTCAACAGCACCACCTTTAACATATCTGGAACCAACAGCAACTCCCGCGCCATCGACACATGCTTTGTGTAATCGAATCAAATCCTTTGGGTTGTGTGAAAAATCTGCATCCATTTCAAAAATAAACTGGTATCCTCTTTCCAAACACCATTTGAAACCATGAATGTATGCAGTTCCCAAACCTAATTTGCCTTTTCTTTCTTCTAAAAACAATTGCCCAGGAAATTTTGGGAATAATGAACGAACGATGTTGGCAGTGCCGTCAGGAGAGCCGTCATCTATGATCAATACATGAAAATTCTCTTGAAGATTCATCACCGCTTCAATGATTGCCTCGATGTTTTCCTTTTCGTTGTAGGTCGGTATAATAACTATTTTTTCCAGAAATGCAGATTTGTAATTTCAAATATAGATTATTCGAACTATTTTATAGTTTAAGAAAGAAAAAAAATATTATTTTATTTTTTATTTAACAAAGTTCTGTTTAAAATCTCTGTCAGTTTTTGCTTGGTGTGTAATGGGAAATCGCCCCTCATCATCCAGTCATAATATTGTGGTTCATTTTTTAAAACCTGACTTACTTGTTGCCCTTTGTATTTTCCGAAATTGAAAATTTCATTTCCTTTGTCATCATAAGAAAATCTACGAGCATAATCAACAATTTTATCTTCACCAATTACTGATAAAATAGAATCAATTGAGTTGCCCAATTGCTCATATCTGGACACTTGTGAAAACAACACATCAATGGTCGCGCTGATATCAGCTTCGGCGCTATGTGCATTTTCCAGTTCTTTTTGACAATAGAATTTATAAGCGGCACTCAATGTTCTCGGCTCCATGGTATAGAAAATATGCTGAACATCTACCATTCTTCTGTCGCTGAGATCCACGTCCATTCCGGCTCTCAGAAACTCTTCCATCAGCATGGGTATGTCAAATCGGTTGCTGTTGTAACCCCCTAAATCACAGTTTTCCAAAAATTGCTTTATTTCATTGCCTGCCTGTTTAAATGTAGGGGCATCTTTTACCATATCATCAGTAATGCCATGAATATCGCTTGATTGCTTGGGAATGGAAACTTCGGGATTGATTAATTTTCTTTTTACAACCCTTGAATTATCGGGGAGTATTTTAATGATGGCTATTTCAACTATTCTGTCATTTGAAAGGTTTACCCCTGTGGTTTCAAGGTCAATAAATGCAATGGGTCTGATTAATTGTAGCATCTTGTGTATTATAGTGATTGAGGATTATATTTTTTTATGCAATATAGACATTAAGCCCTATTTTGATGCGTTCTTAACTTTGTATTTTTCATTTGGTTAAATAGAAATATCTTTGTGTAACAAAAATCCACAACAAATGAAGAGATTATTTGCTGCATTTTTTTTAATAATTCTGTCAGGCTTGATTATTACAAGTTGCGGTTATAGCAGAAAATCCGGATGTCCTGCTCAAGACAGCTTACTGCGCCGATAAAAAATACTTAATTTCCAATGAACTGGATAGATTTAACTACCGAAGAGCAATTGAATCAGTTGATTCAAACATCTTCCCTTAGACATCAATTGATTTTCAAACACAGTACACGATGTTCTATTAGCATCATGGCTAAGAGTCGATTGGATCGAGAGGAAGCTTTACAAGACATTGATTTTTATTACCTTGATTTACTGCAATACAGGAATCTTTCAAATAACATTGCTGAGGTCTTCTCAGTTGTTCATCAGTCTCCCCAAGTTCTATTAATTAAAAATGGGGAATGCGTTTATGAAGAAACGCATAATGCGATCAACATGGATGAGATCAGAGAACAGATTGGGTTGTAAATACAATTTGGTTTTCTATTTTGATAAAATTGAACCTTATTGTATACATTTCTATTTTCAATTAAATTACAATACGACAGTAATATTTTGAATTGCTATATTCGTAATTAGTGATATTAAATCAATTATCAAGATTAGATTTTTCTGAAAATAATATCGTAAGTCACGAATGATTACGATATTATTAAAATGTGGAGCTGCAGGGAATCGAACCCTGGTCCAAACATATTCGCCATAAGCTTTCTACATGTTTATTTATGCATTGTTTGTCGGAAAAAGGCAGGGGCATAACAAACCAACTTTTTTCTTAGAAGAATCATCTTAAGCAACAGTCACTTCATTCCATTGCAGCAACCTGTGTTTGTTTTGAGTCGGCGGCGGAACCTGGTAACAGATCAACCTGTTCGGCGGCCCAAATGGATGCTAATCTATCGATTAAGCAGCCATGGCATACGAAGTATTGCCATTTAAAGTTTGAATATTCAGATTTAAGTGCTAATTATCCAACGCACTACATGCTTACACTTACAAAGATCTATGCTGTCAAAACCGGTCAGCCCCAAGTTTTTATATGCGCAAATTTACCGCTAAAAAAGTTAAGTAGAGTTTAATGTTCAAAAGTTTAAGGGTTTAAAGTTTGTAACCTTGAATCTTTAACAATTATCTTTGCGCCAGTATTATGAAATATATCAACGAAATCAACAGGCGTAAGACTTTCGCGATCATATCGCATCCTGATGCCGGTAAAACAACCCTCACTGAAAAGTTTCTGTTGTTTGGTGGCGCTATTCAAACAGCCGGTGCCGTTAAAAGCAATAAAATTAAGAAACATGCTACCAGCGACTTTATGGAAATTGAGCGCCAAAGAGGAATCAGTGTAGCAACGAGTGTGATGACTTTTGAATATAAAAACTACCTGATAAATTTATTGGATACTCCCGGACACAAGGATTTTGCTGAGGATACTTACAGAACACTTACGGCAGTTGACAGTGTGGTGTTGGTGGTGGATAGTGTAAACGGAGTAGAGGAACAAACCCGTCGATTGATGGAGGTTATTTCCATGAGGAAAACTCCGGTGATTGTTTTTGTGAATAAGATGGACAGGGATGGTAAAAACCGCTTTGATTTATTGGAGGAAATCGAGAAAGAACTAAAGATTCAATTGCACCC
>CAZCOL010000024.1:0-9679 GCA_964500545.1 uncultured Ferruginibacter sp. | reverse complement strand
GATACTTTGACGGAGGGAGAAAATTATTATTTCACGGGAATACCCAGTTTTTCACCTGAAATATTTAAAGAGGTGGTTAATAAAGACCCAATGAAAACCAAACAGTTAGAAAAAGGATTAATTCAATTGACTGATGAAGGAGTAGCGCAGTTGTTTACTCAATTTGGTGGAAATAAAAAGATTATCGGCTGCGTGGGGGAACTACAATTTGAAGTGATTCAATACCGACTTTTGCAAGAATATGGAGCTTCTGTTCAAATGAACAATCTTCCTTTTTACAAAGCCTGCTGGCTGACCAGTAATGATCCCAAAAAACTTGATGATTTTACCAAATACAAACAAGCCAATATTGCTGCCGATAAAGACGGTCATATAGTCTATTTGGCGCAAAGTGAATGGTTCTTAAATACAGAAATTACCAATAATCCGGATATTGAATTTCATTTTACGAGCGAGATACATAAATAAGTTTAAGGTTCAAGGTCCAATGGTTTAAGGTTGATTGATTTGACCAGCTAAGATTCTTGAACTTTGAATGGGCAATGCGTTTAACTTTCAACGCTATAAACCGATGTAGTTCTGAGGAGTAATCCGTTTTAATTCATCCTTGATTTTATTGGATATATTTAATTTTGAAATAAACTGATGAATTGTTTTTTTGTTCACTGACGTTCCTCTGGTTAATTTTTTCAATTCTTCAAATGGCGCTGGATAGTTTTCTCTTCTTAAAATAGTTTGAATGGCTTCTGACACCACTGCCCAATTGTTATTCAAATCTTCTTTGATTTTTTTTTCATTTAGAATAAGTTTATTCAATCCCTTTTCTAATGAAGTAGTTGCAATGATAATATGGCCAATAGGAACTCCAATATTTCGAAGGACAGTGCTGTCGGTAAGGTCTCTTTGTAGTCTGGAAATCGGTAATTTGGCTGAATAATGCTCCAATAATGAATTTGAAATGCCAAGATTTCCTTCTGCATTTTCAAAATCAATGGGATTCACTTTATGAGGCATGGCGCTGCTGCCTACTTCGTTTTTGTTGTTTTTCTGTTTGAAATATTCCATGCTGATATAGCTCCACATATCCCTACATAGGTCCAACAGAATATTATTGATACGTTTTATGTTGTCAAAATGGGCTGCCAGTAAATCATAATGCTCTATTTGAGTAGTGTATTGCTGACGTTCAATTCCAAGTTTTTCTTCGAGAAATTCATTGCCGAAATTTACCCAATTGTATTTTGGAAAAGCAGCATGATGAGCATTGAAATTGCCTGTGGCTCCGCCAAACTTTCCTGAGAAAGGGATGTAACTGAACAGTTGAATTTGATTTTCAATTCTTTCAACAAAAACCATCATTTCTTTTCCGAGCCTCGTTGGAGAGGCGGGTTGGCCGTGGGTATGTGCCAACATTGGTATATTTTTCCATTCTTGGGCCAATCGAAATAATTTTTGTTGCAAATTCAATATGGCAGGAAGGTATTCCATTTCTACTGCATCTTTCCAAAGCATGGGGATCGCTGTGTTATTGATATCCTGAGAGGTTAAGCCAAAGTGAATCCATTCTTTTAAATGAGCTGCACCAATTGAATCAAGTTTTTCCTTTAAAAAGTACTCCACTGCTTTTACATCATGATTGGTAGTTTTTTCTATTTGCTTGATTTGCGACGCATCTTCCAAATTAAAGTTCTCTGCAATTTCAATAAGTGCTGGCTTTACTTTCTTATCTAATTTGAAAAATTTCTTTTCGGAGAGAAAAATAAAATACTCAATTTCTACTTTTACCCTGTATTTGATCAAGGCGAATTCTGAAAAATAATCTGACAGTGTTTCGGTTGTTTTGGAATATCTTCCGTCAATAGGAGAGATGGAAAGAAGGGGAGAATTACTCATGTTGCAAAATTAAGGAATGCTATAATGTTAAAATTCAAAAGTAAAAAGTAAAAAGTAAATAGTGATTTTTTTGAATTTTGAATTTTTACTTTTGATTTTCAACCTTGAACTGTTTAACCTTTTAATATCCTTCTTACTATTGAAAAATATATAGTTAAATTGCACTTCAAAAAATATAGCAATTGAGTAATAAAATTAGGGTTGGGGCTGTTAGCTATTTGAATACCAAACCACTAACTTATGCATTTGAACATGGAGCAATGCAGGATCAAATGGATTTACATTTTGATTATCCTTCAAAATTGGCAGAAAAATTATTGAATGATGAAATTGATATTGGATTGATTCCGGTGGCAGTTATTCCAATGTTGAAAGAATATAAAATTATTTCTGATTATTGTATTGGAACTGAAGGTGAAGTGGCGAGTGTATGTTTGTTTAGTGAGGTTTCCATTCATGAAATTGAGACCATTCTGTTGGATTATCAAAGTCGTACATCAGTCGCATTGTTGAAAATTTTATTAAAGAATCATTGGAAAATTACTCCCATACTTGAAGAATCAGCACAGGGATACGAAAAATTTATTTCCGGTAAAACTGCCGGTTTGGTAATAGGAGACAGAGCATTTTCTCAAAGAGTGCATTCAAAATATATTTATGATTTGGGGCTTGAATGGAAAGCTATGACTGGTCTGCCTTTTGTATTTGCTGCCTGGGTAGCTAATAAACAATTACCTGATAGTTTTTTATCGCTTTTCAATGATTCACTTCAAAAATCATTGCTTGCAATTGACAGCATTGTAAGTTCATTGAATTATCCTGTTTATGATTTGAACACATATTATAAGCACAACATTAGTTATCAAATGGATGAAAGTAAAAGAAATGCTTTGAATCAATTTCTTGAAAAAATAAAGAATGTTCACTAGACACCTTTGACTAAATATTCAATCTTTTTAATCTTTAAAACTAAAATCAAATTCGTTTAAATATATAATTAAATTATCGCTATTTTTATCAATAATATATCGGTTTTTTAAATTATTATCAATCCTGGATAACAAAATTAATATGAGGAATGTCCAAGAATTACCTTCAATTGTAAAATCCGTTAAGAAGAGATTCTTAAAAATGTATTTTAATGCAAAAGCCGGGCATATAGGTTCCTCTTTATCATGTGCTGAGATACTGACTTTTCTAAAATTTTCCTGGATGAATGATAATGATGAGTTGATACTTTCAAAAGGTCACGCTGCAGCGGTTTTGTACAGTGTGTGGGCTGAGGCGGGCATTATTTCTGATGGAGAAATTAACACTTTTTATAAAAACGGAACTTATTTGTCTGCTCATCCTCCTGTCAATAAAATAAAAGGAATCCCTTTTGCTACCGGCAGTCTGGGACATGGATTGGGTTTGGCTGCAGGTTTGGCGCTTGCTTCTAAGCTTAAAAAGGATGACAGAAAAATATTTTGTGTGACTTCTGATGGTGAAATCAATGAAGGTAGTACATGGGAAGCAGTTTTATTTATTAAAGCTCAGCAATTGAATAATCTAATTTGGATCATTGACAGAAATAAATTGCAGGGATTTGGTCATACCGAATCTATTATGCCACTTGAGCCGTTGAATGAAAAGTTATTATCTTTTGGTTTTGATGTTATTAGAATAAATGGTCATGATTTTGATGATTTTCAAAAAGTAAAAAATGAATGCCAAAATTGTAATAAACCCTTAGTTATAATTGCCGATACGAACAAAGGAAATGGATGGGATGGGATGCAGGATAAATTGGAATGTCATTATTTACCGATGAACTTAGCTCAATATGAGGCTATGATGCTGGAATTAGCAGATTGATTTACCTGATTTTGTTTGTTTTGAAATAAAACTGTAAAGCTGAAATAACACAATGAGAAAAGAGTTTGCAAAGGGAATGATTGATAATTTTACTGTTTATCCCAATCAGGTATTTATTACAGGAGATTTGGGTTTTATGGCATTGGAGGAAGTTAGAAATGTTTTTGCAGACCATTTTATAAATGCTGGTGTGGCTGAACAAAACATGGTTTCGGTGGCCGCCTCACTTGCTCACGAAGGATTTATTCCATGGGTTTACAGTATTTCTCCATTTGTTACTTTGCGACCTTACGAACAATTAAGAAATGATGTTTGTCTGCATAATCTGCCGGTTAAAGTAGTGGGAAATGGTGGCGGATATGGTTATGGGATAATGGGTTCAACTCATCACAACAATGAAGACATTGGCGCAATGAGGATATTGCCCAATATGAAAGTGCTGGTCCCATTGGTGTCTACGGATGTAAATGAAGCCATCATTTGGATGCTTAACAACCCGCAGCCCAATTATCTCAGATTAAATTTAGCTGCTAGTTTCAAAGAGAACATTCCTCCATTTGCGGCATGGAGAAAAATAAAATCGGGTAACGGTGCAGTGGTTATTGGAACAGGGCCTGTATTGGGCAACTTGCTTGAACTCCCCGATGAAATGTATCAACAACTGGAAATTTGGGTGGTGAGTATATTCCCTCTTGAAGAGATGCCTGTTGAATTGATTGACTCGGTTCAAAAATGTAAAAAAGTATTAACGATGGAAGAGCATTCCGGAAATGGCGGATTAAACGAAGCAATTGCTCCATTTTTGTTGAAAATACAAGCATCTCCATCAAAATACATTAACTTATTTTCAAAAGGATATCCTAGTGGAAAATATGGAGATCAGGCATGGCATCAGGAAGAAAGCGGATTGAAAGGAGATACATTATTAAATTCCATCCAAGATTTATTGAAGTAAAATGTTACAAGAGAAGATAAATGAAGAAATAAAAAAATTGCATGGTCCCATCGTGATTTTCGGAGCCGGGGGGTTTATCGGTGCCAATTTGATGAGGTCTGTTCTGGCAATCAGAAATGACGTGTATGCCATTACCAGCAAGCCATTCATTCCCTGGAGATTGGATGATCTTGATGAGAAAAATATTTTGCATTGTGATATTACCGATTTACAGAAAGTAACTGCTTTATTTGATAAATACAATTTTAAAACCATTTTTGATTTAGCCGCCTATGGGGCTTATTCCAAACAAGATGATGTTTATAAGATCTATAAAACAAATTTTACCGGGTTGCTGAATTTGCTGGAAGTTTCTTCCAAGTTTTCCATATTTTCATTTGTTCATGCAGGAAGCTCCTCCGAATACGGATTGAACAGTGCCGCACCATTGGAAAATCAATCTACTTTACCTAACAGTCATTATGCGGTTTCTAAATCATCCGCCTCAGAGCTGATCAAGTATTATGGAATATTGAAGGAAATGAATGTTTGCAATGTTCGTTATTATTCAATTTATGGTCCTTATGAAGAGCCTGATCGATTGATACCCATGATTATTAGTAAAGGTTTTAATAAAGAATATCCTCCCCTGGTTCAGCCGGATATTTCAAGGGATTTCGTTTTTATTGATGATGCCGTATATGCTACTCTTCTAATTGCTAATACTGAATTTGGAAAGCTAAATGGTAAATCAGTCAACATCGCTTCAGGAAAGAAAACAACGATTCGTGATCTCGCAGAAGTATCTAAGCAGATTTTTGGAATAGAAGCAGATCCGCTTTGGGGAAATATGCCCAACAGGAAATGGGATCTAAAGGAATGGTATGGAAATGCTGATTTGGCCAAACAAATATTTCATTGGCAAAGTGAAACAGATTTGAAAACCGGTTTGATTAAAACGGCTGAATGGCAGAAGCAATATGCTATGCCGCTGTATGAAAAGAAAATTTTTCAGGATAAAATAAGGTATAAATTATCTGCTGTAATTGCTTGTTACAAAGATGAACAGGCTATTCCAATCATGTATCAACGATTATCGGATGTGTTTAAAAAACTCAATGTTGATTATGAAATCATTTTTGTAAATGATTGCAGTCCTGATAATACTGCAGAGGTTATTAAATCTATCGTTCAACAAGATGAACACGTAATTGGGATAGAGCATTCCAGAAACTTCGGCTCACAATCTGCCTTTTTAAGCGGGATGGAAATTTCTACTGGTGATGGAGTTATATTATTAGATGGAGATTTACAGGATCCCCCCGAATTGATTGAACAGTTTTTTGAAAAATATGAGCAAGGATACGATGTAATATATGGCCGAAGAGTAGCAAGAGAAGGGAATAGATTGCTGGTTTCATTTTATAAATTATTTTACAGATTATTCAGAAGTGTGTCATATGTACCGATTCCATTGGATGCGGGTGATTTTTCTTTGATGGACAGAAAAGTGGTTGATCAGTTGATTAAGCTTCCTGAAACAGATCAGTTTTTGAGAGGATTGCGTGCATGGGTTGGTTTCAAGCAAACGGGAGTGGATTATGTTCGTCCGGAAAGAATGTTTGGAGTAACTACAAACAACTGGAGAAAAAATATAGCATGGGCAAGAAAGGCCATTTTTTCCTTCAGCTATGTTCCGTTGGAGATGCTTACTTATATTGGAGTCATTCTCACATTGGTATCATTTATAGCATTGATCACACAAGTGGTGTTGTATTTTGCAGGTGCACAAATACCGCATGGAATCACAACTATCATTTGTTTGATATTATTGTTTGGCGGTTTGCAAATGCTTGGAATAGCAATTATTGGTGAGTACCAGTCAAAAATAATTGAAGAAACCAAAAAGCGGCCGAAATTTATCAGAAAGAATATTTTCAGAAAACAAAATTAAAATTAGGTATTAAAGGTATCATAATGAACAGTATCAAAGACGACAGAGGGTTTAATCAGGGTTTTGAATTGGTAAAGTCAACTGAAATAAGAATGAGGAGAAGGGCCAATTGGATGATGAATGAATTTGAATCCGATAAAAAATCTGTATTGGAAATCGGCTGTGGAAGGGGAGAAGTAAGTTACTGGATAGCTGAAAAAACAAATATGGATGTTCTTGCAACAGATTTGTGTATTCCATTTATCGAAAGTGCAAAAGAAAAATATCAACTGCCCAATTTAAAATTTGAAGTGCTAGATTTTAATAATGCTTCACAGGTGAATGGCAGGAAATTCGATTATATTATCGGTAACGGGATTTTACATCATTTGTATTACAATTTACCAAAGGCATTGACTACCATAAAATCGTTGTTGAACAAAAATGGTAAAATGATTTTTATGGAGCCCAATATTTATAATCCCTATTGCGCACTTATTTTTAAAATTCCGTATTTAAGGGTAAAGGCTCATCTTGAACCCGATGAGATGGCTTTTTCAAAATCCTTTATCAGCAGGGAATTGAGAGATGTTGGCTTTTCCAATATTGAAGTTACTTACAAGGATTTTTTGTTGCCGGGTGTTCCTGATTTTGCAATTCGTCCTTTAATTCATTTGGGAAATGTTGCAGAGAGGATTCCGGGAATTAAAATAATGTCTCAGTCTATTTTTATTGTTGCTGAAAATTCCTGATACAATTTATTTCAATAAATATACCATTACTATCTATAATAAAAAAATTCAGTGAGAAATGAGCGAAGCATTCATGCCAATTTCAAATACGAGAAAAAATAGTTTTTTAGGATTACTCAAGTTTTATGGAAGATCAATATTGGATTTTCAATTTTTAACCATTTACAGGTCTGTATGTATATTTTTGCCCGATTTCAAAGGTAAGGTATTGGATGTAGGGTGTGGACAGTCGCCATATAGGTATTTATTGAGTGAAAATGAAACACAATATTTTGGAATTGACATAGCGGATGCTGATAAATTCAAATATTCAAATTCAGATATTGTTCATTTTAATGGCGAAGACATTCCCTACGAAGACAATTATTTTGATCACATTATATGTACTGAAGTTCTAGAGCATGTTCAAAAATATCAACATCTGGTTGATGAAATGTACAGAGTAATGAAAAAAGGTGGAATTGGAATAATTACAGTTCCATTTAGCGCCAGATATCATTACATACCTTGGGATTTTTTCAGGTATACACCCAGCAGTTTAAAAAATATATTTTCAAATTTTTCAGAAGTTGAAATTGAACCAAGGGGAAGTGAAATAACTGTGATTGCCAATAAATTCATAGTCCTTTTTGTACAAAATTTATTACCCCGAAATAAATGGTTCATTCCATTTATTCCAATTTGGATTTTATTTTTACCCTTATTGATTTTTGTCATATTTGCTGCACATTTATCGTTGTTGTTTGGGTTAGGCTCTAAAAATGACCCATTAGGATATACGGTGATTGTAAAAAAATAACTTATGTCAGATTTTTTATTATCTCTTAAAAAACAATCATTACCAATTGGATTGATTTTACTTGGAATGGTGGGTTATATTTTTTGTTTTAATGCTACCTTGTTTTTTTTTCATATTTCAATGTCTTTTCAAAGCTCATTGATTTGCATTGGAACCTATTTAATAATTGCTGTATTATTCGTTAGTAAATTCAATTACAATGAAATAAGGTATTCAAGTCCTCACTATTCTATATTATGGTCGTTTTTTTTAGTTTTACTCAGTTTGTTTATTTCCTTTTTGTTTTACGATTACTCTTATGATGGTCAAACTTATCATGGAGAGGCGATTATACAATTTTCTCAGGGCTGGAATCCCAATGAAAAATATTTACCGGGAAATGATATCATAACATTGGTGATCAATCATTTTGCCAAAGCATCATGGATAGTTGGGGCTTTTTTTTATTTACTTACAGGAAATTTTGAATGTGCCAAAGCTGCCAATATCATACTTGCCTTTTCAAATATCTTAATTGCATTTCCAATTCTCTCAAAATGGATTAATCAAAAATGGGCGATTTTCATTTCGATATTGATTGCATTGAATCCAATCACCCTGAATATGTATTTAAGCAATATGCTGGACAGTCAGGCTGCAAATTTCGTTTTTATCTTTTTTATTTTGACTATTGACCGAATTTACAACAAAACTGATGTGCCACTTTTTTTTATTTCTGTTCCTGTTATATATTCTGTAAACCTTAAATTTACTTGGGTAGGATACTATATGGTTTTTATATTCTTCATAATAGTGTTTTTATTATTATCCAAGCAATTTAAAATTCATTGGAAGATGATTGGATTTGTTGGTTTGTTTTTTATTATTGGAGTGGGATTCTTTGGTTATAATACTTATGTAAAAAACACTATAGAATTCGATCATCCTTTTTATCCTTTTAAAGGAAAGGAAAATATTGGGAAACATACCACTGTGGATGCACTTGAATATCGGAAAGGCAATAAAATATTTAATTTTATTAAGTCAAATTTTGCATCGACTACATTTTCTGAAGCGTACAACAAGCCGTTGAATTATAAAATTCCTTTTACATTTTCTATATATGAAGTTGAAAGGTTTGCCTTTGCAGGAGTGATGATTGGTGGATTTGGGGTCTGGTATTCAGGCATATTGATAATTAGTTTATTGCTTTTGTTGTGGTTGACATATAGAAAAATTGGGGGTCTAAAAGTACTATTTGTTTTGTATTTTATTTTAGGGGTTATTTTAATTTCTGTTTTGATTAATCCATTGAGTTATATTGCAAGGTATATTCCTCAATATTATTTAATTCCAATTTTTATTTTTGTTTTTTATTTAAAATACACAACTTTTAATAAAAAGTTTGCGATATTCTTTGCGTCGCTTTTGGTAATCAACTCATGTTTGATAATGGGATATACTGCATATAATATAGTGGTGACTCAAAAACTGCAATCACAAATTAATTCATTAAAAAAATCCCAACAGTC
>CAZCOL010000023.1:7646-29468 GCA_964500545.1 uncultured Ferruginibacter sp. | reverse complement strand
AAACTCATAATTTTCTATCCCCGGTTGAATCTCAATCGGGGATTTTTTTGTAATTATGTTTAACTGCTAGTTAAACAATTATATTTGTAATATAAAACATTAACTTAAATAACATAACTATGGTACTCTTGTCTCAATTCTGGTGGTTGATCCCCGCAATGATTATTTTTTTCAGCGGTTTGTTCACTGTAAATCAGGGAACAGTGGCTGTGATAACAAGATTTGGAAAATATGTAGGGATTAAAAGACCCGGTCTAAGATTTAAAATTCCTTTGATAGACCAGATTTATAAAAGGGTTAGCATTCAGAACCGATCTGTGGAACTCGAGTTTCAGGCTGTAACCATTGATCAGGCAAATGTTTATTTTAAATCAATGTTATTGTACTCCGTCCAAAATGAAAACGAGGAGACCATTCAAAAAGTAGCTTTTAAATTCATCAGCGACAAGGATCTGATGCAGGCGCTGGTAAGAACCATTGAGGGAAACATAAGGGCATTTGTCGCTACAAAAAAACAATCTGAAATATTGGGATTGCGCAGAGATATTGTTGAGTTCGTAAAAGAACATGTTGATGCTTCACTTGAAGAATGGGGTTATCATTTACAGGATTTACAGATCAATGACATCACATTTGATCAGGCGATTATTGAAAGCATGAGTAAAGTGGTGGCCAGCAACAATTTAAAAGCCGCCGCAGAAAACGAAGGACAGGCATTGTTGATCACAAAAACCAAAGCAGCGGAAGCAGAGGGTAATTCCATAAAAATCGCTGCTGAAGCAGAAAAATTAGCAGCACAGCTTCGGGGACAAGGGGTTGCATTATTCAGGGAAGAGGTTGCAAAGGGAATGAGTATGGCAGCAGAACAAATGAAATTGGCAAATCTAGATACAAATGTGATTTTATTCAGCATGTGGACAGAAGCCATCAAGAACTTTGCTGAGTATGGAAAAGGAAATGTGATTTTTTTGGATGGCAGCAGTGAAGGAATGGAAAGAACCATGCGTCAGATTATGGCAATGCAGCAAATGGAAAGTAAATAAATTTCAAGATTAACGTTTTATTATGTTGATATTTAAAATAAGATTTGTTGATTGCAATTGATTTTCATTTTTTAAAATTATTTTACAAATATGTTTGATATTTTATTACAAATTGATTCAAGCCCCATGACATCCAATGGGGGAGTAAAGGTAGAATCACTCTGGAGTTTACTCGCTAAAGGTGGTCCTATCATGATTCCTTTAGGTATTCTTTTTGCAATGATGGTTTATTTTTTCATTGAGCGACTGTTGGTAATCAAAAAAGCAGGAATGATTGAAGAGAGTTTTATGATCAGAATCAGAGAGAATATCATAAACGGTAAATTGAATGATGCAAAGATCATTTCCAGAAGTACGGATAATCCAATTGCCAGAGTAATCGACAAAGGTTTGCAGCGTGTAGGAAAACCTATTGATGCCATTGAGAAAAGTATGGAAAATATGGGCAAACTTGAAATGTACAAACTTGAAAAAAACCTTAGTATCATCTCAGTTATTGCAAGGGTAGCACCGCTGTTCGGATTTGTTGGAACGATCATCGGGCTTGTTATGCTGCTCAAAGAATTTGCCACCATCAGCAATCCCTCCATCAGTCAAATTGCCGATGCGATGTACATTAAATTGATTACTTCCGCAACTGGTCTTATAATTGGAATGCTCGCATTTACCGGACACAGCTACCTTGATACCAGGATTAACAGATTGGCAAACAAAATGGAGGCATCGGGTAGTGAATTGATTGATATTTTGCAGGAGCCTACCAAACAGTAAAATTGTATTTGCATGAATTTTAGAAAAAGTACTCTAAGGAATAACCATTCAGAAGTCGATACCGGACCGCTGAACGATATCCTTTTCATATTGCTCATGTTTTTTTTAATGATTTCAACCTTAGCAAATCCCAATGTCATTAAAATGAGTGTTCCAAAATCAAAGAGCGATACCAAACAGAAACAAAGTGTCGTAGTCAGTATAGATAAGGATAAGAACTTTTACATCGGAACAAAAAAAATAATGACAGACTCACTGGAGTCAGCACTGAAAAAATACATCCATGAAGGTGACAGCATCAAGCCAGCCGTGGTGATCAACGCAGATTCAGTGGCTCAATGGGGTGAAATTGTGAAAGTAATGAAAGTTGCCAGAATGCTGGGTGCTAATACGTCAGCAACTGTTACAGGTTCCGAGTAGCTTTTATAATTCTGTCTTTTCCTTGCATATCTTTTTTTAATTCCACCGAAAATCCATTTGTTGAAAACAATTCACTTGTAGTGTGTCCATGGTTTTCATGTATTTCAATGAATATGTACCCGTTGGGTGTTAAATGATCTTTTGAAAATTCAATTATTTTTTCGTAGAAAAGCAGCGGCTGATTATCCGGAACAAACAATGCAGTTGCCGGCTCAAAGAGCTTTACATGGTTGTCCATTGATGTGAATTCGCTATTTGGGATATATGGTGGGTTACTGACAATCACATCATATATTCCTAATCTATTCCAATCTTCGTTGTTAAGAAAATTTAATTCCAAAAAATCGATGGCTGTTTGATGGTTAAAAGCATTTTCTTTTGCAACAATCAAAGCTTCAAGACTGATGTCAATCGATGTGATTTCTGTTTCAGAAATATTTTTTTTTATGGAAACGGAAATACATCCGCTTCCTGAACCAATTTCCAGTAATTTTTTTTGAGGACTTTTTTTCAAAAAATCAATTACATCCTGAACCAATTCTTCTGTTTCCGGTCTGGGTATCAATACATGTTCATTTACTTTAAATGGCATTTTGTAAAACCAGCAATGTCCTATGACATATTGTACAGGCTTAAATTTGAGCAGCTCTTCCAGAGCTTTTTCCAGTCTGAAATTTGTTTCAGCATCAATTTTTTTTTCGTGGTATATTAAAATATCTGATGAAGTTAAATTTGCAAGAGATTCAAATATCATTTTGCAGATTTTATCTGATTCATTCTTCGGATAAATTGACAAAAGCTGTGTTCTGAATAAATGATATGTTTCCTTTATTGTCATATTGGCAAACTTACTTTATTTTTTCATGCTTATTTTTACACCTGTGAATATTCATGAAGTATATATGGGAAGATGCCTCTCTCTTGCTGAAAAGGGATTGGGTCATGTATCCCCGAATCCCCTTGTAGGAGCAGTTTTGGTTTATGACGATAAAATAATCGGAGAGGGTTACCATCAAACATTTGGTAAAGCTCATGCTGAGGTGAATTGCATCAATTCGGTAGAGAATGAAAATCTTCATCTGGTTAAAGACAGCATCTTGTATGTTTCGCTTGAACCATGCAATCATTATGGTAAAACACCCCCATGTACAGACCTGATATTACAACATCAAATTAAAAAAGTCGTTGTCGGATGCAGGGATGTACATTCAATTGTTAATGGAACCGGCATTCAAAAACTAATTAATGCTGGAGTGGACGTAATTGAAGGTGTTCTTCAAAAAGAAGCAATCAATACAAACAGGAGATTTTTTACTTTTCACAATCAAAAAAGACCTTACATAATATTAAAATGGGCTCAAAGCAACAATAAAAAAATTTCGGGTTCTGATAAATCTAGAGTAAAAATAAGCAATGAAATTACTGACAGGCTGGTGCATAAATGGAGAAGTGAGGAGGATGCTATTATGGTGGGAACCAATACCGTCATTTTTGACAATCCTGAATTGACTACAAGGTTGTTTCCGGGTAAAAATCCTCTAAGAATATTCATTGATAAAAAACTTAGGGTAGATAAATCATCCAATATTTTGAATGATGCTTCATTAACCCTGATTTTTAATTGTTTAAAGGAAACTACAGATGAAACAAACTCCTATTTGATATTTGATGAAAATAAAAATTTCATTCAGCAATTGAATCAAATACTTTACAAGAAAAATGTTCAATCAGTATTAATTGAAGGAGGGGCAAACCTACTAAATAGTTTTATTCAGGAGGATGCGTGGGATGAGGCCAGGATTATTACCAATGAACAACTACTTATATCTCAAGGAACTGATGCGCCCAATTTTATTAAAAATAAATTTGTGAAATCTGAAGTCATGAATAATGACAGAATAGATTATTTTATAAAAAAAGAATTCAATCCAAATGACTGATCATTATTGCACAATTGAAAAGTCAGGTACTGCAGAGTACAAGGACAGGGGAAGCAAATTTATTGCAACGGCAATTCCTTTAATCAGCGGAAATGATTTCAAAACCGAATTGAATGTCATAAAAAAACTTCACCCAAAAGCTTCTCATCATTGTTTTGCATACAGAATTGGAAACAAAGGGGATAATTTCAGGGTTAATGATGACGGGGAGCCTTCAGGTTCTGCCGGAAAACCTATACTTGGTCAGATAGACAGTAAAAAACTGATTAACATAGCCATCGTTGTAACCAGATATTTTGGAGGAACTTTACTGGGTGTTCCCGGCTTAATCAATGCATACAAAACCTCTGCCGCATTGTGTTTGCAAACCATACCCGTCATTCAAAAGCCTGTTTTGATGAATTATCAGGTTGAATTTGATTATCGAGCACAAAATGAAGTGATGCAATTGCTAAAGCTATGCAGGTGCGAAATACTCGAATCCAACATTAATTTGTTTTCTTCCATCAAATTTGGAGTTCCTGCCAACAGAGAGCAAGAGCTTGTTTTTAAAATACAAGAAATGCGTAATATAGAATTTAAAAAAATATTGTGTTAATTTGATTTTTTATTTTTAATTTAGCCAATCTTAGACATATTGTATTTAATAAATTTTTAATTGTTTTTTAATCAAAACTATTCAAACCTGATATGAGAAAGATTTTATTTGCCTTTTCTTTTTTGATGTTACTGAAATCAACCAATGCTCAGCAATTGCATTTCATGAGCCAGTACCTTCAGCACAACTCCATGTACAATCCTGCAGCTGCCGGAATGGGTCAAAAAGATTTTTTAGGTGTTTCATACAGAAGCATGTGGGGTTCCTTTCCCGGAAATCCAAAGACCTCGGTTGTTTATGGAGATTTTGAATTAAAAAAATTGAATGCTGGTGCAGCGGCTTATTTGTATAAAGACGAAACAGGTCCTACCAGCAGAACAGGTGTGCAATTGGCATACTCATATCATATCAAAGCTAGAAACGAAAAAAGCCGTTTCGGAATTGGTATTGAATTGAGAGGAATGCAATATGCAATCGATAAGGCTGCATTGACAGAATCTCTAACATCCAATGATCCATTGTTGATGGGTGCAAGTAATAAATTTGTATTCGATGCCGGTACCGGTGTCTATTGGACCAATGGAAAATTGACTGCAGGATTCGCTGCAACTCAACTTATGGGTTCCAAACTAAAACTTGCCGATGTAACAGGATCCACATTAGATGGTAAACTTTATCGCCATTACAATCTTGCGTTGAACTACAAAGTACAAACAGGCGATGATATTTATTTGATACCCAGTTTGATGTACAGAGCCATACAAAATGCTCCCTCTGAATGTGACCTTGGAATGAAAGTAGACTATCAGGATAAACTTTGGTGGACTTTGAATTGGAGAATAAACCAGTTTTGGAGTGTTCAGTCAGGATTGAAATTATTACAGCGTGTCAGGGCTACTTACTCTTATGATTATTATGTAACTCCTGTCAGTATTTTTACCAATGGGTCAGGTTCTCACGAAGTTGCTTTACAGTTTGATTTGAAGAAAAAGTAAACAATACTGTTGAACATTACCCCAATAATTTCTTTTTGTTGAAATAATAATTTTTCTTGAGACAATTATTTCAAGGAGGTTTTATTCAACTGAAACTATCTATTGTACAATCAATCCTTGATTATGAAAAAAACGCTTTGGCTTCTTTTTATTTTAATTGCAATTTTATCAGAACAATCTCAAGCACAAAGTTTTGTATTCAGTTGTGCAAAAGATACAGTCATTCCCGTTTGCACCTCACCCTGTATTACTGTTAAAGCTTTGATTCCTGACATTCATGAATCCACTTCAGATTATACTGTAAATTCAATGACCGCAAATGGAGGATGTTTCAATCCTTATGTAGATCCGAGCGTTGCGGGAATATCAACTAGTATAACCATTGATGATCGTTATTCTAACTTAATAGATTTACCGTTTTCATTTCCTTTTTATGATGATGCTGCATCTCCTTACAATGGGTTGGTAGTAAGCACAAATGGTTATTTGTCTTTTGACCCTTCTAAAGCAAATACATTCTCTCATTTCGGAATATTGAGTTCAGGAACTGGTTTGTCTGCAGGTTCAGGTACACCGCAGGATTTACCTAATACAAAATATGATGCTTCAGTTGTGATGGGACCTTATCATGATATCAACCCTGCATATAATACATCTCCTGATCAGCTGACTAAATATGATATCATCGGTAATGCACCTCATCGTAAATTTATTTTGAGCTATTACAAAATTCCTTTGTTTTCTTGCCGTGATTTAATCAACAACACCCACCAGATTGTGCTTTACGAAGGCACCGGTATCATTGAGGTTTTTATTTTTGATATTGATCAATGTGCAAGTTGGAACGATGCAAGGTCAATGATAGGTTTACAAAATTATAATAAAGATAAAGGTATCATGGCTCCGGGAAGAGCCGCCTCAGATCCAGTTTGGGGCTCAGCAGCCATGAATGAAAGCTGGCGATTCGTTCCTTCGGCAGGACCTTCCACGTTGGATAGCGTTGTATTGACCGATTTAAATGGAAATATTGTATCCGTTGGCTCAACACTAAGTGTTGGAGACGGAAATTTGGAAGTTTCTTTTCCTGATGTTTGTCCTAACGGAAGAACAACATACATCGTAAAATCTAAATACAAGATCCCGGGTAGCAATCCTGTGGAGTATGTCTATGGTACTGATACATTGACAGTTTTCATTCCTGCACCTTTAAATATTACCAATGCCAGTGTTACAGATGTTGCATGTCCTCAGGGAAATTCAGGAGCCATCAATATCGCTGTAACAGGTGCTCCGGGTAATACCTACTCCTATACATTAAATGGCGGTATACCCCAATCAACCGGTACATTCAGCAATCTTTCAGCCGGTACCTATCAGGTTCATGTGGAAGATGTAGCAGGGTTGACATGTCCAAAAGACACCACATTCCAGGTAATTGATCTCGCACCTAATTTCACTGTTGAAGCAGGACAACCTGTTACAATTATCTCAGGGGAACAAATACAGTTGAATGGTTCTTCATCTAACGCATCCAGTATTCTTTGGACAGCTTCTCCATCAGATCCTTCACTTTCAGCTACTACATCTGCAACACCTTCAGTAAGTCCAATGGTAACCACCACATATACACTTACCGCAACTAATTCCTCTGGATGTGTCATTTCAGATAATGTTGAAATTACGGTGATTCCAAGATGTATCAATGTCAGAAATGCGTTCAGTCCCAACGGCGATGGAATCAATGATTACTGGAAAGTGTATGACAACCGTGATTGCTTGCAAAAAGTTACCGTTAGTGTGTTCAACAGGAATGGATCAAAAGTGTTTGAAAGTAAAGATTACAAAAATGAATGGAATGGAACTTTTAAAAACAAAATTTTACCCGATGCTACTTATTATGCTGTGGTTGAATTTTTCCTGAGTTCCGGAAAGAGAATCACTTCAAAATCTGATGTTACAATCTTAAGATAATTGTTGTGAATCAATTGAATGCCCCTTATTTGAAATGAGGGGCATTTTTATTGAATAAATTTTGTAATAAAATCTGTAATAAATGAATGCGGAAGTTATCAGAGAACATGCAATCTCACATTCCGATGTAACGGAAAGTTTTCCATTTGGAGAATCCGTCCTGGTATTTAAAGTGTTGGGAAAAATATTTCTGTTACTGCCTTTGGATGAGATGCAATTGCAGTTTAACGTCAAATGTAAACCTGAAAAAGCCATTGAACTTAGAGAAGCGTATCCTGAGTCTGTCTTGCCCGGTTACCATATGAATAAAAAGCATTGGAATACTGTAATTGTGGACGGAAGACTTTCATGGCTTCAGTTGAAAGAAATGATTACAGATTCCTATGGATTGGTTAGAGGTAAGAAATAAGTTTAATGAAAAATTTATAACTTGATTATTTGAAACTTTTGCTAACTACCAATTCCTTGCTGTTGGCTGAATAAGAATAAAAACCTTCTCCGGATTTAACACCTGTTTTTCCTGCAGTAACCATATTGGTAAGCAATGGACAGGGGGCATATTTTGGATTGCCGAATCCATCATGCAACACTTTTAATATGCTATAACAAACATCCAATCCAATAAAATCAGCCAGTTGCAAAGGTCCCATAGGATGAGCCATTCCCAATTTCATTACCGTATCAATTTCTTCCACACCGGCAACTCCTTCATACAAACTGTAGATCGCTTCATTGATCATGGGCATTAAAATACGATTTGCAATAAATCCTGGGTAGTCATTTACAATGCAAGGTATTTTTCCAAGTTTTTTGCTCAATTCAAAAATAATGTCAGAGACTTCTTTTTTAGTTGCATACCCGTTGATAATTTCCACCAATTTCATGACGGGAACCGGATTCATGAAATGCATGCCTATAACCATTTCCGGACGCTTTGTTGCTGCACCTATTTTTGTTATGGAAATTGAAGAAGTGTTGGAAGCGAGAATGCAGTTTTTGGGAGCAGCTTCATCTATTTGTTTGAATATATCAAGTTTCAACTGAACATTTTCTGTCGCTGCTTCCACAACAAGATCTGATGAATGAACTCCTTCAGCTATAGATATACTTGTTGAAATATTTTGAAGGGTTGAAGACTTTTGTGCTTCTGTAAGAATTCCCTTTGTTATTTGCCGATCGATATTTTTTGAAATGGTAGCCAATGCTTTTTCCAATTGCGCAGCATTCACATCTATTAATGTTACTTTAAAACCATTTTGTGCAAACACATGAGCAATGCCGTTTCCCATGGTTCCAGCTCCTATAACACTTACATTTTTTATTTCCATACAATTAAGTTCAATTGTTTAAAGTTTAAGGTTCAAGGGTTATTTGACTAAATCATTAAAGTAGTTTAGTAACTATATTTTTTTGAATTGCTAAAAAAATATTACTTAAAAAAACTGTTATTTAAATGCATTCATTCCTGTTATATCCATTCCTGTAATCAGCAAATGGATATCATGAGTGCCTTCATAAGTAATAACGCTTTCGAGATTCATCATATGGCGCATCACAGAATATTCGCCTGTAATGCCCATCCCTCCTAACATTTGGCGGGCATCTCTGCAAATATTGGTGGCTATTTCACAGGCATTTCTTTTTGCCATGCTCACCTGAGCAGGAGTAACCTTACCCTCGTTCATCAACACGCCCAATCGCCAGTTCAATAATTGGGCTTTTGTAATTTCAGTGAGCATTTCGGCGAGTTTCTTTTGTTGTAATTGAAATCCACCGATTGGTTTACCAAATTGTATTCTTTCCTTGCTATAGTTCAAAGCCGTATCGTAGCAATCCATAGCAGCTCCTACTGCACCCCATGCAATACCATATCTAGCTTTTGTCAAACAACTCAATGGTCCTTTCAATCCCTTTACATTGGGTAAAATATTTTCTTTGGGAACTTTCACATTATCAAATACCAACTCACCTGTTGCGCTGGCTCTTAAACTCCATTTGCCATGTGTGGTAGGCGTCGTAAAACCTTCCATTCCTCTTTCAACGATAATGCCTTGAATTTCATTTTGCTCATTTTTAGCCCATACTACGGCAACTTGTGAAAATGGGGCATTGCTGATCCACATTTTGGCTCCATTCAATATCACATGATCGCCCGCATCCTTAAAGTTCGTAAGCATTCCGGCAGGATCACTTCCATGATTGGGTTCTGTCAATCCAAAACATCCAAGCCATTCACCGCTCGCTAATTTCGGAAGATATTTATTTCTTTGCGCCTCATTACCGTATTGATAAATAGGAAACATCACCAAACTTCCCTGAACAGAAGCAGTTGAACGCACACCACTATCTCCTCTTTCCAGTTCCTGCATCATCAATCCGTATGAAATATAGTCCAAACCGCCACCGCCATATTGTTCAGGAACCGTAGGACCAAAACAGCCAAGCTCACCCAATTGCTTCACTATCTGCTGAGGAAATTCCGCTTTTTGCGCGTAATCTTCAATTATAGGAGAGATTTCTTTTTTTACGTAATTGCGGACAGTTTCACGAATTAATTTGTGTTCTTCAGTCAACAATTCATCCATTCCAAAATAATCTGGGGATTGAAAAATGTCAGTTTTTACAGCCATAAAATCAAGGGTTAAACAATTAATAGATTATTTTAATAATTATTAAAATTTTGTATCGCAAAGATAAGCCTCGATGGGTGGTCAATTATCCTTTTGTTTAACTTTTATATTAAAATATTGTTTGTTTAAATACTCAATTAATTAAACTAATTTTATTCAAAGAAGTCTATAGGAAAACTCTTTTTCATGCAAAAAATTGCCGTTGTATTAGTTTTTTTCACTTTTGTCGCAGGATGTAAAAAATCTCCTGTCCCTGTTCCAGTCAATGAAGAATACTATTTCCCTCCTTTAACCGGAAATCAATGGGAAGTAAAATCACCTGTTCAATTAGGTTGGGATACAACCAAATTGAATGATGCATTTGAATATGCCGGTTCAAAATCAACTTACGGCTTGATTGTATTGCAAAACGGAAGGATTGTAAAAGAGCAATACTGGAACAACTGGACAAATGATACCAGGTATTACATAGCCTCAGCGGGAAAAAGTGTACTTGCTTTTTTAATGGGAATCGCTCAACAGGACGGCCTCTTGAATATTAATGATAATACCTCTGATTATCTTGGAATGGGCTGGACAAGTTTAACTCCTGAAAAAGAAAATCTAATTACAATCAAAAACCAATTAACCATGACAACCGGTCTGGACGACGAGGTAATAGATGATGATTGTACTGAAGATACTTGTTTGATTTATAAATCTGATGCTGGTTCAAGGTGGGCGTATCATAATGCTCCCTATCTTTTGTTGCATGATGTTTTGATCAATGCATCCGGAAAAACACTCAATCAGTATTCTAAAGAGAAATTATTTGACAAAATCGGTATGCCTAAAGGATTATGGTATAATGGAACTTTGTGGTGCACAACCAGAGAAGCTGCAAGATTTGGATCATTAATTTTGCAGAAGGGCAATTGGAATGGCAATGCGCTGTTGAGTGATGAAAATTATTTTGAAGCTATGACAAACGCTTCGCAGTCAATCAATAATAGTTATGGTTATCTGTGGTGGCTTAATGGAAAATCTTCGTTTATGGTACCTACTTCTCAACTAGTATTTCAGGGATCTATGGTTCCCTCAGCCCCTGCTGATATGATCATGGCTTTGGGTAAAGATGACAAAAAAATTTACGTTGTTCCATCCTTGAAATTGGTAGCTGTTAGATTAGGAGATGCTGCAGAGAATGTTACTTTAGGTCCTTCGGGATTTGACAATGAATTCTGGAGAAGGATGAAACCTGCTATTGGGTATTGATCAAATTTTTAAAGAAAAAACATGAATTATTCTTATCTGGCATTGGGTGACAGTTATACAATTGGAGAATCAGTGCCTCTGTATGAGGGCTTCCCTTATCAGGCAATCCAAATTGTAAGAAATAAATTAAACGATACTGATAATATATTTGCCCCTGAGATAATTGCAAAAACCGGTTGGACTACAGATGAGTTAGAAGAAGCCATTTCAAAAACTCTTTTATTATCTGAATATGACTTTGTCAGTTTGTTGATTGGTGTCAACAATCAATACAGAGCAAGGTCTGTTGAAAATTATAAGCAAGAATTTGAAAATTTATTGAAAGCCGCCATCCGATTTGCAGGGAATAACCAAAAAAGAGTATTTGTTATAAGTATCCCTGATTGGGGTGTAACTCCTTTTGCCGAGGGCAGAGATCGTACATTGATTGCTAAAGAAATTGATGAATACAATGATGCCTGTAAGCAAATAACGGAAGCACATCAATGTAAATTCATTGACATTACAATATCGCAGAGAGAAGACAAAAATAAAACAGAGATGCTTGCATCGGATGGATTACATCCGTCCGGATTGGAGTATGCTAAATGGGCAAAAAAACTCGCTGATCAGATTTTGTCAACTTTTTAAGTCATTGATTTTACTGAGCATCAATTCTTCAACAGTCGAACTATCCCATTGGGAAGCAATATTTTCCATTTTCATTACCTCATCCATGATGGACTGTTGTGAAATGCCCCGGCTCAAAGCTTCGCTATACCTGACTTTCGGACTGAAAGTGACCAAACTGTAAGCAGGTGTCCATTTCTCAGGATATTTATTGCTGAAATTGGCTTCAATTTTTTTCTGTAACAGAAAAACCGGATCTGCAACTTTATCGCGCATTTCCACAAAATTATTCAGCGCAAGTGTTGCGATAGCATCACCGTCAGGTTTTCTGAGCGTTTGATATTCATTTAGAATAAGGCTCCAATTGTGTTGATGTTTTGTAATTAATTGATTCAGAACAGAACAGTCTTCAAATCCACAGTTCATGCCTTGACCAAAAAAAGGTACAATGGCGTGAGCAGCGTCACCAATCAAGGCAAATTTATCTTCTCTTATCCAAGGGAAACATTTAACGGTAACCAAGGAGGAAGTAGCATTTTGGAAAAATTCATTTTCCAGATCAGGCATCATTGTGGATGCATCTGTGAAAGTTTCGTTGAAAAAATTTCTTGCTTTTTCTGGAGTATTTAATGATTTGAAAGAGGGATCACCTTCAAAAGGAAAAAACAGAGTGCAGGTGAAACTGCCATCGGTGTTGGGAAGCGCAATCAGCATGTAATTACCCCTTGGCCAAATATGCAATGCATTTTTCTCCATTTGAAAGGATTGTTCTTTTCCTGCAGGTATTGTCAGTTCTTTATATCCAAAATCTATATAGTACTGTTCATATTGAAATCTGTCATGCTGCAATTGATGGGAGAGTCTTGCAGCTGAAAAGGCACCATCACTTCCGAAAATCAGATCCTGATTGGTGGAATGTGATTGATTGGAATCAGTATTTGTAAAATGAATTTCATTTTTCTTCCAGTCAATATGGTCACAACGTTCATTGAAAAAGATCTGCACATTATTTTTTTCTGCCAGATCCATCAATGTTCTGTTAAGCTCACCTCTTGAAACAGAATTGATATACTGTCCTTCCTTTCCATAAGCCTGGTAACCGGACGTTCCGTCGATATGGTGCAATTGTCTGCCGTGCATGGGGATTGCAATTTTTCTGATATCTTCCATTATGCCAACTTCTTCCAAAGCTTTAATGCCTCTGTCACTTAATGCCAGATTGATAGAACGGCCGGCGCTCATGCTTTTTTTTCGCATATCGGGTCTGCGTTCATAGATCTTTACCTGATAGCCTTGTTTCGATAAATAAATTGACAATAACGATCCTACCAATCCTGCTCCAACAATGGTTACTTTTTTTTGCATAAATGTTATTACTGAATGTTTTGTAAAGTTTTTTGAATGATCTCTCCAAATCTGAATATCTCTTCAAATCTATTGTAAAGCGGGACAGGCGCTACTCTGATAACATTTGGTTCTCTCCAGTCAGCAATTACGCCTGCAATTATCAAATCGTCGAATATTTTTTTTCCGTCCTTCAACATGAGCATGGAAACCTGACAGCCCCTTTCTTTTTCATCAGAGGGAGTGATTACTTCAATAACTTTATTGTTCATCGAGCGATTGATTTCATTTAAAATGAAAATCAGATAACCACTCATTTTTTTCCCTTTCATTACAAGATTATGAAACCCTGCTTCAGCGAAAACTTCCAAAGAAGCCAAATGAGCCGACATGCTTAAAACAGGAGCATTGCTTAATTGCCATCCTTCAGCAGTTGGGATAGGGCTGAATTGATCACCCATTTTAAAGCGATTCTCTTTATCATGTCCCCACCATCCAGCCAATCTGGGTAAAGAGTTATCTGAAATAAAACGTTGATGAATAAATGCTCCGGAAACCCCTCCAGGACCACTGTTCAGATATTTGTATGAACACCAGCATGCAAAATCAACTCCCCAGTCATGTAACTCCAAAGCAATGTTACCGGCGGCATGGGCCAGATCGAATCCGCAAATGGCTCCGGCCTCATGGGCTGCTTTGCAAATGGTTTGCATGTCAAAAACTTGCCCACTGTAATAATTTACTCCTCCAAAAATAACCAGCGCAGTTTCATTTCCATGTTTTTTGATTGTTTCAAGAATATCGATCGTTTGAATGTATGAACTGCCCTCTCTTGGTTTAACTTCAATAATAACATCATCAGGATTCAATCCATGTAACAAGGCCTGTGATTGAAATGCGTATTGATCGGAAGGGAATGCTTTTGATTCACAAATAATTTTATACCGCTGTTTTGTTGGTCGGTAAAAACTGATCATCAGCAAATGCAGATTTACTGTTAGCTGATTCATCACCACTACCTCTTCCGGTAATGCACCCACAATACCTGCAACCAATTCCGGAAACAATTCATGATAGCTTACCCATGGATTTTTTGCGTGAAAATGCCCTTCAACTCCATAGTTTGCCCAGTCTTCCAGTTCATTTAAAACATAATCCTGAGTTGTTTTTGGTTGAAGGCCCAGGGAGTTGCCCGTAAAATAAATGGATTCTTGTCCATTAACCATCGGTATATAAAACTTCTCCCGAAATAATTTCAGTGGATCGTTTTCATCTAATTTTTTTGCATAATCCAGGGTGTTTTCAAAATTCATTACTGGCTATAGTTTATTTGATATTGGTTGGTTCAGCTTAAATGGTTGCAATTACTTTTAATTCAATCGCTATGGGAGTTGGTAAACTTTTTACCTCAACAGTTGTTCTGCAGGCTTGAACATTTTTAAAATATTCCCCATAAATTCTGTTGTATGTGGGGAAATCTTTTTTCATGTTGGTTAGAAAAACAGTCACATCAATCATCTTATCCCAACTGCTTCCGCTTGCTTCCAATACGGCTTTTACGTTTGCAAAAACAGAATGACACTCCGCTTCGATATCATATTTTACGATATTGCCATTTGCATCCAATTCCAGTCCGGGAATGGAATTGTCTTTGGCACTTCTACTGCCAATTCCAGAAAGGAAAAGAAGATTACCAGCTTTTCTGGCATGAGGATATGATCCAAGTGGCGCTGCCGCATTGCCGGTTTTTATGATTTCATTTTCAGTTTGCATTAGAAGAAGTTGGGTTATAAAGAAAGTAAAAATTTAAAAGTAAAAAGTAAAAAGTAAAAATATAAAAAGTAAAAAATGTCAATACTGAATGCAAACATTTTTAGGTTCGGTAAAAAACCTCATTGCATCCCAACCGCCTTCTCTTCCCACACCGCTATTTTTGATTCCACCAAAGGGAGTTCTCAAATCGCGTTCCAGCCAACAGTTGATCCAAACAATTCCACTTTCTATCTTTGAAGAAATATAATTTGCTTTTGAAATATCCTGTGTCCAAACAATAGCTGCTAATCCATATTGTGTAGCGTTTGCCAGCATCAGGGCTTCTTCTTTATCATTAAATTTCTGCAAAGTTACAACCGGACCAAATATTTCTTCTGTATTTGTTTTACAATTTGGTCCTAGATTTTCAATGATAGTTGGTTCAATAAAGTATCCATTTTCACATCTATCTGATAGTTTTACCGCTTTCCCACCATGTAGAACAATACCTCCTTCTTCTTTAGCCAGTTCAATACAGGACAAGATTTTATCAAAATGCTGTTTACTCACAATGGCACCTTGTTTTGAAGTGGATAACAGGGGGTCACCAACAGTCAATCTTTTTGCTCTTTCAATAAATTCGTTTTTAAATTTTTCATAAATGGATGCCTCAACTAAAATTCGGCTTCCGCACAAACAAATTTGTCCCTGATTGCCAAAAGAAGATCGGATTGTATTGAACATCATTTTATCCCACTCGCAATCGGCAAAAATGATGTTTGGATTTTTTCCTCCCAGCTCCAGTGATAATTTTTTAAACATTGGTGCGGCGATTGATGCAATTCTTTCTCCGGCCCTTGTACTTCCGGTAAATGAAATGGCTTTGATGGATGGATGTTGAACGATGGCTTCGCCGCAGGAAGGTCCATCTCCGTGTATGATATTTAATACTCCATCGGGTAAACCTGCCTGTTTGCAAATTTTTGCAAGTAAATAAGCGGTTACCGGGGTTACTTCAGAGGGTTTGGCAACAACACAATTGCCTGCTGCCAAAGCAGGAGCAATTTTCCAGGTAAATAAGTACAAAGGCAGATTCCAGGGAGAGATACACCCAACTATTCCGATGGGTTGTCTTAAAGTGAAGTTTATTCCGTTTGCAATTGCGTGACTTTCCGAGGCGAATTGCATGGATGCGGTAGCAAAAAATCTGAAATTGGAGGAGGCTCTCGGAATATCCACCTCTTTACTCAACCAAAGTGGTTTACCATTGTCATTTGTTTCAGCCAATGCAAGTTGATCGTGATATTGGTCAATCAGTTCAGCTATGTTGTTTAATATTTTAAATCTTTTTTCGGTGGAACTAGTTGACCATGATTCAAATGCGGTTTTAGCTGATTGAACAGATTTGTCTACATCTGATTTTGTACTGTTTGGAATCAATCCATACACTTTTCCCGTTGCAGGATTCACATTGTCCAAATAATGATTGTTTTCCGGTGGTAAAAATTCGCCACCGATAAAATTTTCCAGTTGATATGGTATCTCAATTTCCATGGTGTTAAAGGTAATTAAATTTCGTACGATTTTCAGTTTGATTTATGGCTTTTCCTCATTAAAATAATGGTCATTTTGATAAAAAAAATTACCTTTCAATTCTAAATTTAATTTTTATGGCAATCGCAGCACCTTTTAATCTCAAAAAATGGATTGATGAAAACAGGGATTTGTTGAAACCGCCTGTTGGAAACTATTGTGTGTATAAGGAGGCGGAGAATTTTATTGTGATGGTAGTGGGTGGACCTAATTCGCGCAAGGATTATCATTACAACGAAAGTGAAGAGTTGTTTTATCAGTTGGAAGGAAATATTGTGGTAAAAATAATTGACAATGGCGTACCAAGAGATATTCATATCAATGAAGGGGATATGTTTTTGTTACCGGCAAAAACACCACACTCTCCTCAAAGGGGAGCCGGAACTGTAGGCCTTGTAATTGAAAAAATCAGGGAAACTGAGGAAGATGGGTTTTTATGGTATTGTGAAAATTGCGGAAACAAACTATACGAAGAGTTTTTGCATGTGTCTGATATTGTAAAACAATTACCCCCTGTTATGCAAGGATTTTATTCCGATGAACACAAACGCACCTGTGATAAATGTGGAACAGTTATGTCTGAACCTGTAAAAAAAGGATAAATTTTCTTATACATTTTTTGATTCATGAAAATTGATATTCATACACACATCATGCCGGAGAAAATGCCCAATTGGGTGTCAAAATTCGGTTATGGAGATTTCATTCATTTGGAGCATCGAAATTGCAAGGCATGCATGATGAAGGGAGATCGGTTGTTTCGTGAAGTGGATGCCAATTGTTTTGATGCAAATACAAGGATAATCGAAATGAATCAAACCAATGTGGATGTCCAAGTACTTTCTACAATTCCGGTTTTATTCAATTATTGGGCAAAGCCTGCAGATGGACTGGAGACTTCACGATTTTTCAATGATCATATATGCGAAACCGTTACCCTTGCGCCCAAAAAATTTATCGGATTGGGCACTGTTCCATTGCAAGATATTGATTTGGCGATAAAAGAGATGGAGAGATGTGTGAGTGAACTGAAAATGCCCGGTTTGGAAATTGGAAGCAATATAAATGGCCTTAATTTAAGCAATGAGATTTTTTTTCCTTTTTACCAAAGAGCCGAGGAATTAGGATGCTCCTTGTTTGTTCATCCTTGGGAAATGATGGGAGAGCAGCAAATGCAAAAATACTGGCTTCCCTGGCTGGTAGGAATGCCTGCTGAAACTTCCAGAGCCATTTGTTCATTGATTTTTTCAGGAGTTTTTGAAAAATTCCCCAAATTAAAAATTGCATTTGCTCATGGTGGTGGTTCTTTTCCTTTGACAATTGGAAGAATTGAGCATGGTTTTAATGTTCGACCCGATCTGGTTGCGCCGGATAATGCGGTTAATCCCAGAAATTATTTAGGAAAATTCTGGATAGACAGTCTGGTGCATGATGAAAAAGCTATGCTGTATATACTTGAAATTATGGGTGAAGATTCTGTTTGCCTAGGAAGCGATTACCCCTTCCCGTTAGGAGAACATCATCCCGGATTATTGATAGAAAATTTGATTAAAGAAGAAAAACTAAAAGAGAAATTGTTATTCAGCAATGCAATGAATTGGCTTGGATTGGACATTCAATCTTTTCATCAATAGGGCGCCTTTTTTTATATACAAACAGAATTTCCTCTATCAATTTGCTATTCCCGCATTTTTCATGGAAATACCTCTTACCGCATTGCCTGCAAAAATTTTAAATGCATTTTTTGTAATTTGGTCATTTCCTGTCATTATAGGTTCTCCCGAATCGCCTCCTTCCCTGATGCTTTGCACCAAAGGAATCTGACCCAGGAAAGGTATTTCAAATTCTTCTGCCAGGTTTTTACCTCCCTCTTTTCCAAAAATATAATATTTGTTTTCTGGTAATTCGGCAGGTGTGAAATAGCTCATGTTTTCTACCAATCCAATAATTGGTACGTTCAGCTGAGCTTGTCTGAACATTGCAACCCCTTTTTTTGCATCGGCTAAAGCGACCAATTGTGGTGTTGTTACTACAATTACTCCAGTGATAGGAACAGTTTGTATCATAGTCAAATGAATATCGCCGGTACCAGGAGGCATATCTATAATTAAATAATCCAATTCGCCCCAGTCAACGTCACTAACAAATTGTCTGATGGCACTGCTTACCATTGGTCCTCGCCAAACCACTGCTTGTTTTTCATCAATCAGCACACCAATGCTTATCACTTTTATTCCAAATTTTTCTATAGGAAGGATCAATCCTTTTCCATCAGTTTCTTTCATCAATGGTCTTTCTCCGCGGATTCCAAACATGATGTGCTGGCTTGGTCCATAAATATCAGCATCCATCAAACCTACTTTGGCACCTCCTTCAGAAAGGGCTAAAGCGAGATTTGCAGATACAGTGCTTTTTCCAACTCCTCCTTTACCACTG
The DNA here is from genome assembly GCA_964500545.1 of uncultured Ferruginibacter sp. Taxonomy (GTDB): domain Bacteria; phylum Bacteroidota; class Bacteroidia; order Chitinophagales; family Chitinophagaceae; genus Ferruginibacter. The sequence goes on along the minus strand of CAZCOL010000023.1, from coordinate 10,112 downwards.
ACCACTGCAATGATGTTTTTAACTCCTCCCAGAATTTTTTTGGGATCCAATCTGTTGGTGGAAGTGTTACTTGTAAAATTTACATTTACATTGGCATCCTTTTTAATCAATAACTGGATGGCATTGATACAGGCATTTTTAATCATGTCTTTCATCGGACATGCAGGAGTAGTCAATACAACTGTGAAAGAAACATCATTGTTTTGAATTTCAATATCTTTGATCATGTTCAGGGTAACAAGGTCTTTACCCAGATCCGGTTCCTGCACGTTGCTGAGTGCCTTCAATACATCATCTTTTGTCATCACGGAATTATTTGTTAAAATAAATTGATTCTGCAAAATTAATCATTCCAATCTTTAATTTTTTTAAAAACAAATAATATTAAAACGATCAAGGGTTGATGTAAATTGTTATTGCTCAATGGAGCAAACGGATTAATTTTGAACAATATTGAATCCATGCATCGGCTAAAACTATATATAACCATTTTTCTATTCACTATACCCTTTTATCTGAAGGCACAATTTGAAACATTTAAAGATTCAGTAGTGCAATTGTATGGTGTAGTCATGTCGGCAGATAGTTTGAAAGGTTTAGCAGGTGTCAGTATTGTTGTGAGTGGACAGAACAGAGGAACGATATCAAATGAAGCGGGTATTTTCAGTATCGTTGTCTTAAAGGGGGACAGAATAGAATTTACATGTATTGGATTCAAGCCAAAATCAGTAATTATACCCAGAGATTTGAAAGAGAACCAGTATAGTGTAATTCAGCTGATGATCAATGATACGGTCTTCCTTCCTGCAACAATAATTAAGCAAAGGGTAAGCAGAGAACAATTTGAACGTGACTTTATTAATACCATAGTTCCGGATGATGCCATAGCAATTGCAAGAAGCAATAACAATATGGCGATAAGAAGATTTCTTATGTGTAATTTACCGCCGGATGGTAAAGAGGCTTCTTCTCAATATCTTCGCCAAAGAGCAAGCAAATTGTATTACTCGGGACAAATTGCACCTCAGAATATCTTTAACCCCGTTGCCTGGTCAGAATTTATAAAGGCCTGGAAAAGGGGGGATTTTAGGAAGAAGTAATTAAAGAAAAAGCTTGGTTGCAAATGACTTTTCACTTTTGAATTTTGACTTTTAAATTTTGAATTTACACAAATAAACCCCAAAATCAACCACCCATGCGAATTTACCTAACAGGATTTATGGGATGCGGAAAGACCTACTGGGGTAAAATATGGGCAGAGAAAAACAATCTACTTTTCTATGATTTGGATCATCGCATAGAGCAAGCTGAGGGTGAAACTGTTGATGCTATTTTTGAAAAAAAGGGGGAATCTTATTTTAGAAAAATAGAGTCTGTGATGCTAAGATCAACTGTTGATTATGACAATTGTATAATTTCCTGTGGAGGAGGAACACCTTGCTTCGAGGATAATATCTCGTGGATGAATAAACACGGAATTACTGTATTTATTAAATCCACCCCAAGGCAAATATTTGATAATATTCTTAGGGAATCAAAAAATCGCCCATTGATAAAAAATCTACATCAATCCGAATGGTTGGCCTATATTGAAGAAAAACTAAGTGAAAGAAATGAGTATTATATGAAGTCTACTTTCATTATAGAATCCCAAAAATTGAATAATAACAGTCTTGATGATTTAATCAGCAAAAAGCAAAAGATCTAACTATGTATAAAACCATTTTAAAAGCAGGAATTGTTTTTTGCATTTTTAGCGTCCTGTTGGGAGCATTCGCTGCACATGGGTTAAAAAAAATACTTTCCACAAATTCTATTATCACATTTGAAACAGGAGTCAGGTATCAGTTTTATCATGCATTTGCTTTGATCATTGCAGCCTTATTGTTCAAGCAGATCAATGCCCAAAAAATTAAATGGGCTGCAATTTTTTTTACAGCCGGTATTTTTTTGTTTTCAGGATCCCTTTACTTATTGGCATTGATGCCCCAATATCCATTCATAGGTGCAATAACTCCATTGGGGGGAATTTCATTTATTGTTGGTTGGATAATGCTTCTCCTTGCAGTAAATTCCATTCAATAAAAATTGTCATTTAGATTTATTTTTTTTATGATAAACATAAAGGGATTTTATATATTTGTAAGCAATGGCTAGAAAAGTAAAATCGAAATCTATATCACCTGCAGAAGAACTAAAACAGGATTCTTTAGAGAAAATAAATATAAGGCAATTTATCCTCGACGAAAGGACTCATAAAATAGTCGGTAGCTTTTTTTTACTCCTGACTGTTTTTTTATTTGTGGCATTCACTTCCTATTTGTTTACATGGGATGAAGATCAGGATAAGGTATTTCAGGAAGGCAATAACCTTCTTTGGATAACTGAAGTTCAGGTATCCAATTTGATGGGTACTTTGGGGGCTTTTATCTCCAATTTTTTTATTTATAAAGGTTTTGGAATTGC
>CAZCOL010000023.1:0-7546 GCA_964500545.1 uncultured Ferruginibacter sp. | reverse complement strand
GTACTTTGGGGGCTTTTATCTCCAATTTTTTTATTTATAAAGGTTTTGGAATTGCATCGTATTTATTTTGCACCTTTCTGTTTGTTTGCGGAATCAATTTATTTTTCAAGAAAGGCGTTTTCAGTATTTTCAGAAATATTAAATACCTCACCATTGGTCTTCCGTTGTTGAGTTTGACTGCTTCTGTTGTTTTTGAGGGAAATCCTTTTCCTTGGGGAGGAGCAGTAGGAGATATGTGCAGGGAAAATCTTTATAAATCTATTGGTACATTCGGTACAGTTGGATTGGTTGTTGTTTCTTTTTTAGCATATATAATCTGGAGATTCAATCCAGCATTTGGAAAATTATTGCCTCAGCCTGGCGGCTCTGTTACAAATACAGAAAATGCAAATCAGGAAGATGTTTCTTTGACAGATGAAATAGAAGAAGAAAAACCCACCGGTAATTATTTAAAAAAAATAGAACCGAAAGTGCCCGATGAAGTTGACACAGAAGATTTTTCAGATGAAGATGAAACATCAGAAGTATTGGAAGTTGAGGAAATCTCTCAAACAGCAGTTGAATCGAAGGAAAGAATAAAACAATCTTCGGATACTGGACTTGAACTCGAAATTAAAAGCGGGAACTCTAATCAGGAGGCAGATAATGCTGTGTCAGAAAAAATAAAACATTCAAAGCCTTATGATCCCATACTAGATTTGAGGGACTATAAATTTCCCACCCTGGAACTTTTGGAAAATCATGGAAGTGAAAAAATTGTACAGGATCCAGATGAACTGGAAAACAACAAAACACAGATCATCAATACGCTGAAGAACTATGATATCAGCATACAAAAGATCTATGCAACAGTTGGCCCCACAGTTACTTTATATGAAATCATCCCTGCTGCAGGTGTCAGAATTTCAAGAATAAAAAATCTGGAAGATGATATTGCATTGAGTTTGGCTGCTTTAGGCATAAGAATCATTGCGCCGATTCCGGGAAAGGGTACGATTGGAATTGAAGTACCAAATGCAAAAAAGACAATTGTCAGCATGAAGACACTGCTGTCTTCTGATAAATTTCTTAAAAGCAATTACTCACTTCCGATAGCAATTGGAAAAAAAATTGACAATGAAAATTTCATTGTCGATTTGGCCAGTATGCCTCATTTATTGATGGCGGGTGCAACAGGTCAGGGTAAATCTGTTGGCTTGAATGCCATATTGGTCTCATTGTTGTATAGCAAGCATCCCTCCCAAATGAAGTTTGTGCTTGTAGACCCAAAAAAAGTGGAGCTAAGTATCTATAAAACGATAGAAAGACATTTTTTGGCAAAACTGCCGGGTGAAGAAGACGCAATTATCACCGATACCAAAAAGGTTGTTCATACCTTGAATGCCCTTTGTATTGAAATGGACAACAGATATGACTTGTTGAAAGAGGCCGGTTGCAGGAATATCCGGGAGTACAATGAAAAATTTGCAGCACGAAAATTAAATCCTGAAAAAGGACATCAGTTTTTACCTTTTATCATTTTGGTAGTGGATGAGTTTGCAGATTTGATTATGACTGCCGGAAAGGAAATTGAAATGCCCATTGCAAGATTGGCTCAATTGGCAAGGGCTGTGGGTATTCATTTGATCATTGCGACACAACGTCCTTCTGTGAATATCATAACAGGTACCATAAAAGCGAATTTCCCTGCGCGTATAGCCTTCAAGGTTAGCAGTAAAATCGACAGCCGTACCATATTGGATGCAGGTGGTGCTGATCAGTTGATTGGTCAGGGAGATATGCTGATCAGCTACAAGGGTGAGATTGTGCGTTTACAATGTGCTTTTGTAGATACTCCCGAAGTGGATAAAATCGTTGATTTCATTGCAGATCAGCGGGGTTATGCTCAAGCCTTCTTATTGCCGGAATATATTGATGAAAAAGATGCCGATGGTAAAGATTTTGATGTGAATGATAAAGATTCACTTTTTGAAGATGCAGCAAGATTGATTGTAAGTAGTCAAAGCGGCAGTACTTCACTTCTTCAGAGAAGAATGAAACTTGGCTATAATCGCGCAGGCAGGTTAATGGATCAGCTTGAAGCAGCGGGAATTGTGGGCGCAAGTCAGGGCAGTAAAGTGAGAGATGTACTTATTAAAACTGAAGCTGAATTACAGCAACTATTGGATTCTTTGGGATAGGCTCAGTTCAATATATTAATTTCAGGGTTTTACTAAAACAAAAAATGTCAAAATTTCTTATCGTAGGTTTGGGTAATATTGGTGATGAATATGCCAATACCAGGCACAATATCGGCTTTGATGTGGTTTTTGCTTTTGTTGCAAAACACGGAGGAAGCTTTAAAGCAGATAGGCTGGCGTATGTGGCTGAAGTAAAATGGAAGGGTAAAATTTTTATTTGTATTTGCCCTACTACATACATGAATCTTAGCGGAAGGGCGTTTAAATATTGGCTCGATAAAGAAAAAATAACACTTGAAAACAGCTTGACGATAGTGGATGATTTGTCCATTCAAATAAATAAAATCAGGTTGAGAAAATCCGGATCACATGCCGGACACAATGGATTGAAAGATATTCAGAATATTTTAGGAACAGATGAATACCCCAAACTGCGTTTTGGAATTGGTAATAATTTTCCAAAGGGTATGCAAGTGGATTTTGTTCTGGGAAAATGGAATAAGGAAGAAATACCGCTCATTCAAAAAAAAATACAGCAGTCGGTAGAAGCTATCGAAAGTTTTGCTGCCATTGGAATTGACAAATCAATGTCTTTGTACAATAATGCTCAATGTGATATTTGATTTTTTGAACTTATCAAAAATTATGTTTGGATAACTTATAGGGGTATTGTTTTTTAATGCTAATTCAGTATTTTTGATATCATAATCCAACACCCAATTTTAAAACTGATATGAAGATAATCTGCATTGGAAGAAATTACGTTGATCATGCAAAGGAACTGGAGAATGAAATCCCCACAGAGCCTGTGATTTTCATGAAACCCAAAAGTTCCATTTACCAGGCTCATACTCCTTTTTATTATCCTGAGTTTACCAATGAATTGCATTATGAATGTGAATTGGTTTTACGCATTTGTAAAAATGGAAAATACATACAGGAAAGACACGCATCCTCTTATTATAATGGCATTACCGTAGGTATAGATTTTACTGCGAGAGATATTCAAAACGAACTCAAAAAGAAAGGACTTCCCTGGGAAAAGGCTAAGGCATTTGATAATTCAGCTGTATTTGGAAAATTTACCGACATCACTCCCGGCTTTGACAGAAAAAATGTAAAATTTCATTTTAATAAAAATGGCGAAACCGTTCAAAAGGGAAATTCCGGAGATATGATTTTTAGTTTTGATCGCCTTGTATCAAATGTTTCTCAATTCTTTTCATTAAATATCGGAGATATTATTTTTACCGGAACTCCCGCAGGCGTGGGTGAGTGTTCGGTTGGAGACGAGCTGGAAGCTTTTTTAGAGGGAACAAGTATGTTGAAAATTGAAATAAAATAAAACTACTCTTTATAAAAATCAATTAATGCTCCAAAATAATTTTCGTTCCATCCACTTACAATGTTGTCATAAATTTCATCGGGAATATTTGTGTGTCTGAGCTCAACAGATGTTTTTTCTTTCTCTTCATGAAGAATGATTGTCACAATAGAAGATGCTTCCTGTTCACCAAAATACCATTCCTGCATGATTTTTTTTCCGGGTTCAAATTGCAGATTTTTTCCGGTAATGCTGTCTTCCCAAAGTGAAAATTCCGATCCTTCAATAGCTTCCATTGTTGCAGGTTCTCCTGACCACAATTGAATGGTAGCAGCATTGGTCAGCGCACTGTATAAAATTTCAGGAGTAGTGTCTATCTTATAGTATTTCTTAAAATCTTTCACGTTATTTTTAACAAGTATTGATTGACAAAATCATTATTTTTGATTGCAAAGTAAATTTAAACATGTTGAATTGATTTTCAATGACAAACAATTTAAAATGATGACCTTATTTTATTATTTTTTGAAATCTGCTAAGAGTTTATTTTTCTTTTTCACTTCATCATTGAATCAAATTTATTATCACAGTAGACTGCTTTTTAAAAAAATAATTTATAGATTTTATTGTCCTTATCTATTTTTTCTTTTATTTTCTTTTTTACCATTGAATAAAATTACCGCTCAGCAAATTGTCATTTCTGAAAATGGCGATACGCTAAACAGAGTTAAAAATGGAAAAAAAATCGGCAAATGGGTCAACGATATTCCTGAATTGAGAGGAGAGCCCGGATATGTGGAAGAAGGCGTTTATGTCAATGGTGAAAAGGATGGTGTTTGGAGAAAATACAGTGCTGTTGGAGATTTGATTGGGCTTGAATATTATATACTTGGTGGAAAAGCAGGGGTACAAAAATATTATGATTATTTAGGCCGACTTGAAAGAGTTGAAAATTGGCGTGCTTATAACCCGGATGCACCCTATGACACTATTCCAATCTATGGATCAGGAAATGGAGAAATTGTCAGTTTCAAAATTGTAAAATCTCAGCCCTACAGTGTGAAAGACGGTAAATGGAAATATTATAATCCTGAAACAGGCGCAATTATAAGAACCGAAAATTGGGACAGAAATGTATTGATTGTGCCCGATGAGCCACAAAGAGCATCTGCAAAAGAAAAGCCTAAAAAAGTAGAGAAGACACCCGAAATGCTTGAATGGGAAAGAAAAAACAGGGGCAAGAAAGGTGCATTACGGGATGGTCAGACTTCTTATTGAATTTCCTTTTGCATAGGGTTTCTTCCCATTGAACTTCCTCTGGGTGAATTTGTCTTTGCTTTAAACAACTGAAATTTACCGGGTTCTTGTGTTACAGGCCATTGATTGTTTTTTTCGTCTATATCTGCTGTTTCCCTGAATGGATCTAGCTTTACAGAGGTTACTTCTTTGTCTTTAATAAATGTTTTTACAACCTTGTTTTCATTTTTTCTCCAAACATTCACACCAATTCTGTTGATTTCTTTACTGCCGTCTTTGTAAGTCCATTCAATAATTAAAGGCATTACCATTCCTCCTTTGTTGCTGAATGATAATTCATATAGTCTTTTTTCGCCGGCAATTTTATTCTTTTCCTCATTGCTGAACATGTTATCGTTACTCGTTGATGGCATAGTAACTACAAAAGCATTGGTATCTATCTTAGCAAGACCTCTGTCATATCTCCAGTAAAAGTCTCTTAAACTTGTATCTGCATCTGTGGCAAATACAATGTTTTTATCTTCTCTGTTTCTGATTTTGGAGATATCGTCAAAACTATTTTGAATGGGCTTAGCTACGGGAACAATTGTTGTTTTTGACTCTGTAGTTGAGGGTTCGTCAGTCTCATTATTTAATACCGACCATTTTACACTATCCAGTGAAATGTCAACCGGGTCTGTATTGAAGAACCATCCTCTCCAAAACCAATCCAGATCCTCAGCGCTGGCATCTTCCATTGTACGAAAAAAATCCGCAGGAGTGGGATGTTTGAATGCCCATCTTTTACAGTACTCTTTGAATGCAAAGTCAAAGTTATCTCTTCCCATGATTGTTTCTCTGAGTATATTCAGACCAGTGGCAGGTTTTGCATAGGCATTTGGTCCGAATTGTATGATATTTTCACTGTTTGTCATGATTGGTTCAAGCTGATCCTTGGGCAATTTCATGTAGTCCACAATCTTGTATGCAGGCCCTCTGCCAACAGGAAATTTATTATCCCATAATTCTTCAGTCAGATATTCCACGAAAGTATTCAGGCCTTCATCCATCCATGACCATTGTCTTTCGTCACTGTTGATGATCATTGGAAAAAAATTATGGCCAACTTCATGGATGATAACACTTAGCATACCATTTTTAGTTCCTTCGCTGTATGTGCCGTCTTTTTCACATCTGCCATAATTAAAACAGATCATTGGATATTCCATTCCATTTGCTGCTTCAATGCTCTGCGCCACAGGATATGGATAAGGAATGGTGAATTTCGAATAGGACTTTAATGTATGTGCGATAACCTTTGTACTGTATTTGCTGTAAAGATTATAGGCCTCTTTTCCATAAGCACTCATACACATAATTTTCTTGCCATCAATAAATATAGGCATTGCATCCCATACGAATTTTCTGCTACTGCCCCATGCAAAATCGCGTACGTTTTCTGCTTTAAATAGCCATGTTTTCTTGACCTTCGATTTTTGTTTTTCGCGGTCTACAGCTTCATTCAAGGTCACCACCTGAACAGGAGATTTTGCTGTTTGTGCGGAATTCCATCTATTTAATTGTTTTTGTGAAAGTACTTGCTGATAATTTTGACACTCACCTGTGGACATTACCACATGGTCTGAAGGAACAGTCATTGAAACACGGTAATTTCCAAAAATCAATGCAAATTCTCCCGTTCCTACATACTGATGATTTTGCCAGCCCTGAAAGTCGCTGTAAACACATAGTCTGGGAAACCATTGTGTCATGGTAAAAATATCATTTCCATCTTCCGGAAAAAATTCAAAACCGCCTCTACCGCCGTATTTTGTTCTTTCAATGATGTTGTAGTTCCATTCTATGTTGAAAATAAATTTGTTGCCTGGTTTTAATGGAGCCGGGAGATCAACACGCATCATCGTTTTATTCACTGTATATTTCAAGGGAATACCTGAAAAACCAGTTACTTTTACAATATTTACACCATATTCTTTGTCTTTTCCTACGCTCATTCTTACAATATCCTGTTCTGTCAATTGCTGAGGCATTCCATTGCTGTTTTCGTATCCGGAATTATTTTTTGAACTGTGTTGATTTTCATCCAATTGAATCCATAGATAATTCAATGCATCAGGAGAGTTGTTGAAATAGGTCAATGTTTCTTTTCCCTTTAAAATACGGTTTGCCTCATCCAGTTCACAATCAATGTTGTAATCACATCTTTGCTGCCAATATTTAGAACCCGGAGCACCGCTGGCTGTTCTGTATTCGTTAGGTGTTGATAAAATAGTACCCAATTGTTCAAAACGATTTCCATGATTGCTGCCGGGATTATTTCTAATGTCTTGGGCATTTGTTTTGATCATCAAAACACTGAATACAATCGAAAAAAATATTTTCCTCATAGTATGATAATAAAGTTGTAAATGTAAACAAATCCGTTCATTTTTCATTAAAATGGCCACCTTTGAAGTCCAATAAAAATACCGATAATTATACTTGAGATGGACATTGCTGTTATCCACCATTTATGTTTTATTCCTAAAAAATCAGTTAAATAGAATTGGATTAATAGCTTTCCAACTTATGATGTGGTTCCAGCCCATTTGAGAAAATAAATAGAAATCGTACATTGGTTAATCATACTTAAACGAGAAAATGTATTTTTGTTGAATAAATATCTGAATGAAATACATAAATAACAAAATCAATCAAATGTTTTCATCCCATAAAAAATCTATATTTTCAATTTTTATTTTCTTTCTTTTTTTCAGCGGAACAAATCATCCGATTTATGTAAGTG
>CAZCOL010000022.1:16944-30311 GCA_964500545.1 uncultured Ferruginibacter sp. | reverse complement strand
ATTAAACGCCTATTGCTTCTCATAACATCCGATATCTGTGGCTAATCCTGATAATCTTGGGTTATCGTTCAAATCTTCGTTCAATGGTGTCAGCAGTCCATTGTCAATAGCTGGAGAAGTACTTTCTTTTGTAATATTGAAATCAAAATAATTTTGAAAAACATCTATGCTGTCAAACAGCGGATCAACATTTGCAATTGATGAAATGACATTGCAGTTTTGAGGAGGAACAGGGTTTTTATACAAGCAATTTTCAAACAAAACATCAAAAAGTTGATTGTTGTCTTTTTGGATCAGGAGCTCATCATCACCCATACCTCCTTCTCCCCAAAAGATACAATTTTTAAATGCCGCTTCTAAATCTGCCGTAAAAGTGACCCCATTGCGCACACTGAAATTGCTAAAAGACAATACTGGTTTAATATGAGGTAAATAAAGAGTTGAAAAGGAAACAATGGTACAATTCGAAAAATTATAATCACCGCCAAGATCTAAATTTACATTTGTTCCACAGTTGCTGATTAGACAGTTGTCGGCGTTCATGCTACTGTTTTCAGCATAGATTCCATATTCCAGTGCATTGTCAATAATGCATTGATGCATTATTAACTTTGGATTGTTGTTTACCGAAGGATTATAAACACCCACTGCCAATTTTGCATTCTTAATAATGGCAAAAGTCAACTCATTGTCTTTACTGGTTTTTCTGAAATAAATTCCGGGCCATCCTGCAGGTAAATCGCGGTATAACTCATCCAATCTGTCGCCTGTAAAAACTATTTCGCTGTTTTTATGGCCATTTACTTTAAGCGTTCCGTCCACCAGAATAGGTGCATCAGCATGCGCATATATTTTACAGCCACTTTGAATTGTCAGTGTTGCGTTGGTGTCAATCTGTAATTTTTCGAGAATCACATACGGCAGGTCCGCATTCCAGGTTACATTTCCAGTTATTATTTGATTCCTTAAAAAATGGGCATTTTGGCCAAATGCCTCCAATTGTACATAACTGTTGTTCCCATTATAGCTGATAAGAATACTGTCCCTTACAATAAAGGGCGTTTGTTGATTATTGGCATCAATATTTACCGAAACAAAAACATATATGCTGTCATTGGCAGCCAATTCTACATTCTGTAGTTCAGTTGAGTTTATCCCATTGATATTTATTTTAAAAGAAGAATTGTTTGCGCCCATCAATTTTATTTGCGACAATCGAATTTTTTGATCGTTGATGTTGATAACCTTGAATGACTGTGTGTAAGAAGCGGAGGATGTGAAAACTGTATCAAATCTTATGGTATCAGCTGTCACACTCAAAAAAGCATCTGATGATGTTATGAACCGATCCTTTTGACAAGAAGAAAACAACATGAACAATAAAAAAACAATGCCCATGCAGTTACTGAAAATTATTTTCATTTTATAACCAATCTTTTCGGTACAATATTTAGCAATTTCAAAAGTAAGTTTATTTTCTGTTTCAATTGGAGCAATTGACCAGTCAAAGTTAATAGGTGGCAATTGCAATAGTAGCAATACTTAATTTTGTATTGGACACTTTTAAAATCTCTCTCCCGCATGCTTCCAGGGTAGCTCCGGTTGTTACCACATCATCAATTAATAAGATATTTTTATTTTCAAGTACGGCAGGTTTTTTAACCACAAAACTCCTGTCCACATTACTCCATCTTTCGGTACGGTGGATTTTTGTTTGAGATTGAGTCGTTCTTATCCTTAAAACAACATTATCAAATACGGGTTTTTGAATAATTTCAGACAATCTTAATGCTATGATTGAAGCCTGATTATACCCCCTTTTGAGTTCTTTATCCGGAAACATAGGCACAGGTATGATACAATCAATCGATTGGAAATGTTGGCTTTTTAAAAGTGATTTTCCCAAAAGCTCTCCTAGAAAGAGACCCGTTTGTTTATTTCCCTTGTATTTCAATTGATGCAACAGGGTTTGAATTATTTTACCCTTTGAAAAATAAAACTCACTGTGTCCCCTTATAATATCCAGTCGGCCACTGAATATCTTTTCAGTAGCATTGTTGATTTGATCAATAAAACCAGTTACAGGCAAATCATTGAAACAATGAAAACAAATTTGCTGGTCGGCATTCAAATTGTCATTGCCGCAACCATTGCAAATATTTGGATAAAACAAATGCAGGGTATCTTCCAAAATAGAAGTTAAAAAATTCATACGGGTACCGGAAAATATTGTGATTAAAAAAGTAACTGGTAAAGTTCTTCCACTTTTCCCAATGGAATTACCTGAATGGATGTTTTAAATTTACTCAGTGATTTGCTGTTGTATTTGCTGACTACAATTTTTTCAAAGCCAAGTTTTTCAGCTTCTGCAATCCGCTGTTCAATTCTGTTTACAGCTCTTATTTCTCCGCTCAATCCTACTTCACCGGCAAAACAGATTCCCTGAGGCAATGGCTGATCTTCATAACTACTCAATAAAGCTGAAACAACAGCAAGGTCAATGGAAGGATCCTCCACTTTTATGCCCCCGGCAATGTTAATGAATACGTCCTTTACTCCAAAATGAAAACCTCCACGTTTCTCCAAAACAGCCAACAGCAATTGAACCCTTCTTAGGTCAAAACCACTTACGGTTCGCTGAGGAGTTCCATAAACACTTTGAGTTACCAACGCCTGGGTTTCAATTAAAAGCGGACGCATTCCCTCAATGGTGGCTGCAATAGCAATGCCGCTCAATTGATCCTCCTTCTGAGTAATAAGGATCTCACTCGGATTATTGACGGGTCGCATTCCCTGACCGGTCATTTCGTATATTCCCAATTCAGAAGTAGATCCGAATCTGTTTTTCAATGTTCTTAATATGCGATATGCGTAATGTCTGTCCCCTTCAAACTGAAGAACGGTATCCACCATATGTTCCAAAATTTTTGGACCGGCAATGTTTCCGTCCTTGGTAATATGTCCTATTAAAAAAACAGGTGTATTCGTTTCTTTAGCAAAACGCTGCAATTCAGCAGTGCATTCCCTTATTTGACTCACACTTCCTGCTGATGATTCTACAAATGGAGATTGGAGAGTTTGAATGGAATCTACAATTACAAGTTGTGGTTTGAGTTTTTTGATTTCTTTGAAAATAGTTTGAGTATCTGTTTCCGTCAGCAAATAAAAATTGTCATTCAAGATACCCAATCGATTTGCACGCATTTTAATCTGTTGTTCACTTTCCTCTCCGCTGATGTAAAGGGTAATCACATTTTTTAACTGTAAACCATTTTGAAGAAACAATGTTGATTTACCTATACCCGGCTCACCCCCAACCAGAACAATACTGCCCAGCACAATTCCACCACCCAACACTCTGTTCAACTCAGCGTCATTAGATTGAATTCTCTTTTCCGCTGCACTGCTTACCTCACTAATGGAAATGGTTTTTAGTTTACCTGTAGCGCTATATTCTTTCCATTCATTTTTATTGTTCTTTTCACTGCCTTTCGTAATTACTTCCTCCACAAAACAATTCCATTGATCACAAGATGGACATTTACCTAACCATTTTGCACTTTCGTATCCGCAATGCTGACAAAAAAAAGATGATTTTGTTTTACTCATGCGGTAAAAGTAGAATCAATTTAGATAAAGAAAAAAAAGTAAAAATTATTTTTAAAAAAAGAAGAGCGATTAAATAATAAATCAAAAAATGAAAAGAAATGATAGCGCTCGAAATGATTTTTTGATTTGCAAAGCAGAGATATTTACAAAGTAAAAGAGCCAGCATTTCTGCTGACTCTTTGTACTTACTAACCCATTAAATTCTACCGCTAAATTACAGATTGGGGACACAAAAAAAAATAAAATTTTGAAATTGTGAATAAAATAAAATGGGATAAATTATATTTATATTTTTTATTTATATTTTATTTTTAATTGTTTGTCAGCTGCTTATATTAATTTTTTTGATTTTTAAACATTTAAAATAATGCGTTAAATGATTTTCGTCACAAATTTATTTTTATTTAATTTTTATTTTTTATAATTAATATTAAATTAAATATAATAGCCTTTTTTTTATATTTAAATATATACAAATTGGGGGTTTATAAAACAACTTGATTATTAAACGTATACAAATGAAGTGAATTACTCTTTTTGATTTATTTATATATAGTATATAAATAATTATTTTAAACCCTTTGAGAATAGAAAATTGAAAAATTTATATTATAATAAATATTAATCTTCGATTATTTTTTCGTCTACTGCATTGGCAACAACTGCGGAGCTCATTTTTTTGAGGGGATTGCTGCGCTGAGTATCAAATTCAATTCTGTTATTAATGATATCGATGCAGGTATAAAGTGCTTGCCTGGTTGAAGTTTCATCCGCAATTCCTTTGCCTGCAATATCAAAAGCTGTTCCGTGATCGGATGAGGTTCTCACTGCTTTCAATCCTGCAGTAAAGTTAACTCCTTCACCCATCGAAAGTGATTTGAAAGGAATAAGTCCCTGGTCGTGATAGAGCGCCAGTACAGCATCAAATTTTTCATGCATTCCTCTGGCAAAAAAAGCATCAGCACTGTAAGGGCCAAAACACAAAATATCTTTCTTTTTGGCTTCAGCAACAGATGGTTTAACAATTTCTATTTCTTCTTTTCCGATCAGCCCTTCATCTCCGGCATGGGGATTTAAACCCAAAACAGCGATTTTGGGTTTAGTAATTCCAAAATCTCTTTTCAAAGACTGATTCATCAGTTGAAGCTTACTTACAATTTTTTCTTTTGAAATCACAGATGCAACGTCCTTGACTGCAACATGTTCGGTTAACAAACCAATTTTCATGTTTTCTGCAACCATGAGCATCAATACATCGTTGCTTCCGAAGAAAGCCTTTAAATAAGGGGTATGTCCGGTATAGTTGAACTTGGAAGACTGAATATTTTTTTTATGGATGGGGGCAGTTACAAGCCCATGGATTTTTCCGGATTTCAATGCCTCAGCTGCTACAGACAAACTTGCTATTGCATAAGCTCCTCCTGTATCATTCATTTCCCCTGGGGTTATTGAAACCTCTTCCTCCCAGCAATTGAATAGGTTTATCTGTTTGGGATTGATTTTGGTGGAATCCTTTATAATTGTAAAATTTAGGTTAACCTCTGGCAAGGTTTTGCGGTAAAAATTGATGGCTTTATTGTTGGCAAATACAACTGGAGTACAAATATCAAGTATTCTGCTATCACCGAGGACCTTTATAATCAACTCAATTCCAATCCCATTGATATCTCCGCATGTAAAACCTATAATTGGCTTACGATCAGTTGATGCACTCATAAATCATTGCTTTAAACTGCAAAAATACAACTTCTTAGATGATATATTGGAAGGTAAATTGTTTATTAAAGGCAAAGCTCTAAGCTTTTACTTTTATTTCCAATTGCTGCCGCTAAAAGTTGGTGCCGATTTTATTTCAATATTTCTCTACCGATTACCATTTTTTGAATTTCACTCGTACCTTCTCCGATGGTACACAATTTGCTGTCTCTGTAATATTTCTCAACGGGAAAGTCTTTAGTATAACCATAACCGCCAAAAATTTGCACGGCATCAGTGCTGATTTCCACAGCAATTTCACTGGCGTAATATTTGGCCATGGCTGACTCTTTAGTCATCGGAAGTCCCTTCATTTTTAGTTCACAAGCCTGAAGGATGAGCAATTCAGCACATTCTATTTTGGTAGCCATGTCGGCAAGTTTAAATGCAACGGCTTGAAAGTTTGAAATAGGCTGGTCAAATTGTTGCCTCTCTTTTGAATATTTCAAAGCTGCCTCATAGGCCCCTTTTGCAATTCCTAAGCTGAGTGCAGCAATCGAAATTCTTCCACCATCCAGTATTTTCATTGCCTGTTTGAATCCGTCGCCAACTTCACCCAATCTATTTTCATCTGGAATCAAACAGTTGTCAAAAATCATCTCTGCTGTTTCACTTGCACGCATTCCAAGTTTGTTTTCTTTTTTGCCTGCACTAAAACCAGGCGTATTACGGTCAACTATAAACGCAGTTGAATTGTTTTTGGCCCTGGGCTCACCTGTTCTGCAAACAACCACAACCACATCTCCTGATTTACCATGAGTAATCCAGCTTTTTGTTCCGTTTATTTTCCAGTAAGCCCCTTCTTTTACTGCAGTTGTTTTCATATTCCCGGCATCACTTCCTGTATTTGGCTCCGTAAGACCCCATGCTCCGATATGTTCTCCGGAAGCTAGTCCAGGTAAGTATTGCTGCTTTTGTTTTTCTGTTCCAAAAGTCAAAATATGGTTTGTGCAAAGTGAATTGTGTGCTGCCAATGACAGACCGATGGATCCACATACTTTTGCAATTTCCTGTATTATCAAGTTATATTCAAAATATCCCAAACCGGTTCCGCCATAGTTTTCCGGCACTAGTACACCCATGAGTCCAAGCTTTCCCATCTCCTTGAAAACGGGTAAGGGAAATTCCTGTGCCTCATCCCAGATCATCACATTCGGTCTGATGAACCTATTGGCAAAATCTCTGGCCGTGTGAGCTGCTTGTGTAGAAATTTCGTCTATTGTAAAATCCATAACACTTTATTTTACTGCAATTTAGCAAAATAAAAATACCAACAAGTGTTAGTTTTTATTATTGTTTTATCGCTAAATAATGAACAATTTTATTGTATGATTTTTCATCGATAATTGGTATTTTTTGAATATCCTCTAACGAATTGTACTTTCCATGTTGATTGCGGTAATTGATGATTGCTAAAGCCAATTTGTAACCGATGTAAGGATGTGATTTCAACTCATCAATAGAAGCATTGTTGATTTCGATAACTTTTATCTTCGAATCCCCTAACTCCAGCATCGGTTTTATTTTTTGGTAAACGCTATCGCTAATACCCCATACCTCACTTATTTGATTTGTTGAATAAAATCCTCCGATTTTTTTTCTGTAAGCAATAATTCTTTTTGCCAAAGCAGAACCTATGCCAGGCAATGCTTTCAATAAAGCAGTATCAGCCAAATTAATATCTACTGAAGTGTTTTCAACTTTCAACTTTTTCTCAATAATTACTTTCGATTTATCTGATGGCTTTTTTTCGTCCGTTTTGATTTTTACATATGGAATCAACTTTTCCGCAAGACCATGTGATAGCCCCCATATCTTTTTGATATCCTCCGGATTTTTGAATTTGCCTCCTTTTGATATGTATTTTTCAATTGTTTTAATAGTCTTTTCTTTCAGACCAAGTTGCTTCCACTCCTCTTCCGACAATTTATTGGGATCGAAGTAAAACAAATTGAAAGTAGATGACGAGCTGTCCTTAGATGAAAAGTAATTGGGTTGGCTTTGCTGCAATTTTTGAATTGAATAATCATCTGTTACTTTTTCCAAATTATTGCATGCACTCATTAATAATTCATGGTTCGGAATTTTTTCAGGTTTCAACAGAAAAAAAATTCTAGGGGAAAGCGTAATGATGATGTTAATTATTACAACAAAAAAGATTCCTTTTTTTTCTTTTCTTGTCAAATAAAACAACGGATGTTCGTATCTGTTTTTCACAGACGAAAAATAAATTGAAGTCTAAAAAATTTAAAGGGAAAATAATCATGTCAATGGCAGAAAATCTCCTGAAAGTCATATGCGAGCAGCATGCCATCAGGCAATTCACTGTTTACATCCGCGTGTCTTCCCAACTGGTGGCTGATATGTGTAAAGTATGTCTGTTCTGCTTTTATTTTTATTGCAACGTCCATTGCCTCCTGAAGGGTAAAATGCGAAAGATGCTTTTCTTTTCTCAATGCATTTAACACCAGTATTTTGCTGCCGGTAATTTTAGAAAATTCCAGCTCATCGATTTTGTTGGCATCAGTTACGTAGGTAAAATCTCCGAAACGAAATCCCATTACCGGCATTTTATAATGCCAAACTGTAATCGGGGTTACAGGAATATCACCAATTAAAAATGTTGTGTCGGTTATATCGTGAAGATTTATTTCAGGTACACCGGGATATTTATGATCATCAAAAATATAACTGAACTCTTTCTTTAATGCAGCTTGCGTTAACTCATTTGCATACACTTTCATTGGCTGTTGTTGAAAGTAATTGAAGGCCTTGATGTCGTCCAATCCTGCGATGTGGTCTTTATGGGGATGGGTAAAAACCACTGCATCGAGTTTTTTCACTTTTGCCTGCAACATCTGCATACGAAAATCAGGAGTTGTATCCACCACGATGCAAGTGTTATCACTTTCTATCAAGATGCTGCTCCTGAACCTGTTGTCCTTTTTATCTGAAGAAACGCAAACATTGCAGTTGCAGGCGATCATAGGAACGCCTCCACTGGTTCCGGTTCCTAAAAATGTTATTTTCAATTTAGGGAAAAACATGCTGCTGATAATGGTTGAAAAGCAAATGATCCATTAGATCAATTTCTTCCTGAACTCATATTATTTACTTACTGCTGTTGATAACAACTCCTCATAAAGTTTTTGGCTTTCATGAGTCAGCTCATCAATATTGATATTTAAAAGTGGCAGCAAATCTATCAAAGTATTGATTCTTCCTTCAACTTGTAAAAATTTATTCAACACCACCACTTTCTTTTCCTGAAGTATGCAGTATCCACTTTGAAAAGTTCCCCTTTCATATCGAATAATGTATCCTCCTTCATCCACCACTCTTTCAATTTTATCAAGGGTATGTTGGGTAAATTTTATCATATGATAATCTTAATAAATTTAAATTGTTCTCTGAGATGCAACTTCATTTATTTATGATAGATTCAAAAATTAACTTTTCAACAATCGTTGATAAAAAAATTTATATTCCAATATACTGTGCCGGTGTTATTTTGAAGTCATCCTTACAATTGGTACAATCATCTCCTCCAGGCTGATGCCGCCATGTTGAAATGTGTTCTTGTAATAATTCACAAAGTGATTGTAATTGTTTGGGTAACATAAAAAAAGATCGCCTTTCGCAAAAATGTAGGAAGAGTTGATGTTGGGAACAGGCAATCCCGCTTCTTTGGGATCTCTGAATGCCAGCACATCGCGAGATTCGTAATCCAAATTTCTTCCGTGCTTATACCTGAGATTGGCTGTGGTTTGTTTGTCACCAATCACCCTTGCCGGAGTTTTAACTCTTGTGCTTCCATGATCAGTTGCAACGATCAACTGTATGTTTTTATCGGAGATTTTTTTAATCGCCTGATGAAGGGGGCTGTGTTCGAACCAACTGGCAGTCAAACTTCTGTAACTTATTTCATCTCCTGCAAGCTCCTTTAAAACTTCCATTTCCGTTCTTGCATGGCTCAGCATGTCCACAAAATTGTATACAATCACATTCAAATCATTTTGAAGCAGATTGTGCATGTTGTCAACAAGCTTTTGACCATCGGCATTATTGGTGATTTTGGTATAGGAAAATTTGATGTCACTTATACCCGAACGCTTCAGATTTTCTCTGAGAAAATCTTCTTCATATAGATTTTTACCTCCTTCTTCATCATCATTTTTCCATTTTTGCGGAAAATTCTTTTCAATGTCAACTGGCAATAATCCGGAAAATATGGAGTTTCGGGCATATTGTGTAGCAGTGGGCAATATTGAGTAAAATGTATCCTCCTCATGAATGCGGAAACTGTCAGAAAAAATTGGCTGAATGGATTTCCATTGATCCAATCTCAGGTTGTCAATCATTATAAAAAACAATGGCATGCTTTTTTGCAAATGGGGAAACACTTTAAACTTCATCAAGTTGTGGCTCATTATGGGAGCATGCTCACTTTTTGGAGAAACCCACGATGCATAGTTTTTGGAAACGAACTTGAAAAAATCGTTATTGGCCTCCTGCTTCTGCGTATTGAAGACATCCTGCATTTCCGGACTGTTGCTTTTTTGCATTTCCAATTCCCAATAAACCAATTTTTTATAAATCTCACTCCATTCATTAAAACCAGGATTGTCATTCAGTGCAGAAAAAAGAGCACTGAATTCCTGTTGATATGCAGAGGTGGTTTTTTCTGCAACCAGTCTTTTATTGTCTATTAATTTTTTCAAACTAAGCCACACCTGATTGGGATTCACCGGTTTTATCAAATAATCGCTGATTTGGCTTCCAATGGCTTCATCCATTATGTTTTCAGCTTCATTTTTCGTAATCAATACAACCGGCAGATTGCTGTTGATTTCTTTAATACGCTGCAATACCTGCAATCCAGACATTCCGGGCATGGTCTCGTCCAGCAGCACAACATCCGCAATATTTGACTTTACAAACTGAATGGCATCAAAACCATTGGTCTGAGTATATACTTCATAGCCCTTGTTTTCCAAAAACAAGATTTGTGATTGTAAACTGTCTATTTCATCATCAACCCATAAAATAATTGGACGGGACATATTTTTGTTTTAACTGAAGATAAAAATGAAACCAGGCGATTTGAATACAAATGTAATTTTTTAACGAATGGATATGTAGCTTTGCCGGTGTCTTTAATTGAATTTAACAGATAATTCCGAAATAAATTCCGGTTGATGCGTTTTAAAAAAATAATCAATGACCCTGTATACGGGTTTATTACTTTGGATGATGAATTGATTCATTCAATCATTTCTCATCGTTTTTATCAAAGATTGAGAAGAATCAGTCAAATGGCCATGGCTCAACTGGTTTATCCAGGTGCCGTTCATTCACGATTGCATCACTCCCTGGGAGCATATCATTTGATGCGGTCTGCGCTGCAGGAATTGATGAACAAAGGAGTGGAAATTACAGCAGAAGAACAACAGGCTGCCAAAATAGCCATTTTGCTTCATGATATCGGGCATGGACCATTTTCCCATGCACTGGAACACATACTTACCGAGAATTTACATCATGAAGAACTCTCACTTTTACTGATGAAAGAACTTAACAATGAATTTGATGGCAGGCTTCAAATGGCTTTGGATATTTTTACAAATCAATACCCAAAAAAGTTTTTGCATCAGCTGATCAGCGGACAACTGGATGTTGACAGAATGGACTATCTTACGCGTGACAGTTTTTTTACCGGAGTAAATGAAGGCGTGATTGGATATGACAGAATTTTAAAAATGCTCACCGTACATAATGGTGAACTGATGATAGAAGAAAAGGGTATTTATTCCATAGAAAAATTTCTGGTTGCCAGAAGACTGATGTACTGGCAAGTATACCTGCATAAGACTGTTCTTTGCGCAGAACAGATGCTGCAAAAAATAATCAAACGGGCTAAATTTGTCGGAGCCAGCTGTCAGGAACCCTTGCATAAAATAATACACCGCGACAATTCAACTGTTTCCCTTGAAGAATTTTGCAGCATCGATGATTATGATGTAATGATGGCTATTAAAAACTGGTGCATGCACGAGGATGTTGTCTTGTCTTTCCTTTGCAATGGAATCATTAACAGAAATTTATTAAAGATCAAATACAGCAATAACCCCGTAAGTGATGCCGATATTTTAAATATTAAAAATGAAGTGAAAACCAAACTCAAACTTACTGAAGAAGATGTCAGCTGGCTGGTATTTAAAGGTGAGACCTCCAACAGCACTTATAACCTAGAAAACGAACACATAAGAATTCTGTTTAAAAATGGAAATGTAAAAGATATCACTCAGGTTGACAATGCGCTTATTGGCGAGAACATCAGGGGCGCAGTAAAAAAACATTACATTTGCTACCCTGAATATAAATAATTTATCTGTATTAATATGCAATTCAGCGCATCTCAAATAGCACAGTTAATCAATGGAACCATTGAAGGCAATGCTGAAATTTCCGTTGATTCTTTTGGTAAAATAGAAGAAGCCAAGTCCGGACAACTGGCTTTTTTGGCTAATCCCAAATACGAAGAATTCTTGTATACAACAGAGGCTTCTGTAATTATCATTAACCATGCGCTTGTTTTAAAAAAAACACTAACGGCTACGATTATACGCGTCCAGGATGCTTATACTGCTTTTGCCACTTTGCTTGATTTGTATCAACAGATGCAGAGTTTGCAACTTTCAGGAATTCAGGAGCCTTCCTTTATCCATTCAACCGCTCTATTGGAAGATGATACAATATTCATCGGAGCATTTTCCTACTTGAGTGAACAAGTTAAAATAGGCAAAGGAACCAAAATACATCCAGGAACCTTTTTAGGAAAAAATGTACAAATCGGAGATCATTGCGTCATTCATCCGGGAGTGAAAATTTATCACAACTGCATCATTGGATCCGAAGTAATAATCCATGCAGGATCGGTGATTGGAAGCGACGGATTCGGATTTGCTCCTCAGCAAGACGGAACTTTCAAAAAAGTACCTCAAATCGGTAATGTTGTAATTGAAGACCAAGTGGAAATAGGTGCCAATACTACCATCGACAGAGCAACAATTGGAAGTACATTTATCAGACAAGGTGCAAAACTGGATAACCTGGTTCAAATAGCCCATAATGTAGAAATTGGCAGCAACACTGTTATTGCCGCTCAGGCAGGAATAAGCGGTAGTACAAAAATTGGCAACAATGTAATGATTGGAGGTCAGGCAGGAATTGCCGGTCATCTCAAAATTGCTGATGGTACCAAAATAAATGGTCAATCCGGCGTAGTGAAAAACATAACCAAAACCAATACCTCCGTAACGGGTTATCCAGCCAATGAATTCAGAGCCTTTCTAAGAAGTCAGGCAGTTGTAAAAAATCTACCCGAACTGGAAAAAAGAATCATCGAACTGGAATCCATTGTAAAACAACTTCAACAAAACATCTGATTTATTTAAATAATAAGTTAGTCCCTGACTGAAATAATTCGAATATCTTTGCCAAAATTTCAAAGGTCGCATGGATAAGAACTTCAATCCCGATAAGCAACATACCATTGCCAATCCGGTCAGCATTTCTGGAACCGGTTTGCACACGGGAATCAACGTGGATATGACATTAAAGCCCGCCAATCCCGGATTTGGATTTCAATTTCAAAGAATTGACCTGGACGGAATGCCCATCATTAAAGCGGATTGTGATCTGGTGACTGATACATCCAGGGGTACTACCCTGGAACAAAATGAGGTTAAAGTCAGTACAATTGAACATATTTTGGCCGCGCTGGTAGGTATGGGCGTGGATAATTGTTTGATTGAAATAAATGGACCCGAGATACCTATCATTGACGGAAGCAGTGGTCCCTTCATTGATATCATTGAAAAAGCAGGGGTAATAGAACAAGACGCAGCAAAAGCATGGTACAGCATAGATACAAACATCTCGTTTTATGATGAAAACAAAAGAGTGGAGATGACGGCTTTACCTGCTACCAAATATGAAAT
>CAZCOL010000022.1:0-16844 GCA_964500545.1 uncultured Ferruginibacter sp. | reverse complement strand
AGACATAAACTTTTGGATGTTGTGGGAGACCTCGCTTTGATTGGTTATCCCATAAAAGCCCACATAATAGCCAACAGGCCTGGCCATAGCAGCAATGTGGAGTTTGCAAAAAAAATAAAACAGTACATCAAGAAAAACAAACACACAAAAGACATACCGTTGTACAATCCGGATCAGGCACCGATTTACAATTTGCAACAGATTGAAAAAACGCTGCCGCACAGATATCCCTTTTTACTCGTAGACAAAATAATTGAGTTGTCAGACAATTGTATTGTCGGAATAAAAAATGTGACATTCAATGAGTTTTTCTTTCAGGGTCATTTCCCCGGAAATCCCGTTATGCCAGGTGTATTGCAAATTGAAGCCCTTGCTCAAACAGGAGGGATTCTTTGCATCAATGCAATGCCCGAGGGAAACTATGATACTTATTTTTTGAAAATTGACAATTGCAAATTCAAACAAAAAGTTATTCCGGGTGACACCATGATCCTAAAAATGGAATTGATTGAACCTATTAGAAGAGGAATATGTGTAATGAAGGGCAGTGTATACGTTGGTAATAAACTTTGCACAGAAGGTGAGTTTACTGCTCAATTGGTTAAAAGGAACTGATTAAATAACATCGGTCATCATTAAAAAACAAACAGACTTATGATTCATCCACATACGTACATTCATCCGAATGCCAAACTTGCTCCAAATGTAAAAATTGATCCTTTCTCAGTTATTCATCAAAATGTTGAGATCGGAAGTGGAACTTGGATTGGAAGCAACGTTACCATTATGGAAGGAGCCAGAATTGGAGAAAACTGCAGAATATTTCCAGGCGCTGTAATTGCTGGCATTCCGCAGGATTTGAAATACGAAGGAGAAAACACTACGGTGATCATCGGTAACAACACCACCATTCGTGAATTCGTTACAATCAATCGGGGAAGTAAAGACAAATGGACTACCAAGGTTGGCAACAATTGCTTAATCATGGCTTACAGTCACATTGCCCACGATTGTGTCATCGGCAACAATTGCATCATGAGCAATAATTGTCAGGTTGCAGGCCACGTAGTTATAGGAGATTACACGATTCTTGCAGGTATGTGCGCAGTACATCAGTTTGTGCAAATAGGTCAACATGCTTTTGTGGCAGGAGGATCTTTGGTCAGCAAGGATGTTCCTCCCTACATAAAAGCCGGAAGAACTCCTCTAAGCTATGCCGGTGTAAATTCTGTCGGTTTGAAACGCAGAGGTTTTTCTCTTGAAAGAATCAACCATATTCTGGATATTTACCGCATCATTTATAATAAAAACCTGAACACATCGCAAGCCCTGAACTACATTGAAGAAGAATTGCTGGCTACTGATGAAAGAGATGAAATTGTCACTTTCATCAGCGAAAGCGGAAGAGGAATTATAAAGCGCTTCAGCAAGGGAAGTATGGAAGATGAATAACAACTTTATTCCTTTTGACTCTTTTATGTAAATTTTATGGAGATAAAACTCATCAATCTCGGAAAAAGATATAATCGGGAGTGGATTTTTCGTAAGTTGGACTATACATTCATAGGTGGTAACAGCTACGCAATTACAGGATCAAATGGATCAGGCAAATCAACACTGCTCCAGGTAATCGCAGGATCAACGATGCACAATGAAGGAACCATAGAATATATCAACCCTTCCATTGAAAAAAATATTTCCGCTGAATTGTTTTATAAAAACATTGCAGTGGTTGCGCCTTATCTCGAACTGATAGAAGAAATGACAGCTGCTGAACTGATTAAATTTCATCGAACTTTCAAAGAACTGAAAAGTACTGACCATGAGATTTTAACAGCAATTGGATTATCGGAATCAAGCAATAAGCAAATAAGATATTTCAGCAGCGGAATGAAACAAAGACTAAAACTCGGACTTGCTTTTTTCTGCAATACAGAGGTAATCATGCTGGATGAACCCTGCACAAATTTGGATGCTTCAGGTATTCAACTTTATCATCGTTTAATTCAGGCAGAATTGGGTCGGAAAACTATCATTGTTTGCAGTAATGATAGAACGGAATATGATTTTTGTGAAAAAATTATCGAAATTGAAAAGTATAAATAACGTTAACGCTTACTCGCAATCAATAAATTTAGATCTGTATACTTCAAATCAAATCTTTCACTCAGGTAAAAATTAGTAAGACTGCCTTTAAAAAGGTAAATACCGCTTCTAATATTCATTTTATGCCAAACAATATTGTCTATCCCGCCGTCTTCGCCAGTTTCCAACAACAAGGGCATCAAAACGTTACTGATAGCCTGTGATGCAGTTCTGGCAAAGCCACTGGGAATATTGGGAACACAATAATGAATCACGTCATATTTTGTAAAAGTGGGCTTTTCGTGGGAAGTTACCATACTCGTTTCAAAACAACCTCCGTGATCAATACTAACATCCACAATTACTGCACCCGGTCTCATGTTGCTGACCATTTCCTCCGATACCACAACCGGCGTTCTTCCGGCAGCACCACTCAATGCACCTATGGCCACATCACAGGTTTTTAATTGCTTGCTCAGAATTTTTGGTTCAATCACAGAGGTCCACATCCTAACACCTATGTTGTTTTGCAATCGCTTTAATCTGTAGATACTGTTGTCGAAAACCTTAACGCTTGCCCCCATGGCCAGCGCAGTTCTTGCTGCGTACTCCCCAACAATTCCTGCTCCAATAATAATTACTTTGGTTGGAGGAATACCGCTGATTCCACCAACCAATACACCCTTCCCATTGTTTGCATTGCTAAGATACTGACCGGCAATCAATACTACCGCGCTTCCGGCAATTTCACTCATACTTCTTACAATTGGATTATGACCACTGTCATCCTTCAAATTTTCAAAACTTATGGCAGTTACTTTTTTGTCCATCATTTTCTCCAAAATGCTTTTTTTCATTATAGCCATGTGAATCGGAGATATGATGGTTGTGTTGGGTTTCAGTAATTCACAATCTTCCTCGCTGACAGGAGCACTCTTTACAACTACACTGCAGTTGAAAATTTCTTTTTTATCATACACTATTCTTGCTCCCGACTCGCTGTAATCTTTGTCTGTATAGTTTGAGCCTTTCCCCGCATTTGATTCAATCATCACTTCATGACCATTTGCTATTAATACACCTACTGCCTCAGGTGTAAGTGCAATCCTGTTCTCATTCAGGGATGTTTCCTTCGGAATTCCAATCAACAAAGATTCGCCCCCCGGCTTGATATCTAGCTTTTCTTCCAATGTCTCAAATGAAAAAGTAGAGGAAATGAAAGGTTTGTTAGAAGACATAAAACAATAATTTATTTTCTATTGTTACAATTTACAGATTTATAGTGAGTTTTCGCGTGATTGTATCAAGCACAGTAAAATGACATTTAACAGTATTGCCAGGAAACAATCCCTCTGCCCTCTCCGGCCACTCAACAAAGCAGTATTGTCCGGAAAAGATACACTCCTCCACGCCGGCGGTAATTACCTCTTTTTCATCCCTTAATCTGTATAAATCAATATGAAAAATTGATTGATCTTCATGAGTCACATATTCGTTGATGATTGAAAAGGTCGGACTGCTGAAGTTGCTATCGGCACCCAATTGTCTGCAAACCTGATTGATAAGGGTTGTTTTACCGGCTCCCATTTCCCCAAATACTGCCACACATTTGCTGTCATTGAGATTTTTCAAAAGCCAGTCTGCAGCAGGTATGATGTCTTCCAAAGTATATATCAATTCCATACCATAAAGATAATTTCATAATTAGTAACGAAGTTGCTATTTTATTGGAATATTTTTGCACTATGAAAAAAACTCACTGGAAGGTGGAAGGTATGACTTGCAGCAACTGCGCACTGTCTGTTCAAAATTACCTTGAAAAAGAAGGATTGGATGATGTTTCCGTGAATCTCATCAGTGGTTCAGTTGATTTTAAATGTGAAGAAAATACCGATTTAAATTACCTGGAAAAAGGAATCAATAAATTAGGGTACACTGTATTTCACGAAGAAATGACCCTTAACCCCTCAAAAAATTGGTTAAAAAGCAACAAGAACAGATTTTTAATTACCCTTCCTTTTACGTTTTTGTTGATGCTTCATATGTTTCACCAATGGCTTCCGGTTCACTGGATAATGAACGGCTGGTTACAGCTTGCATTGTGCACCCCTGTTTTTATTTTGGGGATGTACTTTTTTGGGAAAAGTGCTTTGCAAAGTATTAAAAACGGAATTCCCAACATGAATGTGCTTGTTGCATTGGGTGCATTCATTTCATTCATGTATAGTCTTATTGGTCTGATGTATTTTCACAATAGCAATTATCTTTTTTTTGAAACTACCTCGTCCATTATCACGCTGGTTTTTTTAGGGAACTATCTGGAAGAAGCAACCTTACAGTCCACTCAAAAAGCACTCAAGTCAATTTTGAAATCCCAGAAAGTGATGGCAAATATGATTGCATTTGATGATAAACATCAGGAACAAGTATTTCCCATTGAAAACAAACACCTTAAACAGGGTGACCTTATTTTGATAAAAACCGGGGAACAAATCCCCACTGATTGCAAAATACTGTGGGGAGAGTGTTCAGTCAATGAATCCATTTTGACTGGGGAAAGTCTACCACTGAACAAATCGAAAAAAGATTTTTTGATTGGGGGAAGTTACTTAGAATCAGGTGTGGTAAAAGCCCAGGTTACAGCCACAGGAAATGAAACAGTTCTTGCCGGAATAATAAAAATGGTTGAAGAATCTCAATCAAAAAAACCACCGATTCAAAAATTTGCCGATAAAATAAGTGCCGTATTCGTTCCGGCTGTCATTGTTGTGTCAGTGGTTACTTTTCTTATTAATCTTTTTGCTTTTGACGTTCCTGCAGACGAATCACTAATGCGTGGTATCGCAGTTTTGGTGATATCCTGCCCGTGTGCAATGGGACTGGCTACTCCTGCGGCCATTTCTGTAGGGCTGGGTAGGGCAGCTCGTAACGGGATTGTATTCAGAAATGCCGGAACTTTGGAATCGTTCAGAAAAATAAAACAAATTGTCTTTGATAAAACAGGCACACTGACCACGGGTCGTTTTGATATAGAAAATTATGCTGCCTCTATTGAAGAAAAACAGTTTCAATCTGTTGTTTACTCTCTTGAAAAATATTCCACACATCCTATTGCAAAATCAATTGTCAACAAATGGAGTCACGCCGAATTTATTCAATGGAAAAAAGTAGAAGAAATCAAAGGAATGGGAGTAAGTGCAACGGACAATGAGGGCAATACCTATATGATAGGATCCAAACAACTCATCAATTCCAAAAGCGATGAAGATGCTCATGACATTTACCTATTGAAAAATGAAAAAGAAATCGGCTGGATTGATGTCAAAGATGAACTAAGACCCGAAGCAAAACAAATTATTCGCTGGTTCAATCAAAATAAAGTCGAACCCATCATGCTGACGGGAGACTCCAATAAAAAAGCGAAAATAACAGCTGAGGAGCTTGGAATTATCCGGGTGTTTGCTGAGCAGTCTCCAGTTTCAAAAATGGAAAAAATCGCTTTACTGAATTCAAAAGACCCCACTGCAATGGTTGGTGATGGAATCAATGATGCTGCTGCCTTATCCAAGGCCACGATTGGCATTTCGCTGAGCGAAGCATCTCAGCTTGCTGTTCAAAATGCAGACATCGTTTTGATGAACAGGGGCTTGAGTCACCTTCCGTTCGCACTTGGAATTGGTCGTCACACTTATATAACGATCAGACAAAATTTATTTTGGGCCTTTTCATATAACATCGTTGCGATTCCAATTGCTGCGTTTGGTTGGCTTACTCCAACATTTTCTGCAATGGCAATGGGATTCAGTGACATCATGCTCGCTGCCATTTCACTGAGATTATTTGTAAAAAAAGTATTGTAGACACGATATTGAAAAACAGCAAAGAAATATTGAAAAAATACTGGGGGCATGATTCATTCAGACCTGTGCAGGAAAACATCATTGATGCAGTTATGCAGAAAAAGGATGTACTGGCATTGCTACCCACGGGAGGTGGAAAATCAATTTGTTTTCAGGTTCCTGCCATGATGATGGAAGGAATTTGTATAGTTATAAGTCCATTGATTGCATTGATGAAAGACCAGGTAGAGAATTTGTCAAAAAAAGGGATTCCTGCTTTGGCCATTTATTCCGGCATGTCTTTTATGGATGTCAAAAAAACGCTTAAAAATGCCGCCTACGGAAATTATAAGTTTCTATATCTGTCTCCTGAAAGGCTTGTGACAAATTTATTTCAGGAGTTTCTACCTGCACTCAATCCTTGTTTGATAGCAGTTGATGAAGCGCATTGTATTTCTCAATGGGGATATGATTTCAGGCCTTCCTACCTGAAAATTTCTGCATTGAGGGAAGAAGTTCCCAATGTACCCGTCATTGCCCTTACCGCATCTGCAACCTCGCTTGTTCAGAATGATATTTGCGAAAAATTATTGTTCAAAAAAGACCAAAAAAAATTCCGGCAGTCATTTGCAAGAACCAATTTATCCTACAACGTTTTTGAACCTCAATCAAAACAAAACAAATTGGTCCAATTACTGAAACAAAATACCGGAAGTTCTATCGTTTATTGCAAAAGCAGAAAACTGACTCAACAGATTACCGATTTGCTTAAGCTTCATCAAATCAATGCCGACTATTATCACGCGGGTCTTTCAAGTGTCGAACGAACTAAAAAGCAGGAAGAATGGATAAACAACAAGATTCATACAATTGTTTGTACTAATGCATTTGGAATGGGGATAGACAAACCAGATGTTCGACTTGTGGTACATTACAACATCCCTGAAACACTGGAGAATTACTATCAGGAAGCCGGCAGAGCTGGACGAGACGGCAATAAATCATCTGCCGTACTGCTTTTTGATAAAAATGAAACAAAAGACCTTTTGGAATTAACTGAACTGAGATATCCTAGTTTTGAAAAAATAAAAAATATTTACCTGAGTTTGATGAATCATCTCAAAATTCCTGCAGGCCTGGGTGAAGGTCAATCATTTGATTTCGACATGGCATCATTCGCACAATATTTCAAACTCAATATACTTGAAGCAACTTATGGGCTCCAGGCCCTTTCTCAGGAAGGTTTGATCTATGTTTCAGAAAATACACTGAAAAATTCTACCGTAGTTTTTTCCGTAAACAAACAAGAATTACGTGATTTTGAATCTATTCATCCTGAACTTGAACCCCTGATCAATTCACTGCTCAGAAACTATGAAGGAATATTTGACTATTCGGTTAATATACATGAATCGTATCTGGCTAAAATAAATTCAATACCAATAGAGAATATAAAAGAACAATTAACATTACTGCACAATTACCGGATAATTGACTATGTAAAACCATCTGAAAAACCGCAGATTTTACTAATCAGGAACAGGATGTACTCGGATGATTTTAGATTCGATCAACAATCTTTTGAATCAAGAAAAAGAAAACACTTGGAGAGAATCAAAGCCATGATTGAATATGTAAAAAATTCGAGTGAGTGCAGAAGTGTAATGATCGGAAACTATTTCAGCGACCAGGAAATCAAATCATGCAATAATTGCGACAATTGCATCAATTCGATTTCTCATAAAACATCCGATAAAGAATTCGAAACCATCGCTCTCCAAATCATGAAAGATCTTAAAGTACAATCTATGGATTCGAAAAAAATTGAAACAATCTACAAAGACTATAATGCCACTTCTTTATGGAAAGTGATTCATTTTCTTCAGGCAGAAGAAAAAGTTGGATGTGATAAAAATGGATTTCTTTACCTAACCTGATTGACATTAAAAAAATGGGACCAAGATAAATATCTAGTCCCGTTTTAAAATCCAATATCCTATGAAAAACCGATTCAAAGATAATTGGATAGGACTAAAGAGCCAATTTTTAAGCTGCAATTATTTTTATGCGAAATTTTTTTTGAAAATTTATTGGGAAACAAACTTGTATCTGCCCGACTTAAACAAATAGCCCGCTCCCTGATACCAGGCAATTGCTTCATTTGCCAATTCAATGTTTAAACTCAGTTCTTTTGTTTCACCGCTCTCCATATTTACTTGAAACATACTGATTTTATTTTTGGGAGATAGAATTACAAGCGTATCCTTTTTTAAATAACCCAACTCCTGATAAGTGCTTATGAAAATTCTTTCATTCTTTACCGGTGTTTTAAATATATCATAACCCATGAAACGACTTTTGTATGGGAATTTCAACAAGCCAAGAACTGTTGGGGCAAGATCAATCTGACTGGTCAATTTGGAAACAATCGAAGGTTTGATCAATGAAGGTGAATAAATGAAACAAGGGATATGATATCTTGAAACGGGTAAATCCGTTTTACCGGCACTACTGGCACAATGATCCGCAACTATTACGAAGATGGTGTTGTTGAACCATGGTTTTGATTTTGCTTCAGTTAAAAATTTATTGATGGCATAATCTGTATATTTCACTGCACCTTCCCTGCATTTGCTGGAAGATGGAATATCGATTCTTCCGTCAGGATAGGTAAATGGACGATGATTGCTTACAGTCATTATATGGTTGAAAAATAATTTTCCGGATTTATACGACTTGTCACAGGTTTCCATCGCTATGCTGAATGCATCTTCATCTGCTACACCCCAGGCTGTTTCGTGATGTATTTTATTTGCAGGTATATCTTTTATATCAATCACATTGTATCCGTTGTTCTCAAAAAAATAGCCCATGTTGTCAAAAAAACTATTGCCTCCATAAATATAATTGACATCGTAACCTTTGTTCTTGAAAACTGAACCGATGGTGAACAGGGATTCGTTATTTGGTCTGCGAACTATAGACTGTCCCGGAGTTGGAGGAATTGCCAATGATAAGGCTTCAAGTCCCCTAACCGTTCTGGTTCCTGAGGCATAGAAATTTTTGAAGAATATACTATGAGGTATGAGAGAATCCAAAAATGGAGTAATGTGCTGGTTGTTTCCAAAATATCCCATAAAATCAGCACTGAAACTTTCCATGCTGATCAGCACAACATTCCATTTTTTTATACTTGAATCAGGGACAATGTTTCTTTCAATCCCTGATGAATCATTCGTAAAAGCAATGCCCGGCGCATTAAGTAGCTTTCTAAGTATCGACAAATTATTCTGATTGCTGTTTACTTTGTAAAATTTATTGTACTCAATTTCATTGTGCCAAAAAGCCGCACCAAATTCATAAATACCTGCGCCCGAAAGCTCATTGACATAATTGTTGTTTGAAAAATTCTTGAATTTATTGTTAACCAGAAAATATGCACTTAAGGTAAACAATAGATACAAAATGAAAAATCTTGACCTCTTTTTGAATTTGATATTTTCCTCCAGGGTT
Organism: uncultured Ferruginibacter sp.; assembly: GCA_964500545.1. GTDB lineage: Bacteria > Bacteroidota > Bacteroidia > Chitinophagales > Chitinophagaceae > Ferruginibacter. Next base: position 7,407 of record CAZCOL010000022.1, on the reverse strand, counting down.
GAAATAATGGCTCCATGGCTTAGCCAGAGAATTAAAAACATAACCGGCAGCAAAAATCCAAGTATCAAGGGTATGTTGTAGGACTGTTGGATATTTCCCAGTACTTCATTGGTATAGACCAGATAATCCACTGCAATGAAATTATACCTGACTCCAAACTCATCCCAAAAAGCGATTTCTCCTCCGGTGTTAATCAATAATAAAAATAAAATAACGGAGAGCATAAAATAAACCGGCACAAGGCTCCACTTGTTTTTGTACCAATTATTTCTCATCAACCAGCAATACAATGCAACCGGAATTGAAAAAAAAGAAGCAACAACCAGGTCATAGAAAAACCCGATAAAAAAAATGCCGAATATGTTAATAACATTCAATTGGAGATTGTGCATTGACTTAAAAAACAATATCACCCTGGTCAGAAAACTCAAAATTGTTACATAAGTGGCTACCAAAGCAACAATGCCAAACCTGTGTGTATAGATTATTTTTTTTAATTTAGACATTCAAAATATTAGTAGCGTTTATATTCCATTTGATTTAAACCGAAAGTTACAACCGCAAAGCCAATAAAAGCAATTGATGTGCAACTTAAAAAAATAAAAAATACTCATCGGTCACTGATAACATTACTCTTGCTGATTTTTTTTGGCTTTTCATTCATTGGCGACTCCTCTGAAAAGTACAATGCTATAACACTGGGTAAATTGTTGTTCAATGAAAAAATACTTTCCAAAGACTCTTCAGTTTCCTGTGCAAGCTGTCATAGGCCGGAGTTTGCTTTTGCGGATACAGTTGCTTTCAGCATGGGAATAAACAATCGCCCAACTATCAGAAACACACCTTCTGTGCTAAATATGAAAAACAGGCCTTATTATTTTTATGATGGCAGAGCCGAATCGCTGGCAGAGCAGGCATTAATGCCTATTCAAAATCCTGATGAGATGGGCCTGCCAATTGAAATAGCCATTGAAAGACTTAACAATTCGGTTTTTTACAGGCAATATTTCGAAAAAGTATTTAAAAGATCACCAGATAAAAAAAATCTGGCTGAAGCTTTTGCTGCCTATGAAAAAACCCTCGAAACGGTTGACAGCAAATTTGATGACTGGAGCAACAACATCTCTGAACTTAATGCATCTGAAGAAAGGGGAAGAGCACTTTTTATTGGCGAAAAGGCTAAATGCTTCAATTGTCATTTTCTTGAAGATTTCACCAATGATGATTTCAAAAACATAGGTTTATTCAATGGCAAGGATTTGAATGACAGTGGCAGGGCTTTGATTTCAGGAAAAAAATCCGATGTAGGAAAATTCAAAACACCCGGCCTAAGGAATATAGCTGTAACTGCACCCTACATGCACAATGGCATGTTTCGCTCATTGGAAGAAGTAGTTGACTATTACAATGACACTAAAAAATATGTTACTAACTCTATTAATATAGATACCTCTCTTGAAAAACCACTCGGCCTTAGCGATATTGAAAAAAAAGATCTTGTAGCATTTCTCAAAACGCTTACAGACAAGGTTTTTGAAAAGAATCAACATTAAATGACAGCAATCATTTTTTGTCAAAAAACCAACAACGATTTTTGATTATCAAATCACATACATTTGTTGTTTGACAGATTTGAATGTAGCTTTAACAAAACATTAAACTCGATAATAATTTTTTAAACCTTCATTTTAATAATTTGGGTTAAACAAAATCTTTTTTTATGGAAACAACTAAGCCAAAAATTTTGCTTTGCGAAGATGATACCAATCTAGGTATGGTCTTGAAAAATTATTTAGAGTTGCATGATTATGAGGTCATATTGGAAAGAGATGGACGGCTTGGATTGGCTGCTTTTCAAAGGGAAAAATTCGACATCTGTCTCCTGGATGTTATGATGCCGAATATGGACGGATTTGCAGTTGCGGAATCAATCAGAGATATCAATCCGGATGTTCCTTTGTTTTTTCTAAGTGCAAAAACGATGAAGGAAGACATCATACAGGGATATAAGTTGGGGGCTGATGATTACATCACCAAACCATTTGACAGTGAAGTCTTACTTCTAAAAATAAAGGCGATTTTAAAAAGAAATGAAGAACTTAATAAAGAAGTTGTTAACGCTGAATTTGATTTAGGTAAATACCATTTCAATCCAAAATTAAGAGAGTTGTCTGTCAATGGAAAAGTCCAAGTGCTTTCACCCAAGGAAAATGAATTGCTAAAAATGCTTGCAGAATATAAAAACGATTTGCTGACCCGTGAAGTTGCATTGAAAAAAATATGGGGAAGCGATACTTATTTCAATGGAAGAAGCATGGACGTTTACATTGCTAAACTTCGCAAATACTTAAAAGAAGATGAGAAAATTGAAATCGTAAATATACATGGAAACGGTTTCAGGTTGGTAGTGACTGAATAATCAACTATCAAACAAACCATGTTGAGTGCCGCCTTTGTGCGGCACTTTTCCTATGTGCCTGTAGGCTTTTTCTGTTGCTTCCCTGCCTCTGGGAGTTCTCATGATAAAGCCCTCCTGAATAAGAAATGGTTCATACACTTCTTCCAAAGTTCCGGGCTCTTCCCCTACTGCTGTTGCAATAGTGGTAATACCAACAGGTCCTCCTTTAAATTTTTCAATAATAGCGCTCAGTATTCTATTGTCCATTTCATCCAACCCATGCTGATCAACATTTAAAGCCTTGAGTGAATGCTTGGTGATTTCCATATCTATGGTACCGTTGCCAATTACCTGTGCAAAATCACGGACCCTTCTCAACAATCCATTTGCAATTCTTGGAGTTCCCCTGCTTCTACGGGCTATTTCACCTGCTGCATCAACATTGATGTTGGTTTGGAGAATTTTTGCACTTCTCAACAATATATTTTTCAGGGTTTCAGCATCGTAATATTCAAGTCTTGATTTGATACCAAATCTTGAAAGCAAAGGAGCCGTAAGCAAGCCGCTTCTTGTAGTGGCACCGATTAAAGTAAAGGGGTTCAATGTCAATTGTACACTTCTGGCATTGGGTCCGCTGTCAATCATTATGTCAATCTTATAATCTTCCATTGCAGCATACAAATATTCTTCCACTACCGTACTCAATCGATGGATTTCATCAATAAACAGCACATCATTGGGCTCTAAATTGGTGAGCAAGCCTGCCAAATCACCCGGCTTTTCTATCACAGGGCCGGAAGTTTCTTTTATGTTGACGCCCATTTCATTGGCTACAATCCTGGAAAGGGTTGTTTTACCTAAACCCGGAGGTCCATGAAAAAGAATATGATCCAGAGCTTCACCTCTTAACTTTGATGCTTTGATGAAAATGGAAATGTTCTCGATGATCTGACCTTGTCCGCTGAATTCATTGATATAACCTGGCCTGATATTGTTTTCGAACTCCTTATCAGGAGATTGTAAAAAAACTCGGTTACTATTATTGGGCTGATCAGACATGTATAAAATTATTCAGTAAAACTAAGGAATAAAAAAACAAATAAGCAGCTTGATTAAATTGATTATATCAAATAGTACCGACTATCAGTTTACTTTTGTAATCAAATTACTCCGGAAATATTCATCGCACTATGTATTGCAGAAGACATTTCCATAATCAACTGCGGATCTTTTTCAATGGCATTTCCAACAACAACTATATCTGCACCGGCTCTGCAATTTAGATACGCTTTTTCAGGAGTAGTGATTCCTCCGCCAACAATTAATGGAATTTGTATACAGGCAGATACACTTTGAATAATAGATTCTGATATTGGTTTTTGAGCGCCGCTTCCGGCATCCATATAGATTAATTTCATTCCAAGCATTTCTCCTGCCATAGCCGTACACACTGCTATTTCTTTTTTATCGGAAGGAAGCGGACTGGCATTGCTGATATAAGAAACGGTTGTAGGAGCTCCTCCGTCCACTACCATATAGCCTGTGGACATCACTTCCAAACCACTTTTTTTAATAAATGGTGCAGAAACAACATGCTGACCAATCAACAACTCCGGATTGCGACCACTTATTAAAGAGAGATATAACAAAGCATCAGCTGTTGGTGTTATTTGAGAGGCACTTCCGGGAAATAATATTACAGGTATTAAGCACTTACTTTTTATAATGGTGACACATTCTTCTAAAAAATCTGATACGACCAAACTTCCTCCTACAAAAAAATAATCCACTTTTGCATCAACGGAAATTGTAATCAACTGATCCAATGACTTTTCATTTACCTTGTCCGGATCAATCAGCACTGCAAATGACTTTTTTCGCTGCAGCTTTTTTTCAGTCAATGATTTGTAAATTAATTGTTGCATACGCTCAAGAATCGCTTACTGCAAAAATCAATATTTTTTTGTTCATACCGAAATATTAACACAATGAATAAATTCGTCATGTAAATTCGGGTGATTTATTGGTAATTTTGAGGAAATGCGCGATATATCCAAAGAAATAAAATTCAAAACTGCCAGAAGCGGAGGGAAGGGAGGACAGCATGTCAACAAAGTAGAAACGGCTGTTGAAGGATATTGGCATGTTAAAAAATCAAACTTGTTTGATGAAAAAGAAAAGTCCCTTCTATCAAACAAACTAAAGAACAAAATAAATCTGGATGGTTTTTTATTGGTGAAAAGTCAAAAAGATAGAACCCAATTGCTAAATAAACAGGATGTCATCATTAAAATGAATCTTGCTGTAAATAAAGCTTTGATAGTTCCTAAAAAAAGGAAGCCGACAAAACCAACCGCCTCCTCCAAAGAAGAAAGACTCTCATCCAAAAAAATCTCTTCTTCAAAAAAACAAGACAGGAAGAAAGTTCGCATCAATGAATAGAAGAAAACATATCACCCTGCTTTATTTCATTTCATTATTGCAATTAGGATGCGCATTTAATGGAGTTTCTCAACTGCCTACCGGAAAAATGAGAATTAACTTTATACATACTGTAAATTCAAGGCCCTTTTTTCTGAGAGACAGTATCTATATTAATGCTAACAACGAGACTTATTCGATAACAAAATTGAAATACTATTTGTTTAATTTCAAGCTGAATGATCAGCCAATTTATTCTCCGCAGGGAAAATACATACTTGTAAACGCTGAAAAAAACGAAAATACCATTGAGTTTGAAAACGTTCCTGTTGGAAATTATTCTTCATTGAGTTTTGAATTAGGAATTGATAGTATCGATAATTGCAGCGGAGCTCAAAGTGGAGTTCTGGACCCAATCAATGATATGTTTTGGACATGGAACAGCGGGTATGTTTTCTTTAAAATGGAAGGTTCAAGCCCAAATTCCACTGCTGATTTAAACAGAATTGAATATCATCTGGGTGGGTACAAAAATGAAAATTCATTGATAACCAAAATCAATTTATCCGGCCATGATTATCAAGACAAACAAACTTTCATTATCATACATTCAGAAAAAGAAACCGAAGTTGTTACTTCACTTGATTTGAACAACTTCTGGCAAGGCGGAAAATTGAGCATAAGAGAAAAATCAATTTGCGTTTCTCCAGGGTTGGATGCAAAAAATATAGGAAGTTGTTTTTCAAAATTATTTTCAATAAAATCAATTTCAATTCCTTGAAGATAAAATATTTGTTTTCTGTTTTTTTATTAATGGGCCTTGCCTGCTTATTTGTTTTTTTTACTGAAAACAATATTAACTCCACACCCTTGAAGTTTGAAATACCCAAAGGATGGCCTGTTCCGCCTAAAAATATTTTTTCAAAAAACAAATTGACAGAAGAAGGATTTCAATTGGGAAAAAAATTATTTTATGACGGAAGACTCAGCAAAGACGGAGAAGTAAGTTGTGCCAGCTGTCACCAGCAGTTTGCAGCTTTTTCAAATTTTGACCATGATTTCAGCCATGGTATAAACAATTCATTTACAAACAGAAATGCTCCCGCATTGATGAATCTGGTCTGGATGAAAGAGTTTCACTGGGATGGAGCCATCAACCATCTTGAAGTACAGCCTCTTGCCCCATTGACTGCTGCTAATGAAATGGGAGAACAACTGGATAGTGTATTGAACAAACTTCGGAAAGATTCCTCCTATATTCGAATGTTTAAAGCCGCCTTTGGAGATACTATTATCTCCAGCCAAAGAATGCTCAGAGCACTTGCGCAATTTACCGGAAGCCTTATAAGCTCTAACAGCAAGTATGATAAGGTGAAACGCGGCGAATCCAATTTTACCGAATTTGAAAAAAGAGGCTACGAAACATTTAAGTTATACTGTGAATCTTGCCACAAAGAACCCCTTTTTACCGACAACAGTTTCAGAAACAATGGACAAAAGTTGAATCGGTTTAATGATATAGGCAGGGCTGCCATTAGTGGTAATCCGGAAGACTCATTCAAGTTCAAAGTACCTACATTGAGAAATATTGAACTTAGTTTTCCCTATATGCACGATGGCCATTTGTATTCATTGTATCATGTGGTTGATTTTTACAGAAATGGAATTGATACCACACAAGCAAATCTGGACCCCGCATTGAAAAGAAAAATAAAAATTTCAGAAAAAGAGAAAAAAGAGTTGGTTTATTTTTTGAGCACATTAACAGACAGCTCTTTCATTAAAAACAAAAGATACGCCCCCGATGAAAAGTAATTATTTTCGATTGTAATTGAATAATTATGAGCTATTTTACATTTTCAAAATAATTTACAGCCAAATCTTATCATTTTGAGCGGAATAAAGAAACTTGCCGGACAAACTTTGTGGTATGGTCTTCCAACCATCGCTTATCGTTTTTTGGGATATATCATGAATATGGCATTGCCGTTCTTCATTGATCTTCCTGAAGAAACTGCTGATCTTGTTCAAGTATATGCAATGATTCCTTTTTTAAACGCCCTGTATGCATATGGATTGGAAACAGCTTTTTTTAGATTCTCTCAAACACATGACAGGGATAAGCTTTACAGCACACTGTCGCTTTCATTATTTACTTCAACTATTTTCTTTACCATTCTATTGGTTTTCTTGAAAGGAGACATCACCGATATTGCACATCTCAACAATCATCCGGAATATGTTTTGTGGATGATAGGAATTTTGGCAATAGACAATTTAAATACATTGCCATTTGCAAAACTTAGGCTGGAAAACAGGCCAAAGATGTATGCTTTTGCAAGAGTAGCAGCTATTTTTACCAATATAGGTGTAGTGGTATTTTTTTTAGGAATTGTACCTGCTATCCTGAAAAAACAACCCGATAGCTTTTTGTCTTTTTTTTATTTTCCTGCATTTGGTTTAGGTTATTATCTCGTGGGAAACATAGTGGAGAACATTGTAACACTAATCCTGTTACACAAAGAAATTCGTCAAATCAAATTTTCTTTCAGCTTCTCTTTATGGAAAGAAGTGATAAAATACAGCGC
>CAZCOL010000021.1:7813-31414 GCA_964500545.1 uncultured Ferruginibacter sp. | reverse complement strand
GTAGCCCCGACAGGAATCGAACCTGTATCTAAAGTTTAGGAAACTTCCATTCTATCCATTGAACTACAGGGCCAAAATTTAGGAGCTGCAAAAATAAGATTTTCTCAGTTAAGGAGCCACTCAAAATAAAACAGGCTGTCCTTAAAAGACAGCCTGCATATAAAGATTAAAATCAGGTGTTACATTTTCTGGAACCTTGAAACATACACCTGATTGCCGCAATAAATACGAATGGTATACAACCCTGAAGGTAAATTACTGATATTAAATGAAAGCACATTATTCCCATTGTTGCCAGCCTGCACAATTTGACCTACCATTCGGCTTTGAGCATTAAAGATTGTTGCATAAATTGATGATGGTTGATTCAATGTTACATTCACATTCACATTTGATTGAGCAGGATTAGGAAATGATGTCAGGGGCGTACTCGTTGAAATAACATGACATGTTTCGCGAATACAACCACTGCCATTTTCAGCAACCAGACATACGTAATGTAACCCGCCGTTTTGATATGCATGCACCGGATTTACTTCATTAGAAACACTGCTGTCTCCAAAATACCAGGTATAATTAGTCAGCGAATCAGTGGCAGTTGTTGTGTTTATAAATTGAATTTCCAGTTGATTTCCTGAAACTACCTGCCACATAAAACTGGGATTCAAATTGCAAGTGTCTGATAAAGGCTCAACAACCACTTGCTGACAAACACTATCAGAACAACCAATTGTTCCCGGACTTTGGCTGTAATTAACTATCAAACATACAAGATATACTCCCGGCGCATTATACGTGTGAACCTGATTACCCGCACCCTGACTGTTTACCACGGGACTTCCGTCTCCAAAATTCCAGATACTGCTTGTAATAACACCATTACCTAATCCTATGGAAGTATTTATAAACTCATATGCATTCGCCTGATTGTTTGAAACAACACTGTTGAAAGATGCTTGAACTCCACATGGGTTAGGTACTGTTACATTCAATTGTATGCATGTATCCGCAGAACAGGTGTTGAAAACATTCAAGTGCATACAGACATCATATACTCCTGATTGTGTATAAGCATGTGTTATGTAATCACCTCCTCCGGTTGTTCCATCTCCAAAAGACCAGGTGGCATAAGCCTGCGTGGTGTCGTATTGAGATGTATTCGAAAATTCAAAGACATTGGTTTGATTTTGAACATTAACTGCATTGAATGTAACAGGAAGACTGCATGGGTTTTGATTCGGCACCACTACTTGAATACTTTGACAAAAAGTATCTGAGCAAGACACAGTTCCGGGATTTTGGCTTACACGAACGAGTAAACAAACTGTATAAATACCTGCTGTTGAATAAACATGTGTTTGATTTGTCAAACTATTGGTGCTTGCGCTTGTTCCATCACCAAAGTTCCATAAACATGTAATCGAACCGGTATTTGGGGATGAAACTGTAGAGCTATTGATGAACTCATAAACATTGGATTGATTGTTAGTGGGTAAAGCTTGAAAATAAGCCTGAACTCCACAAGGTGTATTACACGAAACCGTTATTGTCTCAAAAGTACTGTCAGCACATATCCAAACTCTGTTTGAATCACGCACTTGCACGAGATGAGTTATATTGTATACACCGCATTGAGCATAAGTATGATTGGGATTTGCCTGGCTACTGCTGCTACCATCGCCAAAGCTCCACCAATGAGTTGAAACATACAACGAATCATTGATTGCAAGGGATAAAAACTGAACACTGTTTCCAGTAATATTGGTATTGAAATTAGCTTCGCAAATACTTTGGGACTTTATGGAAGCAAAACAAAATAATAACAAAGTAAAAGTGTATAATTTTTTCATTTAATAAGAGGTATAAATTATTTAATAATGTTTTATATAAATGTTTAGAGTCCAGAAATCCTCCATTCGTTGCCTGTTAAACAAAAATAATGGATTTTACGTGATTGAAATCACGTATTAATAGTAATAAAATCAATTGAAACTTACTTTTTAATGCAACAGATGATTGATTTATTAAGTGTTATCTTTGTGAGATAATTTTTAAATTATGAAGTGGTTAAATGCTTTTATAAAGTATCGTTTATGGATTGGCCTGGTATTGCTGGTATTGGCGATTTATGTTAATATTGAAACCAGCTTTTGGCCTTCTTTTATACTTTATTTGATTGCCGTAATCAGTATTTTAGGTCACTTTTTATTGGGCCCGATGAGATTGATTCAAACTGCAATGGAGGAAGGAAATATGGAAGATGCAAAGAAAATAGTTGATTCCATTAAATTTCCAAGATTATTGATAAAACCCATTCGTTCTGTATATTACACAATTCAGGGAAATCTTGCCATGGTAAGTCAGGATTTTGAAGGCGCAGAAAAAATGATGAAAAAAGGATTATCCTTGGGTGGATCATTGACCAAGCAAGCGGAAGGTCCCAATAAATTGCAATTGGGTATGTTGAGTATGCAGAAAGGAGATATTAAACAAGCAGAATCATACATTCGTCAGGCTATTCGTGCCGGATTGCCCGATAGTGAAAACAATGCTGCCGCTTATTTACAGCTGTGTTCCATCATGATGAACAAAAGAGAATTCAGAGCAGCCAAAGAATATTTCAGAAAAGCAAAATCTTTTAAACCTACTACTCCCCAAATTGTAGATCAAATAAAGCAAATAGAAAAGTACATTACCAGAATGCCTGGTTAACCAATAATTAATTAAGAAGATTATGAAAAAATCAAAACCTATATTAATCATTGTAATTCACTTTCTTTTTTTAGTTCAATTTTTTAGTGTTTCTTGTACGCATGAAATACCTGTTCCGGTAACACCAATAGACTCTACCAATCAGAATGGACAAAACGGTTGTAGTCCCGATACAGTGTATTTCAACAACAAAGTGCTGCCTTTTATAGTTCAAAACTGTGCGCAAAGTGGGTGCCACGATGCAACAACTATGGCGAGAAACGTTTTGTTGACTTCTTATAATTCAATAATGACAACTGCCGATGTTGTCCCGGGAAGACCTGATAACAGTGATTTATATAAGGTGATCGATCGTAATCAAATGCCTCCCTCAGGGCCGCTTACAACTGAGCAAAAAAACATGATATATACCTGGATATTACAAGGTGCAAAAAACAATACTTGCAATGATTGTGATTCAAGTATCTATTCCTACACAGGGGCGGTTTCAAAAACAGTTCGCGATTATTGCATTGCCTGCCACAGTGGTCCGAATGTGGGTACAACCGGTGGAGGTATTTTATTGGATAACTATGATAATGTGAAAATTCAAGGCATCAACGGAAAATTGTTGCAGTCAGTAAAACACACCGGATACTTTCCAATGCCTAAATCAGGAAACAAACTTAGTGATTGCCGAATTTCTCAAATTGAAAAATGGATCATCAATAATTATCCCAATTAATCCGGATTTAATGTGGACTGGATTGATTTCAGTATATATCAATTTAGTTTTGCAGATTATTGATTTACATTTGTTGAACAAGAATGGCTATAAACTTTTTATTTTAAAATACTGAGTAATGAATAAATTGAAAATCTTCTTCTTTTTTTGTTTGGCATTATTTATCGGCACTTTTATATCCGGTTGTTACAAGGATAAAGAGGAATTATTATACCCATCAAATAATACTGCCGACTGCTCTAATCCTGCTGTACAAAAAGGAGTTAAATTCACCGCTGTTCAATCAGTAATTCAATCTAATTGTGTTTCGTGTCACAACAATGGAGGAACATCTCCTGATCTTACCAAAGCATGTAACATCGTTGATGGATGGAGCAGAATCAATACCAGGTGCGTAATTCAGAAAACTATGCCGCCTTCAGCCCCATTGAATATTACTGACCAACAGGCAATTACCGATTGGGTAAATGCAGGACATTTATACACTAATTAAAATACTATTATTTCAAATGAAAAAATGGAAGAAAATTCTCCTTTACCTATTTGTCTCAGGACTTATTATTGGCGGAATTGTATTTTATAAAATAACCAGACCTCCTGAAACTGCAGCAGATAGTAACCCAATTAAAGTAATGAGTGCTGGTGAACTGTTGAACGAATTGGAAGCAAATAACAAATTGACTGACTCAATTTATAAGGATAAGAACCTGGCAGTAAAAGGTAAAATTGTCGATATAAAAGAGGCTACCGTTTTTATAGAAGCTGGCCCTAATGCAACCATCAATTGCAGTTTTGACAGTACAACTTTTGAATTATGCAAATCAACTTTTACAGTAGGAGCTGAGGCTAACATCAAAGGAATATATAGTGGCTGTGATGGGTTTGATTCTATTGCAGATCCTGATGATATGCTGGCAGACATTGCCGGCAAAAATATTTTTTTAAAAACATGCGCTCTTAACAAACAATAAATAAAACCATAAAAAATGAAAAAATTCTTATTTGCAACTGCCCTGATTTTTGTGTTTGTTTCTTCAAAATCGCAAATTTATCAAACCAAAACCGGAAAAGCTTCGTTTGATGCGGGCACGGGTTTGGAGGACATTTCAGCTACTGTTAAGTCGGTAATTTCAGGATTTGATGCGTCTTCCGGAAAAATACAATTCAAATTATCCATCAAGGCTTTTGAATTTAAAAACGCATTAATGGGAGAGCATTTCAATGAAAATTATATGGAAAGTGAAAAATATCCAGATTCAAAATTCATAGGTGTTGTTACGAATATGGATAAAGTGAACATTTCAAAAGATGGCAGTTATCCTGTTACTGTAAAGGGCAAACTGACCATTCATGGAGTCGAAAAGGAAATTGAAGCCAAAGGTAACTTTAATGTTGCCGGAAAAACAATTGATGCATCCTCGGAATTTATCATTACACTCAGTGACTACAAAATTGAAATTCCGGGTGTTGTCAAAGAAAAACTGTCCAAAACAGCCAAAATAAAAGTCAATTGCAATTATACCATTTTAAAATAAGCAAATTCGTAACATGGTTATTTCAGCCCGTAAACTCTTTATTTTTCTTCTAATTTTAATTTCATCAAACCATTTATATGCTCAGGATGATTTGCTTGCATTAGTTGATAATGGACCAAAGCCAAAAGAGTATATCAACAATGCATTTAAGTCCAGCAGAGTCATCAACGGACACTCAATGGAGTTTATAGGCAAAGGAATATTGGATACCAGAATATTACATCGCTTTGGATTGCTTAATTCCGGGTTTAATAATTTGTATGGATTGGATCAGGCCACCATGCGCTTTGGTTTTGACTATGGCATCAGCAATGATCTTACTATTGGCATTGGAAGAAGTACAACAGGAAAAGAGTGGGATGGATTTATTAAATACAGATTGCTTCATCAATCTATTGGAGGAAAACTTGCTGCCCCAATCTCAATAGTATTCGTAACAGGTTCAACTATCTCAACTGCACCTTGGGTTGACCCAACAAGAAAAAATTATTTCAGCAGCAGAATGGGATTTTACAATCAAATGATTTTGGGTAGAAAATTCAATGAGAACTTCAGTATGCAGATTGCACCAACGCATGTACATCTGAACCTGGTGAAAGGTGCAAATTTTACCAATGATTTTTTTGCAATGGGTGTTGGAGCAAGGTATAAATTGTCAAAACGTACCGCTTTTGTAGTGGATTATCATTATTTGATAAGACCTACTGATGATGAAGATGATGACGACAATATCAGTGTTAATTATACTTCGTCTAAAGCCTTTCAATTTGAAAGTTTGATTAATCCACTTTCCATTGGCTTTGACATTGAAACAGGGGGTCATGTATTTCAACTTCATTTTTCCAACTCCAGCGGTATGAATGAAAAAGCCTTCATTACAAATACTACCAAAAACTGGGCAAAAGGAGAGGTTAGTTTTGGATTTAATTTATCCAGGGTATTTACAGTTTCTAAATAATATTTAACCCGTAAAATTTTTTTAATGGTTCACCTATTTTTGGTGAACCATTTTTTATTGTAGCCTCTTTGTTCTCAACTGATTTTACTCATCCTTAAAAATGACAAATATTTGGAAGGAAACTTAATTTACATGAAAAGTTTCCGTAGTTTTGCAATTCAAATGCAAACTTTAAAAGAACAGAAGGAAAGGATTCAAAAGCAAGCCCATGAACTTTTCATGCAATATGGATTGAAAAGTGTGAGTATGGATGATATTTCCTCCAAAATGGGAGTCAGTAAAAAAACCCTCTATCAGTTTTTCTCTGACAAGGAAACGCTGGTGGTAGCCGTTGTATCAGAAATTATCCGATCAAATCGTGAAAACTGCGATTTCAGCAGGGAAAAATCAAAAGATGCCGTTCATGAAATATTTCTGGCCATGGAAATCATGTCCGAATTATTTCACCACATGAACCCCTCCATTATTTTTGATTTGCAAAAATATTATCCTCAGGGTTTTGAAATTTTCAAATCCTACAAGCATAGCTACCTTCATGAAATTATAAAAAAGAACATTCAAAGAGGAATTAATGAAGGATTGTACAGAGAGGATATAAATATCGACATCATGACAAGATTTCGATTGGAATCCATAGTGATGCCCTTTAATCCTGAATTTCATCAACAAGTGAAACATCCTCTTGCAACAATAGCCATTGAATTGTCAAAACAATATTTATTCGGCATTGTTTCTCAAAACGGATACAAATTAATCATTAAATATTTTCAGTCTAAATAATAATAACATGCACTCATTGAATGTTCTTTTTTTGAAAAAAATTTGTTTGTTGCTTGCTGTACTTTTTTTAAGCAAGAATACTTTTTCTCAAAAAGTATATCAATTTTCCATAGAGCAGGCAGTTCAATTTGCGATGCAAAATGCACCTGATGTGAAAAATGCCTTGTTGGACATCCAAATACAAAAACAAACAAACAGAGAGATAACTTCTATGGCTTTGCCACAAGTTAATGGAAGTATGGGGCTCAATCATTATTTTGATATTCCTGTTACAACGTTGCCTGATTTTATTTCTCCTTCGGTATACAAAGTATTGGTTGACAACGGAGTCATAAACGGCAGCGGCAATCCTATTCAATTTCCATCCAATGGATTTGGTTATGTGCCCGCAAAATTCGGAACGAACTGGACAGGTTCAGGAGGAGTAGATGTTTCCCAGATTCTTTTTGATGGTCAGGTTTTTATTGGACTGAAGGCCAGAAATTCTGTGCTCACCCTAGCAAAGCAATCTGCCGAGGTTACGAATGAACAAATAAAAGCCAATGTAATGAAGTTGTACTATCAGCTAGTGGTAGGAAAGCAACAGTCTACCAGCATCGATGCAAATATTGAGCGTTTTGAAAAACTGCTGACAGACACAAAAGAAATCTATAAAAACGGATTTGCAGAAAAGCTTGATCAGGATAAAGTGGAAGTGCTGTTGAATAATTTGAAAACCGAAAAAGAAAAAATAAACTATCAGCTTGAAATGGGAAATGCGGCACTGAAATTTTTAATGAACATGCCCCAAAAAGATATACTTGCACTGACGGATTCACTTACTGAAAGTCAAATAACCGGAATCGTTACACAAGACAGTATTGATTTTACCAACAGAAAAGAATTTCAACAGATCAGTACCGCTTTAAAGCTGTCTAAATACAATATCAGAAGATATGAATTAAGCAAATTGCCTACCATTGCTGCTTTTGGCACTTACTCTAAAAATGCTCAGAGGAATGATTTTACATTTTTTGGAAAGGGCGACTGGTTCTCCACTTCATTGATTGGATTCAAATTGTCTGTGCCACTATTTGATGGCAATGCCCGCAATGCAAGAATTCAAAAAGCCAAGTTTGAATTGGCAAAAACAGAAAACAACAAGCAAAGACTTGAAGAATTGATTCAAATGGAAACTAAGAACGCTTCATTGAAATTCAATTCAGCAATAATAATGCTGGAGACACAGAAAAAAAATACCTCATTGGCAGAGTCTGTTTACAATGCTGCCAAATTGAAATATGAGCAGGGATTAGGCAGTAATACGGAGATATACAACGCTCAGGCTGAATTAAAAGTTTCGCAAAACAATTACTATAGCGCATTATACGATGCAATCATTGCCAAAATAGATTATCTGAAAGCTATTGGAAAATTGTAATAGAATCAAAACAAATAAAACAAAATAAAATTCCGACCATTCGATTTTTAAAACATTAATAGAACACCAGATGAAAAAAAACAAATTAATAATTCTTATTGCAGCCTTGATTGTCTTCTCTTGCAAAAACACAAATAAAGAAGACAATAAACTCTTGACTGAAAAAAAGTCGGCATTGGAAAAACTGTTGAGCCAAAAAAACAAACTGGATGAGGAAATCAGAAAGTTGCAGGAAGAAATCAACAAGCTTGACTCCAATCATTCATCCAATGCAAAGGCCAAACTGGTTGCCGTTTCTGCAGTAGCCGTTCAAAAATTCGATCATTACATTGATCTGCGGGGAAAAATCGATGCCGAAAACATCTCCTATATTACTCCCAGAGGAATGGGAGGTCAGGTAAAGTCAATTTTTATTCAGGAGGGAGATGTTGTAAAAAAAGGTCAGCTCTTGTTGAAATTGGATGACGCAATTCTTCGCCAATCTTTGGCTGCTGCCAAACAACAAATGGAAGTTCTTAAAACCCAGTTGAGCTTTGCAAAAAATATTTACGACCGTCAAAATGCACTTTGGCAGAAAGGAGTAGGAACAGAAGTACAATTAATTAGCGCCAAAACTAATGTAGAAACTTTGCAAAGCCAGCTTAAAACAGCCGAGGAACAAATAAAAATCACAACTGAACAGTTGAACACAACCAGTATATTCAGCGATGTTGACGGAATAGCTGAAACGGTTATGGTTAAAGTGGGTGAATTATTTGGAGGGATGGGTCAAATAAAAATAGTAAATACAAGTCACCTTAAAGTAACGGCTAATGTTCCTGAAAACTATATTACCAGAGTTCGTAAAGGAACACCTGTAGTGATTGAAGTTACTGATCTTGGCAAGGTTATTAATTCCAACATTTCTTTGATAGGTCAGACAATTGAAAATACTCAGCGTGGCTTTGTTACTGAGGCCAAAATCCCCTCTGAGCCATTTTTAAAACCCAATCAATCTGTATTGATGAAAATTCTTGATTACAGTGTTTCAAAAGCTGTAGTTATTCCTGTAAACACCATTCAAAGTGATGAAAAGCAGAAATATGTTTATGTAATGGAGAAAAAAAACAACGGCTCGTTGATTGCTACCAGAAAATCAATAGTTCTCGGGGAAGTATATGGAGATTTGGTTGAAATAAAATCAGGACTTAGTGGCGGAGAGCAGTTGATTACGGCAGGTTACCAGAATTTGTACGAAGGTCAGGTTGTTAAAACAAACTAATTTAATTATGAATTTCAAAGAAGGAATGAAAGATAAAATAAAAGAATTTAAGCTTACCAGTTGGGCAATAGACAACAGGACAGCCATATATATCATTGCGATGCTGATTAGTTTTTTTGGGTTGTACAAATTCAATACTTTGCCCAAGGAACAGTTTCCCGATATTGTGGTGCCAACAATCAGTATTACAACTGTTTATGCAGGCAATTCTCCAAAAGATATTGAAAACCTGGTTACAAGACCTATTGAAAAACAATTGAAGGGCATCAGTGGTGCCAAAGTAAAAAAAATAACCAGTACTTCTCAAACAGATTACAGTCTGATTATTGTGGAGTTTGATACAGATGTAAAAACAGAAATAGCAAAGCAGAAAGTTAAAGATGCAATCGACAAAGCGCAGAACGATCTTCCCAACAATTTAACTTCATCACCAAACGTGCAGGAATTTGCTTTTAGCGAAATGCCCATCATGTTTGTGAATGTCAGCGGTGATTATGATGGAGTAAAACTGAAACAGTTTGCGGACAAGTTGCAGGATAAATTTGAAGAACTTCCTGAAATTACAAGAGCGGAAATTGTGGGTGCCCCTGAAAGGGAAATTCAGGTTAATGTGGATCCCTATAAAATGCAGGCAGCCAGAATCAGCTTTATGGATATTGAAAATGCAATATCACGTGAAAACAATGACATTACAGGCGGTTTGATTGAAGTGGGTAACATGAAGAGAACCCTGAAAGTAAAAGGTCAGTTCAACAGCGCATTGGATCTTCAGAATATTTTGGTTAAAAGCAGTGCCCAAGGTGCTACGGTCTACTTAAAAGATATTGCAGAATTGAAAGATACCATAAAGGAAAAAGAAAGTTATGCAAGACTTGACGGTAAAAATGTGGTCACCATCAATATAGTCAAACGCGCAGGTGAGAATTTGATTTCTGCGGCAGGAAAAATAAAAGATATTGTAGCAGACATGAAAGCATCTGAAGAATTGCCTCCAAGTTTGAAAGTAGTGATTACAGGAGACCAGAGCAAGGCAACTGCCACATCTTTCAATGACCTGGTCAACACTATCATTATTGGTTTTGTTCTGGTACTGATTATCCTGATGTTTTTCATGGGTGTTACAAATGCTTTCTTTGTTGCATTAAGTGTACCGCTCAGTGTTTTTGTGGCATTTATGTTTTTGCCCATAGCTGATTCTATTGTCGGCACTTCTGTTACGCTGAATTTCATTGTATTGTTTGCCTTGTTGTTTGGATTAGGAATCATTGTGGATGATGCAATAGTTGTAATTGAAAATACTCACAGGATTTACAACAACGGAAAAATCCCCATCATTAAGAGTGCCAAAGAGGCTGCCGGTGAGGTATTCATTCCTGTTTTGGCCGGAACAGCAACAACACTTGCACCATTCTTTCCGCTGCTTTTTTGGAAAGGCATCATAGGAAAGTTCATGATCTATTTACCCACTATGCTCATATTGACATTGGCTGCCTCCTTGATTGTTGCATTTGTTTTTAATCCGGTTTTTGCGGTCAGTTTTATGAAACCTGAAGGCAAAGAACACGAAGAACCTAAAAATTTGTTGTTTAAAAAATGGTGGTTTGGGGCAACCATCATTCTCTCACTGATTCTTCATTTGACCGGATCTCACGGATTTGCCAACTTTCTCTTGTTTATGTTAGTGCTGGCTGTTTTGAACAGGTATGTATTTAGAGACATCATTCATACTTTTCAGACAAAATTGTTGCCTGCTTTAATGAACAACTATGAAAATTTATTAAAATGGATATTAAAAGGGAATAGGCCTGTATGGTCTGTTGTATCATTGTTCCTGCTTTTTCCATTGTCAATCATATTGTTGATGGCCAGGGGAAACAAGGCAACGTTTTTCCCTAGCGGCGACCCTAAATTCATTTATGTATATTTAAAAATGCCTCCGGGTACCAGTGTTAAAACTACTGACAGTGTTACGCATTTGTTGGAGCAAAAAGTTTTTAAGGTTTTGGAAAAAGAAAAACCGGGACAAGAAGGAAGTATTGTAGAAAGCATCATTGCCAATGTGGCGAACAGTGCAAACAATCCCCGCGACAACAACAGAAGTGTTCAGCCCAATCTGGGAAGAATTCAGGTATCATTCGTTGAATTTGAAAAAAGACATGGAAGAAAAACAAAGCCTTACCTTGATGAAATCAGGTCAAAGATGACAGGAATACCAGGAGCAAGCATAGAAGTTAGTCAGGAAGATGCGGGCCCTCCAACTGATCCTCCGGTAAATATTGAAATCGTTGGTGATAAATATGAAGAAATTGCCAAAATCGCCTCACAATTAAATAATTATCTTGACACCAATAAGGTGGAAGGGGTAGAAAATTTGAAATTAGATGTGGATTTTAACAGTCCGGAGATAACGATAAAAGTTGACAGAGAAAAAGCGATGTCTGAAGGGTTAAGTACAGGTCAAATAGGAATGGAAATAAGAACAGCTGTTTTTGGAAAAGAAGTAAGTAAAATAAAAGACGGAGAAGATGAATACAAAATACAGTTGAGGTACAATGATCTGGTGAGAAACAATATTTCAGACCTGATGAATCTACGCATAACCTTTATGGATATGAATACCATGCGAATTAAATCCATTCCAATAAGCTCGGTTGCAACAATAGATTACACAAATACTTCAGGAGCTGTCCTTCGTAAAAACGTAAAGAGAACCATTCAATTGCAGTCCAATGTGCTTGATCCGTCAATGACAGCCAAAGTGAACAAAGAGCTGGCTGTAAAGATTCAGAAATTCAAATCACTTGTTACCATTCCGGGAGATATTACCATCAGACAAACCGGACAGGGAGAACAGGAAGCTGAAACAAACAGTTTCCTGGGTATGGCTTTGTCCATTGCATTGGGTTTGATTTTTTTGATATTGGTTCTGCAATTCAATTCGCTAAGTAAACCATTTATTGTACTTACTGAAATTTTCTTCTCAATCATTGGTGTGTTTTTAGGATATGCGATTACCGGAATGACGATTGCAAGTATCATGTTGGGTGTAGGTATCATTGGTCTGGCCGGTATTGTGATAAAAAACGGAATTTTATTGATTGAATTTACAGATGAGTTGAGAGGAAGAGGGATGAAAACAAGAGAAGCAGCCATTACTGCCGGAAAAATCAGAATCATTCCGGTGCTGTTGACAGCAGTTGCAACTATCATGGGACTGCTTCCTTTGGCTGTTGGGTTTAATATTGATTTTGTTTCCTTTTTCCGTCACCTGAATCCTCATATTTTCTTCGGGGGAGATAGTGTGGTATTCTGGGGGCCATTGAGCTGGACCATTATTTTTGGTTTAGTCTTTGCATTCTTCCTAACATTAATTATGGTACCAAGTATGTATATTATTTCTGAAAGATTGAGAAGACCTATGGAAAGATTTTATGGAACTAAATATGTCGCGCTATTTGGATTTACAGGCCCACTATTCTTTTTATTTGTATTGATCATGTATGCAGGTAGAAAAATTCAGGGAAAGAAAGTTTGGAACGGGCAGTATAAAACTACTCCATAATCCTGAAAAATTATTTAAAACGAAAACGTTTTCGTAATTTTTTAGGATTGCATCAGGATCTTTTAGTAATTTAATAGATTGTATATCACCTCTATTCAAATAAAGATATTTTTGGATAGAACATTGTTTTATTACTAATACTATTTTGATATTTTATGAAATTGTTTTTACCATTCCTCTTATTTTGTTTTACAGTAAACTCAATGTATGCTGCAGCTCCTCCTCCAATCAATGATGATCCATGTAGTGCTGTATTACTTCCCGTAAATTTGAGTTGTTCATTTTCATCAGGCACAAATATTGGAGCTACTGCTACTTCGGGTGTTTCAAATCCATCCTGTAATGGAAACTATGATGGAGGAGATGTTTGGTTTAAAGTCATTGTACCTTCCAATGGTATTCTTAAAGTTACTACACAAGCCACCGCATCGATCACAGATGGTGCTATGGCATTTTATTCGGGAAGCTGCAACTCATTAACTGAAATATTCTGTGATAGAAATTCAGCCCCGGGTTCAGGAAGCATGCCTGAAATTACTGCTACAGGTCTTACGCCGAATGATACCATTTGGATAAGATTTTGGGAAAGCAATAACAATGATTTTGGAAGTTTTAATATCTGCGCTACTACATTAGCATCTCCGGCAAATGATGAGCCATGCAATGCAATTTTATTAAATGCCGATAGCGCTTGTAATACTGTTACCGGATCCAATGTAAATGCAACACCCTCTAATGTTCCGGATCCAGGTTGTGCCATTTATTTAGGAGGTGATGTTTGGTATAAAGCTGTGGTGCCCCCAAATGGGTACCTCAATTTCAATACATTTCCCGGAGAAGTCACTAACGGTGGTATGTCATTGTATCATGGAAGGTGCGACTCTTTGGTATTAATTGCCTGCGATGATGATGCAGGAATCGGGGGAATGCCCGAAATGTCTTTTCTGTCGCTAACACCTGGAGATACCATCTGGATCAGATTCTGGGATAGAAGCAATAATAATTTCGGAACGTTTAATATCTGTGTAACCAGTCAGACAATATCAGTACCTCCTTCATGCAGCATAAATGCTCCTGCTGGAAATACCTGTGCGACAGCAACACCTATTTGTAACCTTGACGGTTATTGTGGAAATACCTCTGCATCCTATACTGCAGACTATTGGCCCGAATTAAATACTGCTTTCAATGATTGCTTGGGAGGCGCTTCCATTCAAAACAATTCTTTTTTAAAATTTGTAGCATCTGCTACTTCTGCCACCTTTAATGTTTGGGTGACAAGTACTACAGAAGGGGTGGGAATTCAAATGTTCTTTTTTGAATCTAACAATTGTTCAGGAAATGTGGTTTGTCATGGAGGTTACGATAATTTATTTCCCGGCCCGTCTCACCTGATTACTGCAAATAATTTAACCATAGGAAATACATACTATTTAATGATTGACGGGGTAGGTGGTGACGTTTGTGATTATGTGATAGGTGCAGTTTCCGGATTAAGTTCTCTGGTAGTTTCTACTTCAGCTGCTACTGTGTGTAATGGTCAACAGGTAAATCTGAACGCCAGCGGTATTTCAGGAGCAGGAACTACTTATACCTGGACATGGAACGATGCAAACAACATTCCCCATTCATTTGTCGGAGGTACTTTATCTGATACACCACGCGCAACAACAACATATACTGTCGCTGCTTCAGGTGTAGGAATTTGTGAACAAACAAAAACTGTGACCGTTCAGGTAAATCCATTACCCGAAGTCAGCATTACAGGCAATAACGAACCGGTTTGCTTTGGATCAGATGTTGAGTTTTATGTCACAGGAACGCCCAATGCAACTATGACATACAACATCAATGGTAATGGATCCAATTCAATGGTAATCAACAACAGTGGTATTGATACAATCATCGTTAACAATTCAGACATAACCCAAAATCTTCAGATAACAGGAATTACCAACGGCTTTTGTCCAATCTCTACAAACCTAACTTCTTTTGTCACAACTGACACAGTCAATGCTTCAATCATTAGTAACAATGGCCCAATTTGTAGTGGAACAAACGCAGTATTTACGATAACTGCATCAGAAGGATCTATCGTTACATATAATCTCAATGGCGGAGCAAATCAGACAATTTCTGTTGTTAACTCAAATCAAACAATCTCAGTAACCGGAGCAACTGCAAATCAAACACTGAATTTAGTTTCTGTTACCGCAGGTTCATGTACACAGCAGTTGGATGGACATGCAACCGTAATGGTTAATCCGATTATAACCCCAACATTTACTCAATGGGGGCCTTATTGCAAAAATGATATACTGGTTCAGGTGATTTTGCCGGAAATTTCCATAGAAGGAATTACAGGCACATGGAACCCAGCTATGGTATCTAGTTCCAATGAAGGTACCATTATTCATACATTCACTCCAACTACAGGCCAGTGTGCCAGTCCAACAACTATGAATGTGATAGTAAATCCTATTCCTCAAAATATTAGCGCGGGTCCAAGTTTTACTATCGGTGCAGGAAATAGCATTCAATTACAGGGAACAGGAACAGGCGGAACAATAACATGGAATCCCTCTGTTGGATTATCAGCTTCCTCGATATTGAATCCTATTGCAAGCCCTGTTGTTACAACAACTTATACTTTGACAGTTGAAAATGATTTTGGATGCAAAGCAACGGATTCCATGATAGTATATGTCAACAGCAACTGTCTCGACCCTATGAAAGTCTTTACACCCAATAATGATGGTATTTATGAGAAGTGGATAACACATTCAACCAATTGCATAAAAAAAGTTGAGGCAAGTGTCTACAATCGTTACGGATCATTGGTCTTTCATTCATCGGACTATCAAAACGACTGGAATGGCATGTACAACGGGAAACCGCTTCCGGACGCGACCTATTATTATGTGTTGCAAATAATTGACAACAACAACAAGCGTTTCACCAGAAAAGGAAGTGTTACCATTTTAAGATAAACAATAAATACAAACATTGGTTGTTTTTCATCAACAATAAAAAAGGTTGAACTATATGTCCAAAAAATTTTGCTCCTTATTCTTTTTAATATTTTGTGTTTGCGCTTCATCAAATGCTCAACAGATTTTTAGATTGAGTCAGTATTTACAACACAATTATATTTTCAACCCTGCTGCTTCGGGTGCCGGTGCTTTTGGATCAGCCATTGTTTCTTATAAAAAAATGTGGTCGGGAATCGAGGGAGGACCTCAAACATTATTAGCATCCACTGATAAATACTTCAAAAAATACAAAACAGGGTTTAGTTCTGTGTTGTTTAACGATGTTACGGGTCCTACATCCAGATCAGGGATTGAAATGAATGGCTCTTATGCCTTGCCGATGACTGAAAAAAGAAAGCTGATGTTTGGAATGGGGGCGCTGTTGTTACAGGAGCGAGTGGACAAAAATTTTCTGGAAAAATATATACCTGGAGACCCCTTGCTTTCAGGGTCTGGTTCTGTTGTAACAGGAGATGCTTCAGCCGGAATATATTATACGTCTCCTAAGTTTAATGTAGGATTTTCAGTTAAGCAGCTGATACAATCCAAACTAAATTTAATTAAATCAAGTACAACCATTGAAGGAAAATTATACAGACAATATTATTTTATGGGTAGCTACAATCTTATTACTGATGAAGAAAATGTGATTGTACCTAATTTTTTGGTAAAAATTTCTCAAAATGCTCCGACTGATATTGAAGCGGGTGCAAAAATAATTCACAAGGATATGATATGGGGTGGATTCAATTTTCATTATGACCAGGATTATACGGCATTTGCGGGATTGAAAATAAATGGAAAATATTCAATTGGCTATGCTTTTGATCAATATAAAACACCGTTGAGTGTTTTTGATGACGGCGGGAATTCTCATGAACTTTCACTTATGTATTATTTTCAAAAATGATTGCATGGTTGTTGATGAATAATTTTATGAAAGAAAAAAACATCCAATATTCTTTATTGATTCTAAGTTTATTTTTCACCGGAACTGTTTTTTCAGCACCCCCTCCTTCAAATGACAATCCTTGTAATGCTATTTTACTTCCTGTAAATTTAAGTTGTACTTATGTATCAGGTACAAATATAAGCGCCACTTCAACTCCCGGTGTTTCCAATCCATCCTGCAATGGCAACTATAATGGTGGGGACGTTTGGTTTAAAGCCGTTGTACCACCTAATGGCGTGCTTAAAGTAACTACTCAAGCCACCGCAACGATTTCAGATGGAGCTATGGCTTTTTATTCCGGAAATTGCACTTCATTGACTGAAATATTTTGTGATCGAAACTCAGCACCGGGTTCGGGAAGTATGCCTGAAATTACCGCCAACGGCTTAACACCCAATGATACTATTTGGATAAGATTTTGGGAAAGTAACAACAATGATTTTGGAAGCTTTAATATTTGTGCAACTACAATAATATCACCACTCAATGATAATTCGTGCAATGCTATATTGCTTCAGATTGACAGTGTTTGTAATTTCATAACAGGAACCAACGTAAATGCAACAACCTCTAATATTCCCGATCCTGGCTGTGGAAATTTCTCCGGTGGAGACGTTTGGTATAAAACAGTTGTTCCTGCAAACGGATTCCTCAATTTCAATACTCAATCCGGTGGTATTACAAATGCTGCTATGGCCGTTTACAGTGGTACATGTAATTCTTTAACACTTCTTTCCTGTGATGAGGATGATGGGATCGGAAATATGCCGGAAATTTCTTTGTTGAATTTAACGCCCAATGACACCATTTGGATCAGAATATGGGAAGAAGGGAACAATACATTTGGAACATTTGGAGTTTGTGTAAACAGTCAGAACATCGTTGTACCTCCTTCCTGTTCAAGCAATGCACCTGCAGGGAATACTTGTGCTACTGCCACAAACATTTGTAATTTGGATGGATATTGCGGAAACACCTCTGCCACATATACTCCTGATTACTGGAGTGAATTAAACAATACATTTCAAAGTTGTGTTAATGGTATTATCAATAACGACTCTTATTTAAAATTTGTGGCCGCAGGCACTTCTGCCTCCTTCAATATTTGGGTAACCAGCTCAACTGATGGCGATGGAATTCAAATGATGTTTTTTGAGGCCAGTAATTGCAGCGGTCCGGTAATTTGTCACGGTGGATATGATAATCTATTGCCTTCATTACAGCCTCATTTGGTAACTGCAACCAATTTAATTCCCGGCCGAACTTATTATTTAATGATTGATGGGGTGCATGGTGATCAATGCAATTATGTAATTGAGGCAATGTCCGGACTGAGTACCATGTTTGCTTCCCCGAATACTTCAATATGCAGAGGAGTAGGAATTAATCTTTCAGCCGGAGGAATACCGGGTCCTGATTCTATTTATCATTGGACATGGACCGATGAGAATGGTAATCCACAGTTGAGTGTTGGAAGTAATTTGCGAGACACGCCTCTCATCAGCACCCTATATACAATTACAGCTTTTGGTATTGGAATTTGTCCGCAAACAAAAACAGTACAGGTAACAGTTAAGCCACTTCCTGATGCAATTATTTTATCACCTGATACCAGTCAACTGAGTTGTTCAATTCCAATCATACAATTAAATGCTACAGGTGGTATTGCCTATTCGTGGAATATTGGAAATCTAAACATGGGTAATGATTCATTCCTGATAGTAACACAACCTGCCAATTATATTGTTACTGTTACAGATGCCAATGGATGTAAGGATACGGCCGGCATCCTCATAACACAAGACATCACGAATCCAACGATATCCATAAACACCCCTGATACAACGATTTTAAATTGTAATATCACTACAATACAGTTAAGTGCAAATGGGATAGGTGATTTTAGTTGGAGCAATGGTACTGCAAATTTGGGTACTGATTCAATTTTACAGGTAAATTCTCCGGGTACCTATACAATACAATTGACGGGCTTGAATGGCTGCATTTCAAATGATCAAATTGTTATTACTCAGGATATCACGTTACCCGCGAGTTCAGTAACAGCCACTCCTACTTCTGTTTTGTCCTGTTCTCAAAATTCAATCAACTTGAGCGCTACAGGAGGAGTTAATTATTCATGGAGCAATGGTAGTACGATAGTATCTTCTTCACCTTCATTTTCAGTAAGTTCCCCCGACACCTATATTGTGCAAGTAACAGGTTTGAATGGATGTATTTCAAATAATCAAATAGTAATAACACAAGATATTGCTCTACCGGTTGTTGTTGTAACTGCAACGCCCAGTTCCGTTTTGTCCTGCACTCAAAATTCAATCATTTTGAGTGCTACAGGAGGAATTAATTATTCATGGAGCAATGGTAGTACGATACTATCTTCTTCACCTTCATTTTCAGTAAACACTCCTGGAAACTATATTGTTACTGTGACTGGGAATAATGGTTGTGAAAAAAGTGATTCAGTAAATGTGACCCAAAATATTAATCTGCCGGATGCGGGTATTACCAGCAATGGAACGATTTGTAAAGGAGAAAGCGCAGTATTTACAATTACAGGAACACCTGGTGCAATTGTAAATTATACCCTCAACAATTCCAACAATCAAAATGTTACTTTGAACGCTTCGGGTTCTGCTCAATTGACAATTCCATCACCTTCCTCAGAACAGTCAATTCAATTGAATTCGGTATCATTTAACTCTTGCATAAAGAATCTTAATGTTGCTTCAATTGTAGAGGTGGATGATTTTGTCATCAATCTTAGCGTCAATCCAATTACCACCAATCCGGGCAATAACATTTTTGCACAAATCACTTCCAATGAACCAATAGTCACTAGTAGCTGGTTGCCTGCAGACATATTCAGTCAAAATTCTTCTTCACAAACAATTGCAGCACCAGATCAAACCTTTTTGATAGAGGTTATTGCAACATCACCATCTGGCTGCACTTCCAGTCAAAGTCAATTGGTAGAGATTATTTCTACAACAAACATTTATTATTTACCCAACTCTTTTTTACCTGCCAACACGGGTAATCAGGATATCGGAACATTTAAACTATATGGCAATTCAATCAAAAAGGCAACTATGAAGATTTTCAATCAATGGGGCCAATGTATTTTTGAATCTGAAAATCCGCATATCAAAGGCTGGGATGGCAAATACAAAGGAGTTCTGCAGCCTAGCGGTGTTTATGTATATACTGTCAACATTATTTTTAATGACAAAAAATCAATTGTCAAATCCGGCTCAATCAACTTAATAAGGTAATTTAGTCCTTTCAGATGAAAAAGTGTTTATTATACTTATTGGTTACGATTGGAATAAATTTGACTTCAATTTGTCAGGTAGATCCGCACTTCACTCAATATTACTCTTATCCACTTTTTTTAAACCCTGCACTTACAGGTGTTATCAATGAGGGAAATATAAGAGGAACAGCTATTCACAGAAATCAATGGAATACCCTCACTGTTCCTTTCTCAACTATTGGAATATCGGCTGATGCATTACTGAATAACCAGTGGGGGATTGGTTTAAATATGACAAATCAGACAGCCGGCTCAGGGGGTTATTATTACAATACGCTTGCCTTGTCTATCTGTAATAACAATATTGCTTTTGGAACAGATGAATTTCAGCATATTAGCATTGCTGTTCAGGCAGGCTTAAATTCAAAAGGATTTAATATTTCAAAATCTACTTTTGGTGATCAATATAACCCTGTGCTGGGTTATGACCCAAATATTGTTTCCTCAGCACCCTCCTTTATCAAAACGAATTCAATGAATCAGTTTGATGCGGGTTTTGGATTTTATTATTATGAAACTTCAACCGAAAAAAACAACAATTATTATGGCGGAATTTCAATTCTTCACATCAATAAGGTCAAAGATAACTTTACTTTAAAATCAGCAATTTTACCAATGAGATTCAACTTTCATGCAGGAGGAATTTTGGATGTTTCTGATCAATTGAGATTGTATCCGGGATTTATTTATTTGCAACAGGGAAACAGCAATGAAATTGTTGCGGGTCTTCAAAGTGAATTTATCATGAGTGAAAATGCTTCTTTCTTATTAGGTGCAAATTACAGATTGAACAGCGCGCTGAATTCATTGGCAGGATTCAGATACAAGAAAATAAATTTGGGGTTTAGTTATGATGTTGATATCAACAAGATTAATGATTACATAAAGCCCGTCAATAGTTTTGAATTTTCACTTTCTTTTACTGCTGAAAAATCGTCCAATCCGACAGTTTATTTTTCAAAATGCCCAAGATATTGAATCCATAGAAAAGTCAAACATAAAAACCTCAACCTTTTTTATTTAATCATGTACAACTACTTTGAAATAAACAGACAATCTTGGAATAAGAAAGCCGATATACATATCAATACAGCTTTCTATGATGTGGATGGTTTTATCAAAGGCAAAAATTCACTCAAGGATATCGAATTGAGTTTATTGGGGGACATAAACGGTAAAAGTATTTTACATCTTCAATGTCATTTTGGGCAGGATACACTTTCATTAGCCAGAATGGGAGCCAACGTCACAGGGGTTGACATATCAGACAGATCTATACAACTCGCCAATGAACTGGCAGAAAAAACAAAGCTCAATGCAGAGTTCATATGTTGTAATATTTATGATTTGCCTAAATATCTCAATAAACAATTCGACATTGTATTTACAACTTATGGAACAATCGGTTGGTTGCCTGATTTAAGCAAATGGGCCGAGTTGATTTCTCGTTTTTTAAAACCAGGTGGAGAATTTATATTTGTTGAATTTCATCCTGTGGTTTGGATGTTTGATGATGAGTTTGAAAAAATTGGCTATAATTATTTCAATACAGGTCCTATTATTGAAACGTTCGTTGGAACTTATGCAGAAAAATCAGCCGACTTGTCCCAGGAGTATGTGGGTTGGAATCATGGATTGGGAGAGGTGATCAACAGTATAGTGAGCAATCAACTGCAAATTGTTTCTATGGAAGAATTCAATTACTCTCCTTATGATTGTTTCAGACATACCATTGAAGTTTCTCCCGGAAAATTCAGGATCAATAAATTTGACGATAAAATTCCAATGGTATATTCATTGAAAGCCAGAAAATCACTTTCTTAACTTAAACAGTACTAATTTTATAATGACTGATCAATTTTCTTGAATAGAAAATCAGATTGTATATACCCAACAAAAACAAACATATATTAGTAAATAGTGTGGAACTGTCATTTTCCATTTTCTGGAAAAAGTAATAAACCGACATCACAGACACGAAGACAGAACATAGCATCATCAAAAAATAAAAAATTGCTTTCATCTTGTTTTGTTTAATTTATTTATTAATTTTTCATAGCCTGCCACATTCATCATGATCAACAACATTCCATAAAAAATATCTTCAAATGGAATGGTGTAAATTCTGCAGTTAAGGTTTTCTAAGTTATTATACAAAACCACCGGAATACAAGTTAGCAAGCCATTTACAACTAAAAAAGGAATTAGCATTAGTGCATAAGATATCAGAAATGCATTTGCATTGAATGAGCCGAAATATTTTTTCGCACTGTTGATTATGAAAATAAAAGTTCCGGTAAAAAAGAAAGTAAAAAAAGTGTATTCCTTATCATGATTGAATATGGCTGAAATAAGGAGAATGATTCCAATGATTTTGAAAATCAATATCCCGGAATGAGTGTTTTTTATTGCCGGGAAATATATGCGTACACATTCGTAAATAAAAACACAGCAATAGGGAACGACCAAAAAGAACAACACTTCTTCAACAGGCAAATTGACGATATGCAATCCGGTAATATAATCCTCATTAAAACTCCATACTCCATTTTTGGTAAAAATAATATCCCATATTACATAGAACAGCCCAGGCAAAATCATTGACTTAAATAGAGGTTTCCATTTTTTGTAAAACGCCACTTTTTTATCAAAACTCAATAATAATGGGCCGGCTATTGAGCCAATCAAAATGAGAAAATAAGTGTAATGGGTGTTCAAAATAGAAAATGATTGAAGTGAAAAATTAGTCTACTTTTTGAGATTTTATTTGTTGGTCTCTTTTCACTTTATCCCAATATTTTTTGGCAACAATCAACATTCCAAAACTTTCCCCATCTTCTTTTCCCAGATTTTTGTGATGCATTTTATGAGCCCATCTGATTGTTTTTATATAGGTATTGTTGCTTCTCGTAAACCATTTGAATCGTTGATGAATGATCACTTCATGAACAATAAAATAGCCAAATCCATAAAGCGCTATACCAAAGCCGATGGCAGCCATCCAGTAAGCTTTGTCTTGCAACCCAAACATGATGCATAGCCAGCTGGGAATGGCAAATATGAGAAAGAAAGCATCATTTTTTTCAAAAAAACCGGATGTTGGCTGATGATGATCTTCATGCAAATACCAAAGAAATCCATGCATAACATATTTATGTGTCAGCCAGGTAATGCCTTCCATAATAAAAAAGGTCAGCAAGACAATTGAAATAAAAATGATTGTACTCATAAAAACGTTCTTAGTATCAGAAAAAACATGGTTTGTATCATCAGCAAATTTACTGCGAATTTATTGTCTTTGTTGAAATCCAATCGTTGAAAAAGCCAAAGAAAA
>CAZCOL010000021.1:4134-7713 GCA_964500545.1 uncultured Ferruginibacter sp. | reverse complement strand
TTTCCATAAGAGTAACTGCCAAATAGATAACCCGTTTTGGTTCCAATGATCTCTATGAGAATTCCCAGTGAAAAAGTAAGTCCAAAGAATAATACAAAAGCCCGGTTTATTTTATCTTGTGTGTAAAAAATCAAACCAAGCATCAGCAACAAATTAATCGCAGAAGTTTTTACGAACAAAGACCTGTCAAAAAATAAAATCCCCATCAATCCAATGAGATGAAAAACAACGGCTATCGAAGTTGCCGTTTGTGTTTTGTTCAGGCCGAATAATAAAATATTCTTGTTGTTATTTTTCATTTTTCAAAACAAGTTCACTTGTAATATAAGCACTTTTAAGACAAAGTGGAATTCCTCCACCCGGATGAACAGTACCGCCACAGAAGTAAAGATTGTTGAAATAGGATGAAAAATTTCCGGGTCTGAAAAAAGCAGCAAAAGGTGAGTTGGAACTTGTACCGTACAAAGACCCTTTGTAAGTGCTTGTTTTTTTCTCAATACCTCTTGGGTCGAGCATCGTTTCAGTTTGAATGTATTGCTCAATGTCAGTTTGTAAAATCCGGTTTATTTTTTCAATCACATTTTTTCTGGTTTCATTTATTAACGTCTCCCAATCCTGTCCGTTATTGGTAGGTGCATTGATCATCACAAACCAGTTTTCACAACCCTCGGGAGCTTGTTCTTTTTCCATCTTTGATGTGATGTTGATATAAACAGTTGGGTCGTTGAGTATGGTTTTTTTATTGAACAAACAATCAAATTCTTCTTTGTAATTATTGCTGAATAAAATATTATGCAAACCTAATTCCCGAAATTCTTTATTGATTCCCCAATAAAATATCAGAGCGCTGCTGCTTCTTTCCTGTCGGGCTAATTTGTTTGCTTTTGTTGTTTCACCCAATAGTTTATGATAAGTGTGGTAAACATCCGCATTACTGATGATCAGGTCCGATAATATTTGCTCACCATTTACTACTACACCCTTGACTGTTTTATTTTCATGGATTATTTTTTCAACAGAGTGATTAAATTTAAATACCACTCCTTTCTTTAATGCAAGTCTATACAAGGCATTGGTTATGCTGATCATTCCCCCTTTTGGGTAATAAGTTCCCTGATTGTGTTCTAGATGCGGAATCAAACTAAGCATTCCGGGGGCTTTGTAGGGATTACTTCCATTGTATGTAGCAAACCGATTGAATATTTGTACTGCTTCTTTGCTTTTAAAATTTCTGCTATTGTGATGATGGAGTGTATTGAATAGATAAGAACTTTTAATTGCAGATAATGCATGTAAAACTCTCTTATGCATCCAGGTTGAAAGTTTATGCAACGAATGGTTTAAAAAGATAACCCCAACTTTATTGTATAGTTTTTCCGCATCAGATAAATACCTTTCAACTAGAGATGAGTCCTCATTTAATTTGTTGTATAATTCTTCTGAAAATCTTTTTTTATTTGTGAATGCTGTTACTCTTTTTCCGTTTTCAAAAAAGTAATTACAGGCAATATCTGACTTTATATAATTGAAATATTTCTCAATCGGTTCGTTCGCCAATGCGAAAAGTTCCTCTATGTTTTGCGGTTGTGTAAATAATGAGGGACCCTCATCAAATGAGTAACCATCTTTTTGGAAAAAGGACAACTTTCCTCCGGGAGACTGATTACTTTCAAACACGGTTATTTTGTAACCTGCTACAGCAAGTCTGATGGCAGTAGCCATGCCTGCAATTCCACTGCCGATAATGATCGCATGTTTAGTTGACATCTTGTTCTTGAAAACCAGTATTGTTTATTTTTTGATAAGCTGCTATTTTTGGAAATGCAATGGAAAACCAGGATGTATATTTGTGCTGATGCAAGATCAGGCTCTCTTCAATTGAACTCATTTTCATGTAGCAATAATCTTTTACCTCCGCGGAATCTGGTTTTATTTCCCCATCATAAACTCCCGAAAACACATGATCGAATTCGTATTCGGTAATGCCGTTTTCGAAAACAGTTTTGTATACAAAACTGAATGCAAAATGAAGCTCAGTTTCAACTCCCATTTCTTCCTTTAGTCTTCTGTTTGCGGCATTTGAAACAGATTCGTTTGGCAATGGATGACTACAACAAGCATTGGACCAAAGACCACCGCTATGGTATTTTGAATTAGCCCTTTGCTGCAAAAGCATTTCCCCTTTTTTATTAAAAATGAATACACTTACGGCTCTGTGAAGTAAACCTTTATTATGAGCTTCCATTTTTTCCATAAAACCTACTTCCCGATCCTGTTCATCCACTAATATCACTTCTATACTCATCCGATATAATTATGCTAAAATGTTAAATTGATTTCTAAGTCTTGCTTTAATTAAAATAAATGCTTTGGTATGATCCGGAATTCTGACTCTTTCAGTAAGCAATTTTTCAGGCTTAGCTGATTTCATTTTATTGAACAAACACAGATAATATTTATAGGCGACATAAACTCCAAATTGGGCTTTTTCCGGAAGCATCAATATTCCTTCAAATGCTTTTTTAAAATCTTTTTCAATTTCGTACTCGATATTTTGTTTCATTGCCACAGTGAAATTGTTGAAATCAATTCCCGGGAAATAGATTCTCTTCAGGTTTTCAGAATCGGCTTTTATGTCCCTTAAAAAGTTGACTTTTTGAAAAGCAGCTCCCAGAGCTTGTGCATAAGGTTTTAATTTTTCATACAAGATTTTTTCTCCGTTGCAAAAAACATGGAGGCACATCAGGCCAACAGCTTCGGCACTTCCATAAATATATTCATGGTATTCTTTCTCATTGTAGGATACTTTAGTGAGGTCAGCTTTCATACTTGCAAAGAACGCATCTATCAATTTTTTTTCAATGTTGAAATGATTGACAACATGCTGAAAACTATGCAATATTGGATTCAAGCTGATGCCATCATTGATGGCAGAAAAAGTTTCTTTCGTGAAATTATCCAGCAATTGTTTTTTGTCAAATGAATGGAAGCTGTCTACAATCTCATCTGCCAGCCTCACAAATCCGTAGATATTGTAGATTGGTTGGTGAAGGTCTTTATGCAACAGTTGTATGGCACTGCTGAATGAAGTGCTGTACCTTTCTGTAGTGATTTTACTGCATTCACCGCTAACATCGTGATAGAGTTGAATCATTTTAGTTAATTGTGATTTTTAAGTATTTCTTTTGCAACTACTTCTCCGCTTATTAAAGATGGCGGAACACCCGGTCCTGGAACAGTCAGCTGCCCAGTATAATATAAATTGTGTACTTTTTTGCTTTTTAAGGAAGGCTTCAATATCGACGTCTGCATTAGTGTATTTGCCAATCCATATGCATTTCCTTTAAAAGCGTTATAATCATCTTTAAAATCTTTTACAGCATAGGATTTTTTAAAGATGATGGAATCAGTGATTTTTTCCTGAATTCTTGATTCATAACGGCTTATAATTTTTTCAAAATATTGATTCCTTAAAAATTCATCATCCCCGGTTAGTCCTGCAGCAATGGGTACCAGAAAAAATAAATTTTCACAACCAGGCGGTGCAACAGAATTGTCTGATACTGATGTTGCACTTAC
>CAZCOL010000021.1:0-4034 GCA_964500545.1 uncultured Ferruginibacter sp. | reverse complement strand
TACCATCTAATTCAGCAATAACTTTTTTTGCTTGATGATTGACTACTTCTATTTTATTAACATTACAATTGAAATGAAATTTTACTCCCAACTCCTTGGCAAGATGATACATTGCATTCGCAATATTATACATTCCACCATCGGGATACCAAGTACCCAACTTTATGTCTGCATAGTTCATCAGACTATATAGTGCGGGAATGTCTGCCGGTAGGGCACCCAAAAACAATACCGGAAATTCCATTAGTTGAATCAGTTTCGGGTGTTTGAAATATTTGCGAACATGCTTTTTCATGGATGTAAAAACATCCAGCTTCAGTAGTCCCTTTGCCAAGTCGATATCCAAAAATTCGGTCAGATTTCTACCGGGTTTGTGTACCAGTTTATTGATGCCAACATCGTATTTGTATGCAGCTTCCTTTAAAAAGTGCTCCAGTTTGACAGAGCTGCCTGTTTCAATACTTTCGAATACTTTTTTGAGTTCAATAAAATTTGCAGGAACGTCTATGTGATTATCGGGATAATACACCCTGTAGGAAGGATCCAGTCTGATGAGTTGATAATAATCGGATACTTTTTTATCAAAGCAATTGAAATATCTTTCAAAAACATCCGGCATCCAGTACCAGCTTGGTCCCATGTCGAAAGTGAATCCTTCTTCAGAAAATTTTCTTCCTCTTCCACCAGGCATTGACTGCTTTTCAAGAACGGTTACTTGCCATCCGGCTTTTTTTAAAAAAGATGCAGCAGACATTCCTGCAAAGCCACTGCCAATTACAATCGCATTTTTCACAAATGAAAGATAATAAAAATTAACGATTTAATTGAAATCTTCAACGAGATAATGCCGATTTCAAAAGTTTTCGGGCAAAATGGATTCTGCTTTTGACTGTTCCAAGAGGTTCGTGAAGGTATTCAGCAATTTCATTGTATTTATAACCCTCAAAGTATAAAACAAAGGGGTATTTGAAAATATCTGGAAGTTGATGAATCGCCAGTTTTATTTCTTTTTGCTTGATTCCTGATTCAGCAAGGTTTGAAACTGCTCCCTGATTGTGATCCAAAAGAAAATCATTTGGTGTTCCATCAAATACAACACTTTGTCTGCTTTTTTTTCTGTAATCATTGATGAAAATGTTACGCATGATGGTGTACATCCATGCTTTGATATTGGTTCCAACATGATATTTTTCTTTGTTGGCGAGGGCCCTATAGAGTGTTTCCTGCGTCAAATCCTTGGCAGTTTCATTGTCTTTGGTTAGTGTAAATGCAAAGGGCTTCAAGAAGTCCACGTTGGAGACCAGGATATTTTCAAATTCTTTATCAGACATTTTGTTTAGCTTTTATTTTACAAACTTAAACAAAAGCCAAGTCCAAAACAACAATTTGTTGAATTATTTTAAAAAATAGTTCTACAAATTGTAAATAAAACTCATAACATCTTGAATGTTTCTCTTGAAAATGATAGGAGGATGGATTTTTTCCTCATAATTCTGTGCGAGCAATCCCGAAATAATACATGGAGTTTCGGGCAAATTTTTAGAAATGATGCCCATAAATTTGTCAAAATTGAAGTTAGAACCCGGCCTGGTGATATGACAATACAGGTAATCGGGTTTTTTCACTTTTACGACGTACGCTACATCTGCCAGAGGAACATTGCAACCAAGATAAATTACATCTACACCTTTCTTTTTAAGAAGATAATACATGAAAAGGAGCCCTAGTTCATGGTATTCGGCTTCAGGCAGGAAGAGCAAAACCGTTTTATTGATTTTGATTTCATGATCTGTTCCTTCGATTCCGACGATCAATTTCTGTCTGATTATATTGGTGACCAAGTGTTCCTGAGCCGGATTAATGTGATTAGTAAGCCATAGAACCCCTATTTTTTCCATGTATTTGAAAATTACCTGGGTGATGGTTTTTTCAATGCCATGATCCGAAATGTAACTGGAAAGCGTCTTTTCAAATTCTTGCGCATTCAACTCCACCATATGTTGAATCAATTCGTTCACAATTCTTTCTTGCTTGGCTTCCTGGTAGTTGAGTTTCAGAATGTTATCTCTGATGTCCTGCTCACTCATTTTGTCAATATGGGATATTTTAAATCCATATTTATTGAGAAGGGAGATATTCAAGATTATTTTTAATTCTTCATTGGTATAATACCTGATATTTGTATCAGTGCGGTGAGGTTTTAAAAAATGATAGCGCTGTTCCCAAATTCTTAGGGTATGGGCCTTGATGCCGGATAAATTTTCCAGATCCTTGATAGTAAATGAATGCATATGGATGGTATATATTAACATTACAAATTGGGGGCTAAATTGTTTGCCGGATTCGATATATTTACGAATTTAACTTTGTGAATGCTGTTTTACCCCTACACTCATTTGTCATGATAAAGATTTCGATAATTTTACAGATTGATAAAAAAACAAAAGATGAAAAATAAATTTGAATACAAGAAACTGCTGCCATATTTTTTACAGGGCTTGCTCGTAATGGCTCCTGTTTTGATTACGTTTTATGTATTGTTTTCAGTGGTAACCTCTATCGACAACCTTATTCCGATTTTTACGGTTACGGACAAGAGTGGCGTAGTTAAAGTACAGAATTACGGATTGGGTTTCTTGATCATTATTCTAATGATAATACTGATTGGATATTTCAGTTATTTTTTTATTTCAAACAGGATCATCATTTTTTTGGACAGACTGATGCAACGTGTGCCCGGACTGAAACATATTTATTCTACCACTAGGGATTTTTTTGAGGCATTTGCCGGTGATAAAAAAAAGTTTACTCAAAATGTACTGGCAAATGTGGATGACAATGACGTTTGGAGAATCGGATTTGTAACCAAGGAAGACATGGAAGAGTTTGGATTGAAGGATTATGTGGCTGTATATGTGCCTATGGCT
Source organism: uncultured Ferruginibacter sp. (assembly GCA_964500545.1). Classification (GTDB taxonomy): domain Bacteria; phylum Bacteroidota; class Bacteroidia; order Chitinophagales; family Chitinophagaceae; genus Ferruginibacter. The sequence continues at coordinate 1,107 of CAZCOL010000021.1, read as the reverse complement.
TATTCAGTTGCAGGAAATGTATACATCATTCCAAAAAACAGGGTAAAGGAAATCACACATATCAGCAGTTCGCAAACGATGAAATTTGCGGTCAGTGGCGGTGTTACAAGTATCGAAGATGATGAAAAAGAAAAAAAATAATTACCATTATTTAAAGGAAAAACAACACCAGCTTACAGTTTTTTCAAGGAAATATTTAATTAAATATGGGCTAACATTGTGCTAATTGCATAACACCGCACAATGGTTAAATACTTTTTACTTTTATCCGTTTCATTGTTGATTTGTTTGAATGTTTTTTGCTGGGGATTTTATGCGCATGGAAAAATAAATTATTATGCGGTTTTCCTTCTCCCGCCCGAGATGATGGTTTTATACAAACCCAACATCAGTTTTTTAGAAACGCATGCAACTGATCCGGATAAGAGAAGATATGCTGTAAAAGAAGAAGGCTCCCGGCATTACATAGACATTGATCATTATGGCGTGTATCCGTTTACGTTACTTCCAAGAAAATGGGATGATGCAATCAATAAATATACAGAAGACACCATAATAGAACATGGAATTGTTCCATGGCATATACAGATAATGCTGCACCGGTTGACAAATGCATTTGCAAAAAAAGATTTTTCATCCATCATTAAAAACAGTGCGGAGATTGGGCATTATATTTCAGATGCACATGTACCATTGCATACTTCGTCTAACCATAACGGTCAGTTGACCAATCAAAGAGGAATACATGGTTTTTGGGAAAGTCGTGTACCAGAGTTGCTTGCGGAAAAAGAGTTCGATTTTTTTATAGGTAAGGCCGATTATATAAATGATGTTTCCGGTTTTATTTGGAAAAGAATATTGGAAAGTGCAAAAGCAGCTGACAGTGTATTGTTATTCGAAAAAGAACTTACAAAACAATTTCCTGAGGACAGAAAATATGCTTTTGAGGAAAGAAATGGAATCTTGGTAAAACAATATTCTTCCCATTTCACTGAGGCATTTAATAAAAAATTGAACGGAATGATTGAAAGAAGAATGAGACAATCAATACATGCAGTGGCATCATTTTGGTATACAGCCTGGATAAATGCCGGTCAACCCGACCTT
>CAZCOL010000020.1:8007-31590 GCA_964500545.1 uncultured Ferruginibacter sp. | reverse complement strand
AAATGGATGTAAAATTGAAAGAAATAAAAATCAGACAAAAAAGATACATGGACAGTGTTGCCAAATCAAAACCGGATACTTCAAAAACTAAGGCGAAATAATTTTCTTCATAACTCTATCAAAATGCCGTTCTAATTTAGAGCGGCATTTTTGTATAATTTAAATAAAGTAATGGTTTCTTTCGCCTCTTTTACATCATGAACCCTAAGTATATTCGCACCATTATTCAGGGCAAGCGTATTTAAAACTGTAGTACCATTTAAAGCATCTGATGGCGTTTGTTGTAAAGATTTATAAATCATACCCTTTCTGGATAATCCTGCAAGTATAGGACATTCAAGTATTTTGAATGCGGATAAATTGTGTAAGAGTGAAAAATTATGCAAATTGGTTTTCCCAAAACCAAAACCCGGGTCAAAAACAATGTCAAGAATACCAGCTTTCGAACATTGTTCTTTTTTTTGAATAAAAAAATCCAAAACTTCCTTTGTAACATTTTCATATTCAGGAGCAATCTGCATGGTATTGGGGGTTCCTTTCATGTGCATACAGATGTACGGGGTTTTTAATTCCCCCACCATGTCTATCATTTCAGGATCAATTTCTCCGGCACTTACATCGTTCACAATTGAGGCTCCTGAACTGACCGCCTCTTTCGCAACTTTACTGTAATACGTATCTATGGAAACAATTGTATCGGGGAATTCATTTTTAATCAAATCAATAATTGGAACAATTCTGTCAATCTCATTACTTGCACTGATGGGTTCACTTCCGGGACGGGTACTTTGCCCCCCAACATCAATAATTGCGGCACCATCATGAATCATTGCCGCAACCCTGGATCGGATTTCCTCCATTGAATCATTCAAATAGCCTTTGTAAAAAGAATCGGGGGTAACATTCAATATTCCCATCACTATGGGTTCATCGATTTTAAGTAATTTTCCTTTGCAATTGATGTTAAACATTAGCGGAGTAATTGTATTTTTGCAACATTGCCACAAAATTGGCACTTTTATTTCATTTTATTTAGAACTTCCATCAATAAAATTAATGCTGAATGAACACAGGAGAGCAATATGACGAAGCAATACAAAATTGCAGAAGTGTTTTCTTAAAAAAAACCGCCGACTATGGCACATCCTGGAGAGTTTACAGAACTGTTTCAGTTGTTGATCAAATTTACATTAAGGCAAAAAGAATCCGAACAATTCAGGAAAAACAACAACAAAAGATAGATGACGGAATAGTCAGTGAATTTGAAGGAATATTTAATTATGCTATAATTGGACTGATACAGCTGGAAATAGACAATGATGAAGTAGAGCAAGTCCCTGTTGAGGAAGTGAAAAAAAGATATGATCATAAAGTTATCGCTGCAAAACAATTGATGAGCAATAAAAATCATGATTATGGGGAAGCCTGGAGAGAAATGAGTCAGGAAAGTTTTGTGGATTTGATATTGTCAAAATTGCTTAGAATCAAACAAATTATTTCGAACAAAGGTGTTACCATGATAAGCGAAGGAATTGATGCCAACTTTTACGACATCATGAATTATGCTGTATTTGCATTGATATTGATCAAAGAAGGAAAACACAGCCAATAAAACTCTTTTTTAATTTTGTATTAATCAAATTAAAACAAATGACATGAAAAAACATATTCCATTAATTGTAAGAATAATAATTTCCGCTTTGTTTCTTTTGTCTGCTGTTGCTAAATCATTTCCGATTTGGGCTTTTGAAAAACAGTTGGTTGACCTGGGAATCGCAGACTGGTGCAAAGCTCCCTATCTTGCCAGATTGATTATTGCACTTGAAACCGCCATTGCTATTGCAATTTTACAGAAAAATTATATTCGGTCGTTCGTCATTCCTGTTACCATTGCATTGCTTGTTGCTTTCTGTGCTCATCTTGGAATTCAAATGTATGAACATGGTGCCATGAACGGAAATTGTGGTTGTTTCGGTCAATTGATTCCAATGACACCCTTAGAGGCATTTATTAAAAATATCATTACCATTGCAATGCTCATATACCTTTATAAAAATGTTTCCAATAAACCAAAAGGTGAAAACAGTTTTATTGCTATTTTGTTTTTTTATTTTTTATCCGCTTTTCTGATGTTTTTCGTTTTTCCTTTTTGTCCATGCGCAAAAGAAGATAAGTCCGAATTGCCAATTTCTACTATTATTACAGAGGATACGGATTCAAGCGATATCGATTCCGGTAAAATAAGTTCAGTAGATACTTCAATTTTAAAAAGTGGAAATGAAATCAACGATAAAAATAAATCCAGAAAAGACAGTACAATTACTGTAAAAATTGAAGAGCCCCCATTTACTCAATCTAAATTTTCAAGCTACACTAATTTCAACGGCAAAAAAGTAAATCTGGATAAAGGGAAGAAAATTGTATGCTTATTTGTGCCTGGATGCGACCATTGCAGGGATGCTGCGAAAGAATTGGCTAAAATGGCCAAATCCCACAAACTTCCTCCAATCTATGTGCTGTTTTTAAACGAGGAGACATTTAAAATTCCTGAATTTTTCAGTGAAACAAAAATGACTTTACCTTATTTTATTGTTGACGACATTCCTGCATTTTTCAAATTACTGGGCAATAAAGCAACAACTCCAGGCATAACCTATCTGTGGAATGGCAACATCATCAGATCTTATGAGGGATTAGAGGATCATAAATTCAATGCAGAAGAAATGATAAGAGCTATAGAGTCCAATCAAAAATAAATCTCTCATGTTTTTATTAAAACGCCTGTTGAATACATTTTTGGTTTTGACAGGCGTTATCATTCTTGTATTTGTGATTTTTCAATTACTCGGCGACCCCGCAAAATTAATTGCAGGACAAACCGGTGACAAAACCACAATGGATAACATCCGGAAATCATTGTATTTAGATCAGACGAAACCAAAGCAATTGTTGCTTTTTCTTAACGATATTTCTCCAATTAGCTTTTATGATTCGGCAAATTTCAGAGTTAAAGAAATACATGGTATCATTTTTGGAAACAAAAATATTATTGCAATCAAACTCCCTTATTTTGGAAGAAGCTATCAATCAAAAAAAGAAGTTTTGAGTATTTTGTCAGAAGCCTTCCCAATAACATTAATATTGGCTTTTTCATCTATCATTTTTGCATCTGTATTTGGATTATTTCTTGGAATCATTTCTGCACTCAAAAAAAATACTTTTTATGATCATGCAGGTATTTTTGTAAGTAATCTTGGAATTTCTACCCCTTCATTTTTCTTAGCCATAATAATTGCATATCTTTTTGGCATTGTATTGCATAATTATACAGGACTGAATTTTACAGGAAGCCTTTATGAAGTAGATGAAGTAACAGGTGAAAAAATAATGGTAATTAAAAACCTGATTTTACCTTCTTTGACTTTAGGGATAAGGCCACTTTCAGTCATTACACAATTAACCCGAAGTACAATGCTTGAAGTGCTCAGCAGTGATTATATTCGAACAGCCAAAGCAAATGGTTTAAGAAAAAGTAAAATAATATTGAAACACGCACTTAAAAATGCATTACCACCTGTTATCATTGCTGTAATGGGTTGGTTTGCAGAACTTTTAACCGGAGCCTTTTTTGTTGAATTTGTATTTGGTTGGAATGGGTTGGGAAAAATAACTGTAGATGCTTTGAATAAATTGGATTATCCTTTAGTACTGGGATCCGTTATTTTAAATGCTTTTGTATTTACAGTAATTAATGTATTTACAGATGTCACTCACAAAAAATTAAATCCCAATATATGATAATGTATATTTATGTTGTTTGATTGGATAATTTTGAATAAAAGTAAAAATGTACAATAGCAATATTTAAAAATACATAAGACGTCAAAAACTCAAATATTTCAACTGAACTAAAATAATATCTTTCATCTTTTCCTTTGGGTAAAAAAATCATTAAACTCTGTAAAACCAACCAACTAATCAGAAAAAACATACCAATTGAAAGGGGAGGAACAGGAATTTTATTTTTAAGTATGATTTTTTGAACATTTTTGCTTTGATTGAATAATATTGGTGTTAATACACCGTAAAAAATTATAAAAAATCTGAAAATAAAATTTATTTCAAGCAACCTGCTCAAACCGGTTTTATGCGTCTTGTTAAAATTATTGGAATTGAATATTTCTATGTTGTGCAAATTAAATTCTCCTTGAACATTGACTGATTTCAAATTTTCAGGTGTTTTATAATTGAGCAGAACCTGACCCCAACTTAGTTCTTCCGCAGCTCCTAAAAACATTAATACTGCAAGAATTAAAAAGTATGCATTTTTTTTTCGCCTGAATAAATTATAAAATATAAATGAATTAACTAAAAATAAAATGGCAGTTCCCAATTCAAAAAATTGATTTTCATCATTGAATCTTATAATCATTTTATCACTGCAAAAAATATAAACTGAATAACTAAAAAAAACAACTAGTGACAACCCACCCACAAAATATTTAAATTCTTTTACCTCAATAAGATAATTTCTTAGCATATTAAACAATTGTATTTACCATTTTTTGGAGACAAACTAAGTTTATATTATTAAGTATTAACGTATAATTAATCGGACAAGCCACCAATTGGCACAATTATTGGCAGTATAAGAAATGAATTTACACCATTATTATCCATAAACAAATGACCGTTTTTGAGTTTATAAATGATCTGAATCATTTAAATATAATTTAAAAATGAATGTTAATACTTGAATTGAATGACTCATTTTTAAGTATCTCTTTTATATCAATATCCTAAATAAAAACCTATGAAAAAGAAACCAGTTTTCAAGAGTATTTTGATTTTTGCTGTTTTAATATTAATTAATTCAGTTTCTTTCGCTCGTATCTATTATGTGAGCTCCTCCTATACCGGAGCTACTTCCAATGGCAATTTTACAACACCCTGGAAATCACTGAATGATGTTCAGTCAAACCAGGGTGTTTTACTTCCCGGTGATGTAATTTCATTCAAATGTGATGATGTATTCAGTGGTACATTGAATATTACAAAATCGGGAACGAATGGCTTCCCAATAACTTTCAACAGCTATGGTACTGGTTCAAAGCCTAAGTTTACCGGAACCGGAAACACCATCAGTTATTTATTCTATTTGTACAATAAGAATTATATTGTCTTTGACGGATTGGAAATTATAGATCCCACGATCAGTTCTACAGACAGAAATATACTATCTAAAATTCAAAGAGCTTTTGGATTTGATGGTACATCTTCCTACAACACGATTAGAAATTGTAAAATTTCTTTGGTAGGTGTTGGAGCTTACTGGGTTGGTTCAAACAACTCGATGGATCATTGTGATATAGGGAATTTAAGAATGATTGTTAATGATGCGACTGTAAACAATGATTACGGAGCAAACCCGGTTGTCATCTCAAGTGCTAATAACAGAATTACAAACAATTACTTTCATGATTGCTGGGCAAACAGTTTCGACTATGTATATGATGGTGGAGCGGTTGAATTTTATGGAAACGGATCTTCCAATAACTTTATCTGTTACAACACTTTTTTTGATTGTAATGGAGTTGTTGAAAATGGATCCGGTAATGGAGGGCTGATTGAAAACAATGAATTTTCCTATAATAAATTCATCAACAATGGTTCATTATTCTATATTAACAACAGTGGTACTTTTTTAGTAAGCGTATCCAATATGAAATTCTACAACAATGTCATTGTTGAAAATGCAGTAAACAGGGTTTTTGAAAATAATCTCGGCGGCATGAGTACCAGTGTGTCCAATCAAGGAATAGTAGTATTCAAAAACAATGTATTTCAGTTGTCCACTGGTGTTGACGTAGCCAGATCGGGACAATGGACCGGAGGTCAGCTGATTCATGAAAATAATGTTTATAAACTATCCAATGCCAGCTATACAAATTTTACATTAAACCCAAGCGAAATAACCACATCACAAACAATTTGGACGAATACATCAAATACAAATGCAGTTCTTTGGGATTTTACTCCAACATCAAACAGTCAATTAATCAATTTCGGACAAAATATAGGCTTGACAGTTGATTTTGTTGGAAATTCAATTGTTTCACTTCCGGATGCGGGTGTAATAGAAAAGCAAAATTCAACTCCTATTTCCCCTCTTACTATAACAATTTCAAATTCTACAATTATATGTAATGGTGAAAAATCAACCATAAATGTTTCAGCTTCCGGTGGAACATCACCATACAACGGAACAGGTATTTTTTATGTAAATGCAGGTACTTATAATTATACAGTTATCGATGCAAATGGAGTTAGCGCAACAACATCCATTACAATAACAGAACCACCCAAAATCAACTTAAATGCATTTTCAGGAGTTATAAGTGTTTACGGAGGTGTTACAACAATTACTGTAAACGCTTCCGGAGGTACAGGTACTTTAAATTATCAATTAAACAACGGATCATATCAGACCTCAAACATTTTTAATAATGTTGCAGCTGGAAATTATACAATAAGAGTTAAAGATCAAAACAACTGTTTGGATTCTGTTTTAATTACAGTAACACAGCCCGAAAAACTAAATATAGCAATAAACGCTTCGGCAATTTTGTGCCGTGGAGATTCTTCAGCAGTAACAGTAACTGCATCTGGTGGAATTCCCCCATATATAGGAACAGGAACCTATAAAGTTCCATCGGGTAACTATAATTTTTCTGTATCAGATTCAAATTTAAATGTTGTTACAGCTTCAATTACAATATCACAACCCGATGCAATTGTTGTTTCATATTCATATAGTCCTATAACTGTATCAGGTGGAAGTACAACCTTGACAATTAATGCTACTGGGGGAGTAGGCGAATACTATTTTGCATTAGGAAACAATACATATCAGTCATCCAATATATTCAGTAATGTAACTGCAGGTACCTATTTAATTTCGGTTAAAGACGGCAATAATTGTATAAATATTAGCAGTATACAGATAATTGAATCACAAACTTCATCTCCACTTTCATTAACCCTTATTTCAAAATTAAATGTATCCTGCAGAAGAATGTCGGATGGTTATATAGAAGTAATGGCAACTGGTGGAGTTCAACCTTATCAATATTCTATAAACAATGGCAGCTATGGAATAAGCAATAAATTTTACAATTTAAAAGCAGGTACATACACCATAAAAGTTAAAGATTATGCTAATAATGTTACTCAAATAACCGTTAATATATTGGATAGTAAAAAAAGATGTTTTGGAAAAATAATGTCAGGAACAGGTGAAATTTCATCAAACCATGACATCACTCAAAACTTTGTATATCCGAATCCAACAAAGGATATATTTAAATTGAAAATAAATGAGTGGTCATTTAGCGAAGTAATTGTGGATGTTTTAAATAGCGATGGTATAATTGTTTATAAAACAAAAACAAGTCCTGGAAAAATAATTGAGTTTGGAAATGGATTCAAGCCGGGAATCTATTTTGTAAAAATAATACAAGGAAATAATATTGATGTATTGAAAATAATAAAACTCTAAACAAATCAATAAGCGTTATTTTGTTTTTTGAATACCAGATTAAAAAATGTCAAAAAAATGATCTTTAAGTCTAGAGCAATGCTCCAGTTTTCTAAATACCAAAGATCATAAGAAACTCTTTTGATAATCAAAGACTGGTCGGTAATTTCACCTCTTAATCCATGAATTTGTGCCCAACCTGTAATTCCAGGTTTAAGAAAATGCCTGAGCATGTATTCATCGACAATTTTAGAGTATTCCTCTGTATGCTTTATCATTAATGGCCTAGGTCCAACAATGCTCATTTCACCTTTTAATACATTTATGAACTGTGGGAACTCATCTAAACTGGTTTTTCTTAAAAACTTACCCAATCTAGTAACTCTTGAATCATTTTTTGTTGCCTGTATGGAATCAGCTTCAGTATTTAATTTCATGCTACGAAATTTAAAACATTCAAACTGATGTTTATTCATTCCGGTTCGAAATTGAGAAAAAATGACAGGGCCTTTGGATTCCAATTTTATCAATAAACCAATCAACGGAATCAACCACGATAAAATGAAAATAATCACAAACAAACTTATGGTTAGATCCAAAAAACGTTTAAAATAAATATTTCCCTGGTCATCCAGTGATTCATTGTGTGTGGAAAATACAGGCAAATCATTCAGATAATTTATCTTAAAGTTCTTATCTGTAATAGATGAAAAATCAGGCACCATTCTGAATCTTATACAAGCATCTTCAGCATCACGAATCAATTTTCTTACAAAAGAATTTTGTTTTGGGGAAATTGTCGAAAATATTTGTCTGACATCATATTGTACAGCTATTTTAAAAGCATGTTCTAAATCAGCAAGAATCGGATAATTGGAAACAGAATGAATATTATTTTTATTTTCCGCAAATCCAACAAGCTGATATCTCGGAAGTTCTTTGTTTAAGTAATCTGCTAGTTTTATAGATGTTTCATTATACCCCAAAATCAGCACCTTGTCTGCAGAGTTATTTTTTGAAAATATCAATCTAAAGATTTGATCACAGATCAATCGGCTTATGATTATCAAAGCAATCAAAATAAATACATTACTATAAATAAACTGATTAATTAATTCAGTTAAATTATCAATCAAAAGAAATTTTATAAACAAAATCAATGTAAATATCAAACATGTTTTAATGGTTTTATTTAATAATTTATATAATCTCGTTATTGTTTTTTTTGAATAAAGTCCTGTAAGAATGGAAACGAAAAACCAATAAATGATACCATATTTCCAGTCAATAAAATTTGCAACCTCATGATTTTGAAAATAAAATAAATTATTGGTTAATGCAAAACTTGCATAAAAGCAAAGAAAATCATTCAATATTGTAAATAGTTGTAACTGTTTTTTAAACTGCTTGTTCATTTTTTTTGATATAAATAGAATACAAAATTGATACAATTCTTTCTGATGTGTGACCATCCCATAATTCGGGAATTCTTCCTTTTTTCCATTTATTTTCTATGATCATTTTGATACATGATTGAAGTTTTTTAAAATCATCACCAACCAGTTCATTTGTACCCTCATCAATAGTTTCTGGTCTCTCAGTTGAATTTCTTAGTGTAATACATGGAATACCCAGTACAGTCGCTTCTTCTGTAATTCCACCAGAATCCGTTATAATTCCCTTTGCGTTTTTTATAAGAAAAATGAACTCAAGATATTTTTGAGGCTCTACGGTCAAAATATGGTTAAATTCATAATTTACATCTCTAAGTATATTTTGTGTTCTGGGATGTACTGGAAATATAACATTAAACCCTTTTGTTGAATTGGAAACGTTTTTTATTATTGACATTAATTTTTCAAGTTCATCCACATTTGATGGCCTATGAAGTGTGAGCAAAAAATATCCACTTTGCTGATTCTTTATATTTTTAAAGAATTCGGGAGATTTTAAATTATGAATGTTGTGCAGAAGCGAATCAATCATTGTATTGCCGACAAAATATATTTTTTCACTAGTAATATTCTGTAGTTCAAGATTTTTTCCGGCATTTTTTGTTGTAGTGAAAAAATAATTACAAATTGAATCTGTAACTATTCTATTGATTTCCTCGGGCATATTCATATCTCCCGATCTGATACCAGCTTCAATATGAGCAACTTCAATACACAATTTTTTAGCAGCTATCGTGCATGCCATTGTGGATGTAACATCTCCTACAACCAAAACAAAATCAGGTTTGTTAATAATTAGCTCTTTCTCAAATTTTACCATAATAGAAGCAGCTTGTTCAGCTTGAGAACCACTGCCACACTCAAGATTTATATCAGCATCAGGTATACATAACTGTTCAAAAAAAGATCCGCTCATTGAATTGTCATAATGTTGTCCGGTATGAATTAGTCGGTAATGTATAATAAATCCTTTTTTAACAAATTGATTGATAGCACGTATGATTGGTGCTATTTTAACAAAATTTGGTCTAGCTCCGGCGACAATAGTAAGTTGCATTCTTAATAAACTAATTCATTGTTTAATTGATACTTTTGATCAAATTCCTTAATTAATGAAGCAGTTTGCTGAATGTTATTTCTTGAAGATGCTCCAAATAAAATTGATTCAATATTGGGCAATTGACAAACATACTCAAGAGATTCACTAACAGGCAATGATCCGCCACCAAGTACCTGCATAGCTATAACCCTTACATTTTTTGAATGAAGTACCTTCTCATATTCCTCAATACCACCCGACATTCTAAATCCAGCCTTATTAATAGAACAACAGATTATTGGATTCTTAATACCGTTCAATTCAAGAATATTCAACAATCTCGGCAAATTCATGGTAATGAAGCCTGCTTCCGATTTATATTTATATTTGACATAATCATAGAATGCAACAAGTATCTCATCCATTCGCAATCCAAGCAACAAATCAGTAACTACATTTTGTAAAAATATTACAGGGGTATTGATTTGATTGAATATTTTCATTTCTGAATCAATCATCAGCTCCATAAATTTGATGAAATCTCTGGTAAGAATTGCCTTTCCGCCTTTAAGCATTGAATTAAAATAATTTCCCGGAATAAACCTCTTTAGTGTATTTAATATCCCATGTTCAGTAATAGAATTTGCATACTTATGAGCATAAGGCATACAAGGATAAATTGAAAATTGATCATATTTATACTTGTCTTTTCTGATTATGTCACATATATTGCTCATTCTTTCATGAGTGGTACACATAAAAGTTTCTATTCCCTCATTTCTTGCGATGTTGATTGTTTCAATAATTGCATTGTCTTCCTTAAATTTTAAAGATTGCAGATTGGATTTATATTCCGAAACATGATTTATAGAAAAAAATTGATTGTCACCAAACAGAATTCTGTCCATTGCTTTGATTTTTAAGTTTAATTTTTGAAATCACATAATCAGTCCTGAGTGCGCTTTCAAATGTGTTTTTGTCATTGGGTACTTCCCCCATGATTGATTTGATAAAGTAATCTATTTGTGAAGAATACTCTTCCCCTCTAAGGTAAAATTCAACGGAAGGTGTAAAATCTGAAATATATTTATGATTCCATCCTTTTGTGTATCCATTGGGACAATGAGAAGTTTTAAAAAATACTTTTAACTCAGTAGAGTCACAGATTATTTTACCTTCAGTTCCATTAATAGTAACAGATGTAAACATTTTTCTGTAAGTCTCTTCGCTCCAGTTTACTGAAAGCAAACCCGTTACTTTAGTTTCAGTTTCCAGCAATGAATAAACAGCATCCTCTACGTGTGAAGAATAAACAGGCTTCATAATAGTACCATGTACTTTACTTATAGGAGCTATAAGATAATTTATCAAATCAATCACATGGGATGCATAATCCATAAGGCAACCTCCACCTTCATCAGGGTTGGATCTCCATGATAAAGAACTGTTTTTAGTAACTACAGGACCATAAGCTTCTCCCAAAAAATGGGTTACTTTACCCAAAAAGCCTTTGTTAACTATTTGTTTGACTTCCTGAAAAGTAGCGATAAATTTATTGTGGTAACCAACCTGGTTGACAAGTTTGCTTCTTTTAGCAGTTTTAACAAGCATTTCTCCCTGAGAAACATTCAAGCAAAATGGTTTTTCAACAAAAACATGAATTCCTCGATCTAGGAGTTCCTCAACAATAGAAGCATGATTCCTCGTCGGAACAGCTACAAAAACAGCATCAGGATATTTTTTATCCAGCATTTTTTCAATGTCATAAAAAGTCTCAAATGGCGCATATTTATCCAAAACCTCATTGATTATTTTGGAAGTATCCACTACACCAACCACTTCAACATCGGGATGAGCTCCCAATATTGACAAGTGTGATATGCCCATCTTACCCGCACCAATTAATCCAACTCTAATCATAAGTAGTTATTTAATATTTCGTTTTTAAATATTGAAAAAGCAATTTTTCCTTTGATAATTAAATCTTTAGGTAATTCTTTATCTTCCATTGAATTTATATAGTTATCAATTTTTTCAGACGTTAAACATGGTTCGTATATTAATAACTTTTGTTTGATAAGGTATTTATCTACTTCCAATAATTTATCCTGATAAACAGAAATTGTTGGAATGCCAAGAATAGCAAGCTCTCTCGTCATTGATCCACCTGCACCAATGAACAAACTGCATGTAGATGCAATATCTAAAAAAGACTCAGGCTTATTACTAATCGAAATATTTTTAAACATCACATTTTTATAATGATTCAATTGTGCATTGTCCCTTGGAAGTATTGTAATATCATAATTTAAATTTTGTTGCAAAGAGCAAAGGGTATCATCCATAAAATTTATCTTTCCTGTATAATATTGAGCTGTTTGGGGTTCAGGTCTGAAATATATTTTGATTTTTTGTTTGTTTAGCAAGATTCTTTTTTGTCGAATTTCATCACTTATTTTCCATAAATAAATACCTTCCTTTAAACCTGGATACCTGATTGTTTTGTTGCTCATTTTTCTACTGTATTTTTTTATGCTTATTTCCATCAATTCAGGTAAAAGTATTTTTGTAGAAAATTTGAAACCAAAATAATTACCCAAAGCATGTTCGTTGTCATTGGTATAAATGGAGGATATACCCAGTATTTTAGCAACAAGGGGTGAATGAAATGAGCTTTGAGAAACCGCAAGATCAGGTTTTATTTTCTTTAAAAATTTAATCAATTGAAGTATTCTAATTGGAAAACCAAAAAGCTTAAGTAAAATATTTTTTCCATAGTGTTTACCAACAACAGTATGTTTTAAATTCCTCTGCTCTAACAAAGCTATTGTATTAGCTAATGGACGTGATGTAATGATTATTTGATGGCCTTCAAATTCAAGTGTTTTAATAAGTTCATAAAACATATTTATGTGAGGTGAATTTGATAAATCAAACCAGATTTTCATTTTGTTTATTATTAAAGTGCTTTAAATAGATACTCATTGATAACATCATCCATGCCTGAGACCATCTCATGTAGGAAATTTTATTTGAATAAATTTTATTTCTTTGAAAGTAAAAGCTACCATTGCTTGATTGCATATTATCAATAGTCCAGTTTATTACTTTATCCAGAAGTTTTTTGTGGTCATTGATTTTATTTAGTTTACTAAGGGTAACTAAAAGTTGAGAACAACAATGAATGTCAATTGGATAAACGGCATTGTTGTAATACTTTGGAGTCCCATCTTCTAAAAAAAAAGTGTTAATATAATAATTAAATCCTCTACTTAAATTATCCATAAATGAATCATCCTCAGTGAACTTCATGTAATCATAAATGCATTCCAAATTGTAACCGGTATGAAAATTATCTTCCCATTTGTGAAAATGAAATTTTCCATAATTCCATGCACCATTTTTTTTTTGATGATTGCAACAGAATTTGACTACAGATTTTGATGTATTCTTCAATTCTATTTCATTTGTTTTTGAAAATACCCTTGCAAGCAAACGGGCACCAAGAAGTGAGGCATTGAAAACTACACTGTTGTCCAAAGGTGAATATGAAAAAGCGATATTATTGTAATAATCATAAGAACGGTTCAAATCATTCAATATAAAATCACAGGATGACCTGGCTTCACATAAAAGTTTTTCATCTCGAGTAATTTCATATAAATCCAAAAGTGCATTCGCATTAAAAGAAGTAGTAACAATATTTGGAGTATACGCCGGATGAAAAAAAGCCCTAGATTGCCAATCGAAATTATAACCCCAGGAAGAATTGGAATAATTTGAACTTTTTAATGATAATAATATATCTTTTAGTTGCAACATAGTTTTAAAATCACTATTATTTTCAGAATACTTATATAGTTCACAATAGGCAGACAAAAAAAGACCGATTGCTTTAGGGTTATATTCCGCCTGAATCAACATAAGTTTTCTTAGATTGACGGGTGATTTTTTAAAAAACTGGATCCAGCACAATCTTATAAATGGAATATCTTTCAATAATGGTATATTCCTAAATATCTTACTGTTCAAACCATCATAAGGATCAAATCCTTTGAAAGAATGAGATTCACAATAAATTTTAAGCCTTTCAAATGAAGAATTAAACTTTTCATGGTCCATTTAAAATCGTATATATTTTTAAGTGCAAAGCTGTTTTTCAATTAGTTTCTTGTAAAATCTTTTATATTGATTTTTAAAATAAATATTTGGAGAATAATTATAGGGGGTATTATTTATTGATTTTACAACAGAAGTAAACTTGGAAAATAAATCATCTGAATTTCTTGTTTTAAAAAGGATTGTTCCAAAAGGTCTTAATACAATATCAGATGCAATTACAGGCTTATTAAGATATAATGCTTCCCTAATCGAAAGAGCATCACCATCAGTATTGGTAGTTCTTAAAATTACATTTGATTGTTCTATTAGTTTTACAAAAGAAATTTCTTCATTTAATAATAAAAAAGAATGTTCCAGCTGATTTATTTTTATAGATTCCTGTGCATTTTGATACAATTCAATGCCTTCGTCCAAAGAAGAAACATTAAAGATGAATAAGAAAGGAAAGGACGCATTTTTTAATTTGACAGACAAATCAATACACATATCCAAACCGTATAAATCCTGGTTGTTGAAAGTATTTAATCTTGATGCGTTGGAAGAAATTATTGTTTTAAAATCTGATTTTGCTTTAAGTATGATTTCGTACAAATAATCAGGTATAGACGTTTCCTTTTCCATTAAAGGGGGCAAAAATGCCGGTTTGATTACACACTTATTAACTGGAAGTTTTAAATCTTTTGAAATTTCCTTGTTTACAACTATAATTTTATCAACCAGTGAGTAAACAAAATGATCTGTTACTTTGCTGATTTTTCCTTTTTTTCTATCAAAACCATGAAAAGTTATAATTATTTTTTTTAAAAATATTTTACCAAAAAGTATATGAATCTTTTTAAGTAATTTATTACCACTGTGGATATACAAAAGATCAGAGTTTAATATTTTAATAATATATCCAATAAAATTTAGGTTTCTTATATTGAAATATTTTGGTTTAATAAATGAGGATTCATCAATAAAATCAAACTCAAAATCATTTTTCAGCAAAAAATAAAGCCGCTCAATATGAATACTTATTCCACCTGCAGGAGGGGGAAGTGGACCAATAATCAGTACTTTATTTTTAATACTATTTTTTTTCAAATGATTTTACTATTAATTTGAACTTGTCTCCATTGAAATAATGCAAATCATCTTTATTGCAATACTGAAATATCATTTGCATATTTTTTCCAATCATTTTTCTTAAATTAAATTTCAAATGATTTTCATCTTCATTGCTGAATTCATTTTCTACAACCAGTTTAATAATCAATGGGTTAAGAACATCTTGTTGATGAATTTGAGCCATGGTCAGGTGATTGATTCCCTTAAATGCATGATCAATGCATGATACTTTTCCTCCATCTTTTAATTCTATTGAGTCACCTGCTCTTCCATTAATTTTAATTATTTCAGGGGAAACAATGTTTTTAATAAAATCATCTGACTTGACATCAATAACATCCTCAACTGCGTAACGAATTAATGGAAAATGTTTATTATTCAGAGAAGTTGTTATTATTTTATCCTTTTCATATTCATTAATAGAATACAGTGGAAGTGGATTGTATTCTTTGTAACTGTATTGAACCAAACCAATTGATCTTTCAACATTTCCATACCAGTCAAATATTTTTGTTTTGAAATAAGCCTCCAATTGTTCTCTTTGGAATTCATATAACATTTCTGATGAGGTGAAAGAAACTGGAATATCGATATGTAATTTTTTTTTGGATAGCTCCAAATACAATTTGTAATAATAACTTGGAAATGCTTCAATAGCTTTGGGTTTTAATCTCTTCATCAATGAATGAAACATATCGATATTATCATGATTGATATTAGAACTCGATAAATAAAGAGTATTTGAAATTTTATCAAACCTGTATAAGGTATTTTTATCCAAAACGCCTCTGATAGAAACAATCGGTTGTCCGGATTGAAATCCATGATTAGATCTGAAGTGTTTTAAGTATGCAGATTCTGAATTGATGCTATTAAGAGTCCTGAATACTGTTAGGGGTGAACCTGAGGTTCCAGAGGTAAAACCCTTTATTTTAAAATAATTAACTCCGTTATAAATTTCTTCGGCTTTATTTTTAATGTCATTTCTATTGATAACCGGAAGTTTCTTCAAGTCAGTAAAATCTTTTATATCCTCAATATTTATACCATTAGTCTTATACAAAGAGTTGTAAAAACTAGAGGTTTGGTATGATCTTTTAAATATTTTCAGGAATCTGTAATTATATAATTCAAGCAAATCGTTATTGCTTAAATTGCTTATTAAAGAAAGGTTCTTTTGTAAAATTGAAGTCAGAAAATTATTCTTAGCATAATATTTCAGCAATACACCCATCAAACCTTCGATAATTAAAAAGTCAAAATAATAATTCCAAAATAAGTATCTAAAAATAATAAAGTTAAAGACTGATTAAAATGACAAAAGTCATCGTGAATGATTATACTTTACAATGCTATTCATTTAATAAAAATAATTATCGGTATCTTCTGTCCAGATAACGGGATACTTTTATTAAGAAATAGAGTAGTGGAGTATGATAGACATAATATTTGATAATTTCTGCACCAAAAGACAATTTAAACCTATTGATCCCCAAAAGACTTTTATTTTCAGTATTTAAGGCAAACCCTCCAAAATCATATTTTCTGAAACCATTGTTTTTAAAATGAAAAATATCATGATAAGTCAATAATTTGTTTGCATAGCCAACAATTGATTTATCAAATTTTTTATCGAGTCTTTTTGATGCTGATTGAAATAATATTGCAACACCAGAGTCTTTATCAATTATATAACTATGCGCTGCAATCAGATTGCCCTGATGAAAGGCAAAGCTTGTTATATAATTATTCCCAAAGGAATCAATGGTTATTTTCTTTGGCTGGTATATGCCCTTTAATTTTGCAAATTCATTGAAAAAAGAAATAAAAAGATTCTTGTCCTCGTAAAAACAGCAATTAATCTCAAACAATTCGGCTTTTCGAATATCACGCTTGACTGTTGCATCAAATTTATTAATGATTTCTTCCTTTTTTTTATTCAGGTTAATAACAGTCGTAGATTTTATTTCATTAATACAAAAAGATAATTTTTTGCTTTTACATTCTATGTTTGCAAACGTCTTAAGAGAAAACAAATCTTTCATCGAAAAATCAAAGCCAAACCAGGTTTCCTTGATATTAAAACAATAAAATTTTCTATTGAAACTAATCATTAATGATTTTTTGATAAAATTGTAAAGTCCTTACCGCAACGTTTTTTGAATGATATTTTTCTAAAGAATATTTTTTGGCATTTATACCAATACCTCGGCAAACAGATGAATTATTATATAACAATTTCATTATTTCAATAAATTCAGAGTCATTATTTAGAGAAAATAAAAATCCATTATAATTGTTCTGAATCATTTCTGAAACACCACCAACATCACTTGCTACCACTACTTTACCTGAAGACATTGCCTCTGCTATTACCATTGGAAGGGATTCATGCATAGAACTTAAAATTAAAATATCAGTTTTTGCTAGAATTGAGCACAAAGCGGTTTGAGAGACCCAACCATGAAATCTTATGAAATCATCCAAATTGTTATTTTTGATAAATTCCAAAACAGTAATTTTATAATCTTTATTAATAAAATCACCAACAACATCAAGTGTAAACAAATAATTCTGATTGATAAGCAATTTCAATTTTTTTAAAAGAAAAATCAGATTTTTATTGGTATCAATCAAACCAACATATAACAGTTTATTTTCAGTATTTAATTTTAATGGAATATTGAAATACGTCTCATTTACTGCATTGGGTATAATAGCTGAATGTATTTGTTTAAATTTTGAAAATTTGTTTTTGGAATAATTTGACAGGTGTATAACATTTTTTGGGTACATTAATTCCTGAACAATTGCGTTGAAAAACCAAGTAAACTTATCTTTCCACTTTGTTTTTATTTTTCCCTCATCGAAAGACATGCCATGTATAGTGAGAAGATACTTGGTATTATATAAACCTAAAATTTTGGAAAACATAAATGTATTACCAACTTCAAAATGAATCAAGCTTGGTTTAAAGGATCTAATTTGTTTTTTTAACTTTTGTGGAGTAATAAACAAATAATTGATTGAATGATATTTAAATGGACCCTCCGGCAAGTATATGATTTCAATTTTACGGGAAATTATTTTGACTTTTTCTTTTTCAACTTCTCTGCTAAAAGACAAAACCCTTAGATAAACATCAAGTTCAGAAAATCCCCTAATCAGATTAATAGAAGCGGCATGGACGCCACCTTTGATATTGTCAAGATTAAATGGAAGTTCGGGGACAAGCATTAAAACACGTATCATTAAAATTCAATTAATTCATGTAGCAGTTCATAATTGTTTCAGCATTTATTTTAGCTTTTTCAGTTGAAAAATTTGGATTAATGTTCTTTTCTAAAAGTTTGAATTTATCCCTCAACAATGCTTCATTGATTTTATCAGCTAAGGAAATAGAGTCTGGTTCACATAAAAGTCCATTGAAATTATCCTGGATATATTCACGAAAAGCTCCAACATTTGTAGCAACTGTCATTTTTCCCAATGACATTGAAGTCATCAATACTCCGCTTTGAGATGCATCTCTGTAAGGACAAACCGTGAATTTTGAACCTTGTATATATTGTATCAGTTCTTTACTGGGGATATAATTCGTAATTAATTTTATATTTTTTTTATAATTTTTAAAAACAAAATGAGAAGCATTAAAATCATACACCTTTTTTCCGATTATATAAATCAACAAATCCGGATTTACCTTCAAAACAGCTGGAATAGCATCCAGAAACAAATCAATTCCTTTATAAAAAGATAACCTTCCGAAAAAAAGGATATAATTGGAAGTAGAAATATTATTATTCATGAGCAACCTATTAAAACTATAAGGTTGTAATGAAATAGAGTAACATGGTCTATGGATCCTTTTGTGGTATTTCTGAAATTGATTTATAGAAAAAGAAGAATAAAAAATAAACCCTTTTGAAAATCTGTAAAAAATAAATTCCATTAATTTTTCTTTCATAGAATTTTCTCCTGAATGGGGAATTGCATCATGAATTGTGATTACCATTTTAACATTTTTCAAATAAGGTAAGAACCCAAAGGCTCTTAATGTAACAGTATCAAAATGAAAAACATCAATTTTTAGTTTTTTAATGAATTGACCATATTTAATTCCCAATAGAATTGTTTTAAATGAAATAGTTTTTTTGCCATTAAATACAATAAAATTTACACTTTCAACGCCTGAAAAATATTTTTTATAATTATTCCATTCCTTTTTACCTAACAAACATTCAGGCCTTTCTATAAATTTAAATTTGTCAATATTATCAACATTGACAATCGTTGATCGCTTTGAATAATCAGTTATTTCAATAAAAACATGTAGCTTAATTCTATTTTTTATACACTGAATCGTTTCAAGTGCTGCATCTAAAAAATTAGTACTTGTGTAATAAGCAACTGATATCATTTTTTAATTTCATTTTTAATAAAAAATAAATTGAAGTTGTCTTTTAATTTAAATCCGTACTCTTTTGAATTCAAAATCATTAATAAAACAAATAGAAAAATTGTCCAGAATAATGAAAAAGCAACCCAATCATTTGCAATCATTGAAAGCAAATAATAAGAAATCAAACAAATTGAGACAACTACATAATTATTAATTGTATGGATGCCAGATATAATTTTATATTTAATCAATATAAAATCCTGAATCAAGTGAAAAAATGCAAATGAAGAAACAATTGCAAAAATTACAACAGAAATTGACTTAAAGTATGGAAGAAAAAATAAACAAATCAATACATTTAAAATAAGACTGGATAAATTACAATACATATCCGCTTTTTCTTTTTTGTTTGCAATCATTAGATTGGCTTGCAAAAGAACGGATGGAAAGAATAGCATTACAGTAAACATTTGTTTACAGTATATAGATGCAATTGAAAATTGCTTTCCAAATAAAAAGGGTATGATGTGATCTGAAAATGAATAAATCAACGTGAAAGTAAAAAATCCGTAAAAATTGAAAATCCATAAAATGGACGGGTAATATTTCATTAAATCCTTATCACGGACTATTTCAATCAGAAATGGATAAACACTTGTAGAAACAACTACCGGAATGATGTAGGCAATTGATAATAATTTAAATGCCACTTCATAAAACCCCACGTCTTTGATTGTCAGATATTTAGAAACAAAAATATTTCCGATACGCCAATTCAAAACTGCAATTGTTGCAATAACTACAAATGACCAGTTAGATTTTACAATTTTTAATAGCTCTTTAAAATCTGAATTTGACTTGAAAATTGTTTTAATTGAAATGACATTTTCATTACCAAATTTGATGAACAAATAAAAAATTAAAAGTCTTGCTAAAATCAATAATGCAATCAAATTGTACATTGAAACCGGAATGAAGAAAAGTAAACATGCGATTAGAAATTTAAACAATGATTCCAAAGTTGTAAACATATAAGCTTTTTCCTGTCGCAAATCAGCTATTCCAATACTTTTAATAACATAGATCAGATTATCAGTAATTATATAAACACCAAACAATACAGACATTATACGAATTTCATAACTTCTATATAGGCTATACGCTATGATTACATTCATTGAGTAGAATATAAATCCCAGAATAAATTGAATTTTAATGAATTTGGAAATGAGCAATTCTCTATTTTCAACCGATTTTAATTCTCTGATAAACCAATTTCCCAGACCAAGTGTAGAAAAGCCAAGAATGAAGGAACAAATTGTATTGCTGATGATATAATTTGCAAAATCCTTTTCCGAATAAAATCTGGCAACAACCACAAAAAAAATACTGAAAAATATATTTTGCATTATATTACTTAGTATACCAAGTGTGCTGTTTTTAATCAATCTGTTTTTAAAAACATTGCTGAATCTTAAAAATGTACTAATACTCATGTATTTAAATGGTTTGGACGTTAATTTTTAATGATTGAGTATACAGCAAATTCAACCTGATGATCAATAATGAAAGTATAGTCACAACAAATATCTTCAATCTGGTCTCACCAAGGGAATAGGTTGAATAAAATCCAATCATCCAACAAATCAAAGCTGCAATCAACAGAATAATCGCATAGTCTTTTCTGAATAGACATGACTTTATCCCTTTTATTATTGGAATCAGAAAAAACAAGGTCAAAGAAACAAAACCAAGCAATCCAGTTTCTGTCAAAATCTTAAGGTAACCGCTCTCCGGATGATCGAAAGTAACAAATTCATTATCTCTCAACCAAACTTGATCTGGATTGTGAATTGAAACATAATTGGAATAATTTCCCCATCCAATTCCTATTAGAGGATTATTTTTAAAAATATCAATGGCATCATTCCAAATACCATTACGAAACTCATAGGCATCATTAATATCAGTACCACGTTTGAAAATCATTGTTTCACTGAAAAATATAATAACCAAGTAATACAATACAATTGCAATTAAAATAAACTTAACCCTTACATTCCAGTCGCTGAACAAGAACAACAATGTGAAGCCGGTGAACAAACCCAGCAAACCTGCACGTCCTCCCGCAATGAGTATTCCTAACAAACAAAAAATGATATATTTTAATTTTCCTGAGAAAAATCCATCAACGCTTCCTTCGTTTATCAAAGTCAAGAATCCCATAGATCCAAGAAATTGAGCATAAACCTGTGGATCAGACAAAAAACTTGGATACCGAATACCTTCTGATGACACAATATTGGGATTCTGATGATTTGATAAGGAAAACTCAGGACCAATCAAAAACTGAATAATCAGAAAAACAAATGAAAATATGAGTATAACCTTAAGGTAATTGATCACTTTAAAAAATAACTTTGGATACATCAAACATTCGTCAATTAGTAATTTAGAATAGAAGAATATATTCAGAACGGAAAACAATTCATTCAATCCAGTAAAATCAAACCCAAATTCTGCATAAAAGAGCCCTGTAATAAGTACCATTAAAAAAAATAAAAATAAAATAGTATAAATCATTCCGTACTTCAATGATGTTAGTTTTCTTTTATAAAAAAACAATATAAACAGCAAGCAAAGGGTATCAAAACAGGTTATTTCGTCATATATATTGATACTCATTAAAGGATAGGATAATAAAATAAACCTAAGAAACATAGTATTCTTGTCTTTCTTTGTCAAAAGCATAACCACAAAAAACAGCATCAAGTCAATTAAAGCAAGTATTTTTAAAATACCCAATTCCATTACTTTTTAAAATTTTTTCTTTCATACCAAATCCCGGTCATCCTGCAAAGATTTTCGGTGAATGGAACGTTGTCTACCACACCAAATCGGGGAACCTGATAGATGTTTATTGTATTTTTATAATCAATGTATCTGGGTTCTGTAGTGAATGCCAAAGTATAGCCTGCTTGTTTCAAAAAATGTGATTCCCTTTCAGTATAATCTCCATTCGGATATGCAAATTGGGTAACTGGTTTGTTCAACCAATTTTGAAGAATTGTCCTTGACTGTGAAATTTCATTCCAGGATTCTTCATCATTACACATAGGAAGAATCGGATGTTGTAATGTATGACTTCCTATTGTGATAACTTCACTCTGACTTAATTCTATTAATTCATCAACCGTGATTGCATCACTTTCAGATGAAAAAGACTCATTAGCAAGTTTTACTTTTTCCAATCTTATTTCATTTGAAACTTTCTTTAGTTGTTCTACTTTTTTATTTTTAAGTATGTCTTTTCTTGATTTGGCGATAATGGTCCACCAGAATTTTCCATTTGATTCTATTGGCTGTGTTGTTGCAAACAAGGTAATGGGAATTTGATATTTTTTTGCAATTGAAAAGATGTTTTCTTTGTTCTCTTTCCAGCCATCATCTACAGTGAATACTACTGCTGATTTTGGAAATTTTTTCTCTTTGCTGAGAATATTGCCTAGATCCTCACTTGAAATAAAAGTAAAACCATTATCTATAAACCATTTAGTACATTTACTGAATAACTTTTTTGAAGGATTGTGGAAATAAACAGACAGCAGTATTTCGCCTTTTTTGCATTTGTTTCTGACTGATTTCAACTTCCCGCACTTAATCAAATAAATGGAATATAAATAGGCAAGAAAATTCCTGAATGGAAGATTCATCAAAAATATTTTTAAAAATTAATAACTCATTTTAACTACATCATATTCAACTTCAGGGATGTGATATTCACAATCATTTATTTTTGAAAGCAATCTAAAACCAAGTGAATGGATGGTTAATGAATTCATTTGATTTTTATCTTTTATTGAATCATCTGTGTAATTGTATTTGAACAGACTATCCGTCATGCTGCTTAATCTGTTGA
>CAZCOL010000020.1:4110-7907 GCA_964500545.1 uncultured Ferruginibacter sp. | reverse complement strand
TCATCTGTGTAATTGTATTTGAACAGACTATCCGTCATGCTGCTTAATCTGTTGAGCTTTACTGGAATTTTTTCAAGTTGGATATCATGATTCAATTCCACAAATTTTTTAAGGTTTGAAATTTCAAACTCATTAATTATTACAGGTCTTCCAAGCCAATAAACAAAATTGTTGATTTGTTTACATTCATTGATCAAGTACAATTTTTTATCCTCGATAAAAGCAAATACATAGTCTTTAAACAATGGCTTATAGGTAACTACCCGGTTTTTAAATATGCCATTTCGAATAATTTTGTTCATGGGGCAATAACTTGGGATTTCATGCGATTTTAAAAATGCGATTACTTTTTTCTCGCAATTTTCTCTGGTGTAAATTGTGTACCATCTTTTTGACATAATAGGGGTGATTAAATTTTTACATTTATTAATTTTCTTTTTTCATATTTCAATTGATTCTTGAAAACATGATTGTATGCATTTGCATATTCATAATTGTAATACTGTCTCTTTTTGACTCCGTTAAATAAAATACCCGCATTTTTTAGAGGATTTATCTTCAATGATTCATTCACTTTTTTGAGTATTGATCTGGGAGTAAAATGCTGCCTAACGACATAAATCGTTGCATTACATTTATCAGACAAAACAAAAGCGTCCGTTATCAACACAGCAGGAGCAGTGTCAATTATTATTAAATCAAATTCATCATGCAATTGTTTAAGCAGTAGTTCCATTTTTTTATTAACAATAAGTTCTGATGGATTTTCATGAAATGATCCCGGATTGAGAATAAAAAGATTTTCCTGAAATTCTGCTTTATTTACTATTTCTTCAACAGAATAATCCCCAATGATAAAGTCAGTCAATCCTATTTTTTGGGTATTGTTAATTATCAGCTTATTCAATCCCGATTTATGCAAATCAGCATCTATCAATAAAACTTTCTTTCCTGCACATGCGTTGCTGATTGCAAGATTGGCAGCGATGAAACTTTTTCCTTCACCCGGTATACTTGAAGTAACCTGCACAATCTTTTGCTTATCACCGATTCCTAAAAATTGAAGGGATATCCTCAACTTTCTGAATTCTTCAGCAATGATGCTTCTTTTGTTTTGTACAATTAATTTATCATCATATTTGTCTTTGTGAGAAATTTCGCCAATGATTGGCAATGAAGTCAGTGAACTTAATTCATTTCTGAAAAGTATTTTTCTGCTGAATGTTTCCTTTAAATAAATAAATAAAATAACAGTTAGAATTGAACAAAGTAAGGCAGAAAAATATACAATCAATTTATTGGGGCTTACAGGATATTTGGAAGACAATGCATCATTAATAACTCTATTATCTGATAATGTTGATGCATAGGACAATTCACTCTCCTCTCTTTTTTGAAGCAAAAATGAGTATATACTGTTCTTGATCGCCTGATCCCTACTCAATTCTAGTAATCTTTTTTCTTTCTGGGGAAGAGTACTCAAAACTGAATTGTACTTTAAATTCGTTGCAATCAAATTTGATTTACCGGCCTGAAGATTTTTTTTTTGACTTTCCAGATTTTCAATAATTCCCGGTTTTAATTTTTTTATCTGGTCTTTTAAGGAAACAAGCAGAGGATTGTCCTCTGCAACTGTTTTTTTCAGTTTTTCAAATTCAAGTTCACGGATATTCAAGTCTGACATCAATTTAGACAGATTTTCATCTGCAACTCCCATCATTGAAGGCATCATTGGAATAGAACTCAATTTCTCCCTGCTAATCGCATCATATACCTGATCAAGAATTGCGAGTTGCATATTTATTTTACCTAGTTCCTGATCATTGCTGCTGACATTTTGAAGATACATTTGCCCTTGGGTACTCAAGTCGGAAGCATCATTATTGGTTTTAAATGCCTGAACAGTCCTTTCAATCGAATCAAGATTTTTGGATACAATGTTTAACCTTGATTCAATAAAATGTAGTGCATTTTTTGCCATTATATTCTTTTCTTCTATGGCTGCTTT
Organism: uncultured Ferruginibacter sp.; assembly: GCA_964500545.1. Lineage (GTDB taxonomy): Bacteria > Bacteroidota > Bacteroidia > Chitinophagales > Chitinophagaceae > Ferruginibacter. Next base: position 5,899 of record CAZCOL010000020.1, on the reverse strand, counting down.
GTCATACATTAAAATCAGTTCATTCAAAATATCTTTTGCTCTTTGAGGAACCTCGTCCTTGTATGAGATATTGATAATACTGGATAATTTATTAGCTGCGGCAACTTTTAAATTTCTAAGAATATCGTCAGTCGCATCTTCGGGATTGATTATTTTAAAATAATAAATCTTGTTTTTTCTTTCGAAATTTTTATTATCGTTTTTTACGAATCTTATTTGTCCATACTGAGTATTGATCCATTGATTGAGCTTAGCTTTATTGTAATTGTTCCAATGAATACTGCTGTCTTTTTGATTGTAAGTGAATTGAATCAAATCAGATTCGCGCAATGAATCTGGATCATAAGATTCAACATTGACCGGACTGAAGTTGTATGCCGACATATCCCTGATTTTTCCATGAACTGTTATTGGGGCATATAGCTTGAGATTTTTAACAACTTTATTGATGATTTTTCTTGACTGAAGTACTTCAATTTCATTTTCGATTATTTTCTTCGTACTGATAATATTCATAGATTCAATCATTTTTGAATCATCAGTTCCTTTTTTCTCATCCTTGATTACTATTTTCGCATTCGCCTCATATTTAGGGGTTGTATACCTCAAATAAATGAATGCTGCCGACAAAAAAACAGAGACAGAAATTACAAACAAAGGCCAATAAGAACCGAGCTTTGATACCCAAATCTTAACAAGCTGCTCATTTTCCTGAAGTTTTGAATTATCGTAATTTTCAGATATCATGTTTTTTTAACGATTTGGGTTAATACTACAGCCACAATGGACAAACCACTAAGTATTGTAGGAAGCAATTGAGGATTTCTGTTTGCTGTAATTACTTTTTGTTTGTTGGCTTCCACATAAACAACATCATTTGGTTGCAGATAGTAATATGCTGAATTGAGAAATGCATTTGAATTCAAATTTATTCTGACTATTTTTCTTTCACCTTCAACTTCACGGATCAACAAAAGATTGTTTTTCTTGCCAAATACTGTTATGTCACCTGCCATTCCCAATGCCTTCAACAATGAAATTTTCTCGTTGGGAACATTGATGACTGATGGTTTATTGACTTCGCCCACAATGGTAACTTCATAATTCAAATGCCTAATGGTTACAATAGGATCAATCAATAAATTTTTTTCTACAATTAGTTGTGTGATATTTTTTTTCAATTGCCTGATGGTTAAACCAGCGGCTTTTAAGTTGCCTAAAATAGGCAATTGAACGTCACCCTGAGTATTTACAAGATATCCGCCCGCTTCAGATGAACCTGTTGTGGTAGTGGTGGTAGTTGCCATACTATTGGGAGCATTGAAAATGGCTGTGGCCTCGGCATTGAGACTGCTTATGTTGATACTAAGAATATCATTTTTTTGTATCAGCGGTTCAATTTCCTCATTTTTCATTTTGTAAGCCGTATCGCTTGTATTGGCAAAATAAGTTGCTTTTTTTGTATCCAGACAAGCAGTAAAAAATGAACACATCAGAAAAAAAAACATTAATCCTTTTAAAATTTTCATTCAAGTGTTTTTTATTTTAAACAATGTTCATTTCATGATTCAACAACACTTTTTCCTCAAATTTTTTCAAAAATTCAACTTATACTTTGATGTTAAGTGTAAGAATGAATAATACCTTAATTTTGTTTTGATTTGTAATATTCCGAAATCGGCAACCATTTCAAAATGAAGGCTGTCATCGCTATTTAAAACAGGAATCATTTCAATAAAATCAATTAAATATATTTTATGGACAAAAAAGAAGTTTACATCATTTCTGC
>CAZCOL010000020.1:0-4010 GCA_964500545.1 uncultured Ferruginibacter sp. | reverse complement strand
GCAAAAGACGGTCTCACAGATGTGTATGATGGAAAAGCGATGGGAAACGCTGCAGAAATGTGTGCCTCTGAATGTGGTGTTTCAAGAGAAGAACAGGATAATTTTGCGATAGAAAGTTATAAAAGAAGTCAGGCAGCAATTCAGGGAAACAAGTTCGAAGCAGAAATAATTCCTGTTCCTATCCCTCAAAAAAAAGGAGAACCCATATTATTTTCAAAAGACGAAGAACCCTTCAATGTAAAATTTGATAAAATCCCTGAACTTAAAGGAGCCTTTGTGAAAGACGGAACAGTTACGGCAGCAAATGCTTCCACTATGAATGACGGCGCTGCCGCATTGGTATTGATGAGCAAAGAAAAAGCCAATCAACTTGGATTGAATCCAATTGCAAAAATCGTTTCGTATGCTGATGCAGAACAGGCACCGGAATGGTTTACCACTGCACCCTCGCTTGCTGTACCCAAAGCAGTTGAAAGGGCAGGGTTGAAAATGGATGATATAAGCTATTGGGAATTAAATGAAGCATTCTCAGTTGTGGGAATTGAAAATACAAAAAGAATGAAACTAGATTCTGCAAAGGTAAACGTCAATGGTGGTGCTGTTTCCCTGGGTCATCCGCTTGGTTGCAGCGGCGCAAGAATTATTGTCACACTAATCAACGTATTGAAACAAAACAATGGAACTTATGGTGCGGCCGGTATCTGCAATGGTGGTGGTGGTGCCAGTGCAATGGTCATCCAAAATTGCTGATTCGACTGATTTTTCAATAATTATGGGATGTTTTTCAGACATCCTTTTTTTTTACAAACAAACTAATAAACGAAAAAATATTCAACGAATCAGTCATCTTTTTGTTATTATCCCTACGATAGGATAAATTTGTAGATATTTTATTCAATCAATTAAAGAAAAACTAAATATCAATGCGACAAATAACTTTCAGGGAAGCATTAAGGGAAGCTATGCAAGAAGAGATGAGACTGGATGATCGTGTATTTTTGATGGGTGAGGAAGTTGCAGAATATAATGGTGCATATAAGGTTAGTCAGGGTATGCTGGATGAATTTGGCGCAAAGAGGGTGATTGATACTCCTATTGCAGAATTAGGATTCTCGGCAATAGCAGTAGGAGCTGCACAAAATGGATTGAGACCAATTGTAGAATTCATGACATGGAATTTTGCCGTGCTTGCTTTGGATCAGATTTTAAATACCGCTTCCAAAATGCTTGCTATGAGTGGCGGACAGGTAGGATGTCCCATTGTATTCAGGGGAGCAAATGGCAGCGCAGGACAATTAGGAGCACAGCATTCTACAGCTTTTGAAAGCATGTATGCAAACATTCCAGGTGTAAAAGTCATTTCAGTGAGCAACCCATACGATGCTAAAGGTTTGTTGAAATCTGCCATACGTGACGATGATCCGGTTGTTTTCATGGAAAGTGAATTGATGTATGGGGATAAAGGAGAAGTTCCGGAAGGAGAGTACATCATTCCAATTGGAAAAGCAAATATTGCAAGAGAAGGAACAGATGTAACCATCGTTTCATTCAATAAAATGATGAAAGTAGCTTTGGGAGCTGCAGAAGAACTTGCTAAGGAAAACATCAGTGCCGAAGTGATTGATTTAAGAACCATTAGACCATTGGATTGGTTTACCATTTTGGAAAGTGTTAAAAAAACAAACCGTCTTGTCATAGTGGAGGAACAGTGGCCCTTTGCTTCTGTTTCTTCAGAAATTGCTTACAGAATTCAAAAGGAAGGATTTGATTATTTGGATGCGCCTGTGCGTAGGATCACATCGGCAGATGCACCTATGCACTATGCTCCCAATCTTGTTGCTGCTTATCTTCCTGATGTTTCCAGAACAGTGAAACTCATCAAGGAAGTAATGTATTTGAAAAAGTAGTTTTTTCAGTTGATTTTTTATTATGGCCTATCAATCTTTGGAATCCTGTTTACTTGATTTGGAAAAAAACGGCCAATTGATAAGGATTAAAGAGGAAGTTGATCCCAATCTTCAGATGGCTGCTGTTCATTTGCGCGTGCATGAAGCCAATGGCCCTGCATTGTTGTTTGAAAATGTAAAAGGTACTAAATTCAGGGCTGCCTCCAACATATTTGGCACATTAGAAAGAAGCCGTTTCATTTTTAGAAATACCATTGAAAAAGTTGAACAACTGATTCAGCTTAAAAACAACCCAATTGAAGCTTTCAAAAAACCTGCAAAATATTTTTCAACCGGATTAGCGGCATTAAAAGCTTTGCCATTTAAAAATCCTTTGAATTCTCCTGTTCTGTATTCTAAAATACAAATAGAAGATCTTCCTTTAATTAAACATTGGCAATTGGATGGGGGAGCGTTTGTTACTCTTCCTCAGGTTTACTCTGAGGATATTGATCAACCTGGTATCATGCACGCCAATTTGGGCATGTACAGGATTCAACTTAATGGAAATGATTACGAATTAAACAAAGAAATAGGTCTGCATTATCAATTGCACAGAGGAATTGGTGTACACCAAACAAAAGCGAACAAAAAAGGTATCCCTTTAAAAGTAAGTGTGTTTGTAGGTGGGCCGCCAGCTCATACGGTTGCTGCAGTGATGCCATTACCTGAAGGAATGAGCGAAATGACATTTGCTGGAGTATTAGGAGGAAGAAGATTCAGATATAAATATATCGACGGATACTGTATCAGTACAGATGCTGATTTTGTAATAACCGGTGAAGTTTATCCCGAAGAAAACAAGCCCGAAGGTCCATTTGGTGATCATTTGGGATACTACAGTTTACAGCATTTGTTTCCATTGATGAAGGTGCATGGGGTATATGCAAGAAAAAATGCCATTTGGCCATTTACCGTTGTAGGAAGACCGCCTCAGGAAGATACAAGTTTTGGCCAGTTGATACATTCTATCACAGGAAGAGCAGTTCAGGATGAAATTCCGGGACTGAAAGAACTGCATGCAGTTGATGCTGCCGGCGTACATCCGTTACTGTTAGCCATTGGAAGTGAAAGATATACACCTTATCTTCCAACGAAGCAACCTGCAGAAATTTTAACCATAGCGAATCACATGCTGGGTACAGGGCAATTGAGTCTGGCAAAATTTTTATTTATTACTGCTGATGACCAACAAAAACTCAGTACAAAAAATATCCAATCATATTTTGAGTATGTATTGAAAAGAATTCATTTGAACAGAGACATTCATTTCTATACAAATACAACTATGGATACTCTTGATTATTCAGGCGAGGGATTAAATTCAGGAAGTAAAGTTGTGTTTGCAGCATATGGAGAACCTGTAAGGGATTTGGCACCGGAACCTTTGAATATCATGTATGATCTTGCAGGAAAAGACCATTGCAAAATGATTATGCCCGGTGTAGTAGCCTTACAAATTAATGCTTTCAGCAATCATGATAATGCTAAAAAAGAAATAGATGAATTAAGTAAACAGCTTACCCAATCAACTGAAAATACAATTCCAATAGATAATTTAAAAATGGAAATCCCATTGATTGTTTTATGTGACGATGCTTCATTTACATCAGCAGAATTGAATAATTTCCTATGGGTTACTTTTACCAGATGTAATCCTTCGCATGACATCTATGGAGTGGGGGAATTCCTACAAAACAAACATTGGGGTTGCCATGGTTCATTGATTTTAGATGCAAGAATAAAACCCCATCATGCTCCCGCTGTTGAAAAAAATCCAGAAGTTGAAAAAAGCATAGACAAACTCTTTCAAAAAGGAGGAAGTTTGTTTGGGGTATTGTAACGATTTAACGATTTAACGGTTTAATGGTTTAATGGTTTAATGGTTCAATTTCCAATATTTTCCACTTTTTACTTTTTACTTTTTACTTTTTACTTTTTACTTTTTACTTTTTACTTTTTACTTAATCTTTGATAACCCCTCCAAACATGAGGCATCTCCCGGCCTGATCAACAATGCTTTTTGAAACAGCAATTTAGCATCATTGCTTCTTCCTACATTCA
>CAZCOL010000019.1:18657-31935 GCA_964500545.1 uncultured Ferruginibacter sp. | reverse complement strand
GATTTGAATTTATAAACTAAATAACAAGTTGCTTGCTTATCAAGCAGTTGTGAGGACATAAAAAAAGAGGATTCTCAAAATTTGCTTGAAAAATCCTCTTTAGTACTCGGGATGGGAGTTGAACCCACACTCGCATTGCTGCGAACAGGATTTTAAGTCCTGCGTGTCTACCAGTTCCACCACCCGAGTGACACTTTCTTTAATTATTATTTCATTCATTTAGAAGTAAATCAACGATTGTAACAGTTGATTAAAATATCTTCCAAATATTGAAAAAAAATCCCGTCATGAATATTGTTCGTGACGGGAAATTATTTTGAGCGGAAGACCGGGCTCGAACCGGCCACCCCGACCTTGGCAAGGTCGTGCTCTACCAAATGAGCTACTTCCGCAAGATGTATAAGAACTTTTTTAGGAATGCGAAATTAATAATTCTCATTCCAAAAAACAAACTTTATTATTTATAACTCGGATTGTACAAGGTATTTTCCGGAACATTCACTTCAGGCTTACCTTTGTATCTGTGTGAATACAAATTGTAACATCCTCCCAGTACAAATGCCAATATAACAAATACCTGACAAAACCAAAGAAAACGTGACGATGACACCCAATTATGGGCAAAGTCTTTGTGTGTGTTGTCTATTATTTCCTTCTGCATTTTTAATAATTTATGGGTGCAAAAATAAGGGCTAATTTGATAATAATTATATTATTGATGAATAATTTCAGAAAATGTGTATCGTTTTTTAATAAAATATTGCCATATGATACTTCCCTTATAAAATCCGTAAAGTTGATAATTGATTGATTTGATTTTTATATTTTTTTTTCTGATAAAAAATATCCATTTGAAAAACGCAAAATGTGCTTTTGCAATGGCAACCCAACTGCCAATATCTCCTTTTAACAAACCTCTGTATGCTGCTAATGCATCCAATGCAAATCGAATGGGAATGATTGTGATAGCTTTTGAAATGGGTAGATTTTTCGAGAGCATGATCAAATTATTTCTAAAATTCAAAAACACTTTTCTTGAATTTCCTTTTGGCAATGTACCTCCACCCACATGATACACCACCGATTTGGGCTCAACATAGATTTTATACCCATGCAATTGCATTCTCCAACATAAATCTATTTCCTCCTGATGTGCAAAAAAGTACTCATCCAACCCTCCCAATTCATGATACACTTTTGATCTTACAAACATTGCCGCACCGGTTGCCCAAAAACAGGGAATTGCATCATCGTACTGCCCATGATCCAGTTCACAATGATCAAAAATTCTTCCCCGTGTAAATGGATAACCAAACCTATCCAGCCAACCTCCTGAAGCACCCGCATATTCAAACTCTTTTTTGTTATGGTAGGAAAGCAACTTAGGCTGACAAGCGGCAATATTTTTGTCTTTTTCCATCAAATTTATGATAGGCTCAATCCATCCTGGAGTTACTTCCACATCACTGTTGAGTAATATATAATAATCACTTTCAATTTTACTCAAAGCCAAATTATAACCTTTGGCAAAACCTTCGTTGGCCGGATTTACTATAATGTTTATTTGTGGATACTGTTGACGTAAAAAAAACAATGAATCATCGGAAGAAGCATTATCCGCAACTACTACCTGCAGATTAGGATATGTAGCTGAGATCACGGAAGGTAAAAATTTTTCAAGAAATGACTTGCCATTCCAGTTCAAAATAACAACAGCTACTGATGGAAAATGCATGAATATAAAATAATTAATGTCAGGAATTCAATACAATAAAAAACTTACTGATTGTATCATACAAACATACATTATTTAACCTCTAATTCACTATTTTTACTTATGTTTTCTTCCATATTTAATTGGCGTTCAGGTCTGGCATTAATTGCCATAGCAATAGTTTCAGGAACTATTTTTTATTCCAACTATATTTCTAAAAAAATTGCGGCTGATGAAAAACAAAAAGTTGAACAATGGTTACTTGCTGCATCAGAAATAAACAATATCAATAATGGCTCAACTGACCTCGCCGGAAAAATTCTTACAGAAAACAGTATTGGTATCCCAATGATTACCGTTACTGAATCAGACAGTATACTTGACCATTATAACTTAGATTCAAATAAAATAAAAAAGGATCCTGATTATTTGCGAAACAAGCTGAATGATTTCAAACGCACTTATCCGCCAATTATTTGGAAGAACCCTTTAAATCTGAATCAAACAAATCTTGTTTATTATGGAGAGTCGGATTTATTGGTACAAGTACGCTATTTTCCTATTGTTCAATTGCTTGTTGCAGCGCTTTTTATTTTCATAACGCTCATTGCAATAAACTCACAACATAAAAGCACTCAGAATCAAGTGTGGGCCGGAATGGCAAAAGAGACAGCCCATCAATTAGGAACTCCCATAACATCTCTGGAAGGATGGATGGAAATGCTGAAAGAAGATAAAACAAATGAAAAAATAGTAGCTGAAATAACAAAAGATATTGAAAGATTAAAACTTGTCAGTGATCGTTTTGGTAAAATTGGAAGCACCCCTCAATTGGTTTCGACTGATCTGGTTCAACAAATCAATAATATGGTTTATTACATCAAAAAAAGATGCAATGAATCGGTGCATTTTTCAGTTAAATCAAATGAAAAAGAAATAATGGCAAAAATAAATGCTCCATTATTTGACTGGGTAATTGAAAATCTATTAAAAAATGCACTTGATGCGATAGATGGTAATGGCAACATTGAATTAACGCTAAATAATGAAAGATCTAATATCACGATAGATGTAAAAGACTCCGGAAAAGGCATCGGTAAATCTAATTTCAACAAAGTTTTTAAACCGGGTTTTACCACTAAAAAACGCGGCTGGGGACTCGGTCTATCATTAAGCAAAAGAATCATTGAGCAATATCACAAGGGTTCAATCTTTGTAAAATCCAGTGAATACGGCAAAGGAACTACTTTCAGAATTATACTAAATAAGAAAACAACTACGAGCGGGCATTAATATTTCAATTTTAAGTCCATTCATTTATCTTCGCATGATATTTCATTCACAGGTTGAAAATAAATGCGGCGATGGCGAAATTGGTAGACGCACTACCTTGAGGTGGTAGCGCTCGAAAGGGCGTGGGAGTTCGAATCTCCTTTGCCGCACAAAACAAAGTCCTACACGAAAGTGCGGGGCTTTTTAATTTTTGTGAATCAAGCTTGCTTGAATGAGCAAAAATTAAAAAGTCGCGACGAGCAATAGCGAGTAAGGACTTTGTTTTATCACCCCCTCCTTATCATCCGAGCGAAGCGAGGATAATCTCCCCTTTTGTTTTAGCGAATCAAGCTTGCTTGAATGAGCTATAAACAAATAATCACAACGAGCGAAAGCGAGTGAGGATAATTTGTTGCTATTTTCATCTTTTTTTACAACACCCAAACCAGATAATGTCCCTCAAAATAAATTGCCTTTACTTTCAATAATACGTCGTTCAACTTTTTAAAAACGACATCTCCTGAAATAACATTATCCTCTTTATAAATGGATAGTATAGAAATATGTTCTTTAAAATTTACCTGCCCATCCCCATACCATTTGAATACGGCTTCTTTTATAGCCCAAGCTAGTGTATATTGATGATCATCCTCTAATGAAAGCGCAGATAAAATCAATAACTCATCATCATTAACAAACTTATGTTTGATAGCATTTATTCGGGGCTGAGGCAATTCAATATCAATGCCTGCCTTATTTTTTTTACTGATAATTGCCGCAGCAAAACGCCCTGAATGAGAGATCGAAAATTGAAACTGTCCTTTGGGTAAATATGGTTTTTTGGATTGAGCAATCTTTATTTCCTCAATGGGAAAGTTTGAAAAAAGTTGTCTGAGCAAATATCTTCCTGCCAGAAATTGAATCGCTTTATCTTGATTTTTTATCGTATGAATCATTTCTATTTCTTCTAAAAAAAAAGCAGGGGCCTCGGTAATATGCCAAACGCCTAATTTTGTATCATCGTTGATATTTTGTTGATAAACCAATGGCATAATTACAAATACAATGAAATATTGAAAATTGAAATTTTTATTTTTACAAATTAACAAATAACCCGTTACAAATGATTTTAAGTGATAAAAGAATTCTGGAAGAAATGGAAAAAGGTACCATCAAAATTTCGCCTTATAATCGCGAATGTCTTGGTAGCAACAGCTATGATGTGCACCTTGGAAAAAATCTGGCTACTTATGACAACAAAGAACTGGATGCAAAAAAACACAATACGATCTCTCATTTCGAAATACCGGATGAAGGATTCTTATTGTTACCGGAAAAATTCTATTTGGGCGTTACGGATGAGTATACCGAAACACATGCCCACGTGCCTTTTCTGGAAGGCAAATCCTCTACCGGTCGTTTGGGAATAGACATTCACGCAACAGCAGGAAAAGGTGATGTAGGTTTTTGTGGAAACTGGACACTCGAAATTTCAGTAAAACAACCTGTAAGGGTTTATAAAGGAATGCCCATTGGCCAATTGATTTATTTTCCCGTAGAAGGAGAAATCGAAGTGAAATACAATGAAAAGAAAAATGCAAAATACAGTGGGCAACCAAATCTGCCGGTTGAAAGCATGATGTGGAAAAATAAATTCTAAGAACCAGGAAATGAACAGTAATTGATATTACAAAACGCCTGTCTTTTCATAATAATTTATCAAAAGTCCGGTTACCTCATCGTAAGTCAAAATTCCCCTAGGCTGACGATTTTTTTCTAGAAAAAACCCATACAATTTTGAAATCAACGGCTCAACAAAATTTTCATGCGATTTAATGAATGCTTTCCACTGCATTAAGTCCCTTTTCACTGTGTCTGAAAGTTTGTTACGCAAACGCATAGACGAAGATGAATCTAATATAAAAAGCGTCCTGTTTGCATACATGAACAATTCCAAATACGCACTGTACTGAAGGGCGTTGTTATTTGAATTTTTTGCTGCCAGATAAGCAACGAAATTCGCCTCATTCTCTTTGGCATACCCCAATTGGTGAGCAATTTCATGACAAGTAATAAAGGGACGAAGAAAAACAGGTACTGTAGTATTTACCTGTGCTTCCCCCGTAAATGGATTATAATATCCGGTGAATCCTACATAATTTCCAAGCCAGCCCCATAGAGAAGGTTTTACAGACGGATTTGCATAATTCATAAAACCATACTTCAAAGCAGAAGCCTGATATGCTTCTTCAACGATGGAAAAAAGCATTGCATTATCATTAATAGAAGCTGAATTTCTTATTAAAGTATCTTTGATTGCATTCACCTTTTCCAATAATAGCTGGTTGATTTTCAGTAATTGAACAGAATCATACTGATCAGACTTCAAATCTAATTGCGCCGCAATCCCCTGACGGTTGTAATTGATTCCCCAAAAAAGATTAAATATAATATAAATGGAAAAGATGATAAATGCAGCCCTCCAGATGTTTTTTTTCAGTTCATGTCTCTGTTTACTGAACAAAAAAATACTTTTAATCAACTTTGCTAAAAACAATATGAGCAACACTGCCAATATGAAGTAAAATACATCCCCTATGCTGAATGATACAAACCCTGAAATCCTTCTTAAATTAACCGAAAGAAATGGATATATGCTATTTGAATAGCGGGTTTCCACCAAACCCTCATTCTTCGAAAAAATGTGGATACCAACACTTAAAACAATTAAAAACAATAAATAGGCATTCTTATTTTTCAAAATTATTTATTTTATAATATGCCATTTTAATGGGTGTAAAAAAGCATATTGAACGCAAATAAATTAATATATATCAATATAGCACTCTGCAAATTTCCATAAAAAACGGCTTACAAATACATAAATTGGATAAATTAACGTAACTTCGCACTCCTTAAAAACGAACGCAATGGGAAAGAAGAGGGTTTTCGAGATTCCGTTTGTTGGGTTAAAACCCGGAATACATGAGTTTGTTTTTGAGTTAGATGAAAAGTTCTTTACAGAAAAGGGAGCTCAGGATTTTACCCATCCGAAAGTTATTGTAAAAATGACACTGGAAAAAAATACCGGTTTCATGATCCTGAACTTTTCAATTGGAGGAAATGCGGAAGTGACTTGTGACAGATGCGGAAATCCATTGAACATCAATCTTTGGGATGAATTCAAAATACTGGTAAAACTTGTAGAAAACCCGGATGAGATGAATGAACAGGAAGAAGATCCGGATGTTTTTTACCTTTCAAGAAATGAAAGTCATCTTTCGGTTGAAGATTGGTTGTATGAATTTTCAATGCTGAGTGTACCAATGCAAAAAATGTGCAGCCCGGAGGAAATGGGTGGTACTCAATGCAACAGGGAAGTTCTCGACAGATTAAAGGAAATGGAAGCTAAGCATCAGGAAAACAACTTCAATTCTTTATGGAAAGGATTGGATAAATTCAAAGATAATTAACAGCAAATAGTATAACAACAAAAAAAATAAAGTCATGCCAAATCCAAAGAGGCGCCATTCGCAACAACGCAGTGCTAAGAGAAGAACACATTACAAAGCTACTGAGCCTACATTGAGTCAGGATGCCACCACAGGCGAAACACATGTTCGCCATCGTGCTCATGTTAGCGAAGGTAAATTGTATTATAAGGGCAAATTGGTTGCTGAAAAAGCTCCCTTAAAAGCATAATATTTCCCTGAAATTATTGATTCCAGAATCATGTATTGAATTTTTTCCGTCTTGATTTTGGAATTTTTAATTTAACTTTTTTCCATGATTAAAATTGGTCTGGACATGATGGGTGGCGATTTTGCTCCGCATGAGGCGGTCAAAGGAGTCATTGCTTTTTTTGAAAGCACCCAAACGAAAGCTCATCTTTTTTTAATTGGAGATGAACCCGAAATCAAAAAACATCTCAGTGAGTACGATTTAATTCCCTCACTCTACTCTATCATCCACACCACTCAGGTGATTGAGATGCATGAACATCCTACCAAAGCACTGAAAGAAAAACAAGATTCTTCCATTGCAATTGGATTTCAATTATTGGCCTCTGAAAAAATAGATGCATTCATCAGCGCAGGAAACACCGGTGCAATGATGGTTGGTTCTTTGTTCAGCATCAAAGCAATTCCGGGTGTATTGCGACCAACAATCGGTGCGTACATACCCAGAGAGGACGGCACTTTAGGACTACTTGCCGACGTCGGTTTGAATGCCGATTGTAAGCCTGAAAATTTAAACCAATTTGCCATTCTGGGCTCATTGTTCGCTGAATATATTCTCAATATTGAAAAACCAAAAGTCGGTCTTGTAAATATTGGTGAAGAAGAAGGCAAAGGAAATATTTTAGCGCAGGCAACATATCCCCTGTTAAAAGAAAACAAGCAAATTCATTTTATCGGCAACATTGAAGGTCGAGATGTTTTGTTAAACAAAGCAGATGTCATGGTGTGTGAAGGATTCACAGGAAATGTTTTACTGAAAATGGCAGAAAGCGTTCACGATATTGTTAAGCGAAGAAACATCCATGATGAACATTTCAATCGTTTCAATTTTGAAGCCTATGGCGGTGTACCCGTACTCGGGGTATCCAAACCCGTTATTATCGGACATGGAATCTCCTCCGCTATTGCTTTTAAAAACATGATCAAAATCGCCTGTAAGATGATTGACACCCGACTTACAGAAAAAATTGCCAACAGCTTCTCTATTTCTGCATAACATCCAATTTTTCAATTGTTAAATACCTGTTAACACAAATAAACACAATTTTCTTTGTTTATACTTTTATGTACTTTAGGATATAATTTTAAACAACATATTTAAATCTAACAAAATGAAAAAGAAGCTCTTTTTGCTTTCCATGGTGATTACCGGATTAATATACATTAATTCAAGTTGTAAAAAATCCAGCACACCAACACCTACGCCCACACCCAATCCCTGCACTTCGACAAATATTGTAATCACAGAGACAGTTACCGACTACACTAGTTGTCCTTCTGTTGTTCCAGGTTCAATTACTGTTACAGCATCTGGATCCAGCGGATATACATATAATAAAAATGGGGGAGCCTATCAAAGCAGCAACATATTTACTGGTTTGACTGCCGGCACTTACACCATTGGAGTAAAAGATGTAAATGGTTGCACAAATACAAAATCTGTAATTGTAGGGGAAACTGCCGGAGTAAATTTTAAAAATGTAAGAACCATCATCAGAAATAATTGCGGCGGTAACAACTGTCATTTGAACGGCCAAAGCCAGCGTGGTTACAATTTTGACAACGAATGCGATATTGTCAATTCTTGGAACATGATTAATAATACGACCGTAATTCAACAATCAATGCCCACATCGGGGCCGTTATCTGCATCTGATCGTCAGGCAATTACTAACTGGGTAAATGCAGGACACGGCTATAACAATTAATCTAAAAAACAATTTAACCACATGGACAGAAAAGAATTTTTATCCTCCATTGGATTTTCGGCAGCATCTGTTTTTTTAGCTACTTGTGTTGGCTCCTGCTCTAAAGAATCTCCAAGTGGGCCAACGGTTGATTTTACGATTGATTTAACTCAATATCCTGCATTAAATAATGCGGGAGGTTATATTTATTTAAATGGAGTGATCATAGCTAAAACAAGTTCAGGGAATTTGATAGCTGTTGCAGCTGCCTGTACACATGAAGGCGTTAATGTGCAATATCAGAATAACAACAATCAATTCTATTGTCCCAGACACGGAGCAAAATTCAATAGTTCCGGTGCTGTAACCCAAGGCCCAGCCTCTACAGCATTGAAACAATATACGGTTACAGTCAATGGAAATTCTGTCAGAATAAACGGATAAATTCACTCTTATATATTCAACAAAGCCCTTCTTGATCGAAGGGCTTTGTTGTTTTTTGTCATTGAATTGTCATATTTAATTTAACTGCTGAAAAACGTTATGAATGATGGCGATTATTAAATTATTAGTATGAAATTTGCGCCTCAATTATCCATGACAAAAGTATTTTTATTTTTATTTTCAAGTTTGATTTCGCAAACACTTTTTGCTCAAAAAGACAGCTCAGGAGAATTAAAATTACTCAATGAAATTGTAGTAACTTCTACAAGAACAGAAAACAAATTAGGGAACGTTGCAGTTCCGGTGAAAATAATCAGTAAAAAAAATATTCTGCAATCAGGGTCGCTTAGATTAAAAGATATATTGCAGGAACAAGCAGGTTTAAACCTTACAAACGGATTTGGCTCGGGGATTCAAATGCAGGGATTGAGTCCGGATTACACCCTAATATTACTGAATGGAGAACCTTTGGTGGGAAGAACAGCCGGAGTGCTTGACATCAACAGAATCGGCATAAGCAACATTAAAAAAATTGAGATCGTCAAAGGCCCCTCTTCGAGCTTATACGGATCTGAAGCAATGGCCGGAGTTGTCAACATTATAACAGAGGATTTCAACAACAAATCATTGGAAACAAGTTTAAGATACGGATTTGGAAATCCTGATAAAGGTTGGATTGTTCCAACAGACAAATCGGTTTTCAAAAACCTTGACTTTAATATCAATGGTAGCATTAACCATAAAAAAACTTCTGTCAGAGTTTCTAGCAATTCATTTTACATTGATGGTATAAGTTACAGACCTTATTCAACTTTAAGAGTTCCGCAACCGATTTGGAGATTAACCAATCAATTCCAATTGTATCATAAGTTTTCTTCAAAAACAAATCTGAATATTACTGTACGACATGGATTTGATCACATCCAACAAGAATTATCAGTGGGTAATCTGGGAAATATCAGCAACTCATATGGCAGAGAAGCCAACAGTGATTTGAACATCAATCCCGTTATCACTCATGTTTTCAACAGTAAAATTAAATCTGCTCTACGTTTATATAAAACCCATTATTATGGTTCTCAGAAATTATATTTTACAGATAAGCCAGACAGTATTTATAATGATGAATTCAAGCAAAATTTTTTAAGACTTGAAAATCAAACAGACTTCAACTGGAAAAAAAACAGACTCACTCTTGGTGCAGGCTACAGCTCAGACGAGGCGAATTCAACCCGATACGACAATCTTAATAACAAAAAAAATAACACCATCCTTTCTGCATTTGTACAAAATGAATGGATGCCATCCAGCAAAATTTCACTTGTGGCAGGAATGAGATATGACCACAACAAACTTTTTGCAGCTGCATTAAGTCCAAAACTGGCAGCAAGATTCAGGATCAATCATAAAATCAGTTTGAATGCTTCTATAGGTCGTGGATTTAAAGCTCCGGATTTCAGGCAATTGTATTTGAATTTCACCAACAACGCAGCTGGCGGATACTCTGTTTTTGGCACTTTAGATGCAGTTAAAATAATTCATCAAATGCAGTCTCTTGGTCAAATCAGTGAAATAAAAGATGACTTCTATAAATTAACTGCATTAACACCTGAATATTCTACAGGCATCAATATTGGAGGCTCCGTAACAATAACAAAAAAAATGCTATTCAATTTCAACTTATTTAGAAATGATATTGAAGCTTTGATTGATGTAAGACAAGTTGCCACAAAAGCGAATGGCGCTCAAATATTCAGTTATATCAATATTAAAAACGCTTATACAAAAGGAGGAGAAGCTGAGATAAACTGGCAATTGACCAAACAATTGAAATTATCCTCCGGCTACCAGTATCTGTTGACAGCAGATAAAGACGATTTAAGAAATATTGATTCTAAAAAAGTATATACAAGAAATAATGACGGCATCAGTCGTTTGCTTGCAACGAATGAATATGTGGGATTGCCCAATAGAAGCAAGCATATGGCAAACATCAAATTCACTTACGAAAACAAACATGATTTTTTTGCAACTACCAGATTTATCTACAAATCAAAATGGTACGTGTCAGATAAAGACGGCAATGGACTAATCAACACCAATGATGAATACGCCAATAATTATACACTCATCAATTTATCGGCTGGAAAAAAAATAAATAAAATCACTTCTTTGAATATTGGAATAGACAATCTGCTCAATTATCAGGATGTCACTTATTTACCGAACCTTCAGGGGAGAATGATATATGTAACAGTAAATTTTAAACTTAAATAAACAACCAACATGAAAAAACAAATCATCACATTAATGGCAGTGTCCGCCATTATTTTCAGCGCTTGTAAAAAAGATTCAAATATCATTACTCCTGCTGGGCCAGGCGTAAACGATTACAATGTAACAGTAAATGGAAAAATTGTAACTGTAAAAAATCTGGATGCAGATACAATCATTGGAATGGGTGCACAAGGACCTTACGGTGCGGGTAAATATAGTTTCTTTAGCCTGTCAACCAACTCCAGAATCAGCAATTCAGATTCAGCAACAACCAACTGGGATTTAGCATTTTCAGGCACTACCATTCGTGTTAATTGCGGAACAAGTGGTCCAGGAAATGGCGGCGCATTTGTATATACAGGATTGTTTGACGATTTATTATCGGTTCCCTCTGATTCAACTTTCAAAACAGATAATGGTCCCGCCTCATATGCCATCACAAAGGGCTCAGGAAAAGGATGGTACTCCTATGATGGTCCAACCAATATTGTAACCGCGATACCAGGAAGAACATTAATTATCAGATCAGCAAATGGCAAATACGCTAAAGTAGAAATATTGAATTATTATAAAGGCAGCTCAACCCCATCAATTTCTGCTTCAGACAGCATTAAAATATACAATTCCCGTTATTATACCTTCCGTTATACATTTCAAGCAGACGGATCAACTACATTCTAATTTATTATCAATAAACAAAAAAGTCATCTCAACAGGGATGACTTTTTTGTTACAATATATTAAAGCAGTTTTAAACAGACACATTAAAGTCTCTCAAGGCATCGTTCAGGCTGGTCTTTAAATCGGTGCTAGCTTTTCTTTTCCCAATAATGAGCGCACAACTGACATTGTATTCACCGGCAGGAAATTTCTTGGAGTAACTACCGGGAATGACTACACTACGAGCAGGCACAACACCTTTCATTTCCATAGGTGAAGATCCGCTGACATCAATTATTTTAGTAGACTGTGTCAACACTACGTTGGCTCCTAATACGGCTTCCTTTTCTACTCTAACACCTTCAACAACGATACACCTACTTCCAATAAAGCAACCATCTTCAATTATGACAGGACTTGCTTGTAATGGTTCTAAAACACCACCAATTCCAACACCGCCACTTAAGTGTACATTCTTTCCTATTTGAGCACAACTGCCAACTGTTGCCCATGTATCCACCATGGTTCCTTCATCAATATAGGCACCGATATTAACATAAGAAGGCATCAATACAACATTCTTTGCAATAAAAGCACCATAACGTGCTACAGCATGAGGTACAGCACGAACACCCAATGCGGCATAATTAGTCTTGAGCTTCATTTTATCATAAAACTCAAAGGGAGGTAATGAATGTGTTTCCATTGGCTGAATGGCGAAATACATAAGTATGGCTTGTTTTACCCATTCGTTTACCTGCCATGTATCATTTACAGGCTCAGCAGTGCGCAACAAACCTTTATCAACTTTTTCTATTACAGCCCTTACAGCATCAGCATACTTTTCTTCTTTTAACAATGTTCTATTTTCCCAACATTCAGCTATCAATGATTTCAATTCCATAAAAATTATTTTTGCGAACATACTTATCTTATCGGAAAATTTAAAACATAATTTCAACAGATTGGATTTATATTTGTTAGTATAAAATATTGCAATGAAAATTGCTTTTGACGCTAAAAGGATTTATCAAAACAGAACTGGCTTAGGCAACTATAGTCGGACCTTGGTAGGATCATTATGCACTAGCTTTCCAGATAACGAATATTATTTGTATACCCCAAAAGCAACGGAATTATTCAATGAATCTCTCTATAAAAATATTCAAACAAAGACTCCAAAAGGATTTCCTGAAAAATTTTTTAAATCATTGTGGAGAAGCAGTTGGATAAAAAAAGACCTGATTAAAGACAACATTGACATTTACCACGGATTAAGCCATGAGATCCCCTTTGGAATTGAAAATACCAATATAAAATCTGTTGTCACGATTCATGACCTGATTTTTGAGAGATATCCTGAACAGTACAATTCGATTGATATTAGTATTTATAGAAAAAAATTCAAAAATGCCTGTATAAATTCAAACGTGATTATTGCAATCAGCGAACAAACAAAAAATGACATCATTGAATTTTATGG
>CAZCOL010000019.1:14972-18557 GCA_964500545.1 uncultured Ferruginibacter sp. | reverse complement strand
AAATAATCTTGAAAAAAAAATCATTTTCCTTTCTGATGAAATGTACAATGGGAAACCTATCCCTTTCATGGATTTCCCTGCAATTTATCAGTCTGCTGCTGCAATGATTTATCCTTCCATTTTTGAAGGATTCGGCATCCCTATTTTGGAATCTTTGGCGAGTAAATTACCTGTCATAACATCCAATTTATCCTGTATGCCCGAAGTTGGTGGAGAAGCTGCCATTTATGTAAACCCTTTTAATCATGAAGAAATTTCCCATGCAATGAGTACGGTTATTTCAAATGACAATGAATTATTAATAAGAAAAGGGATAGAACAAGCCGATAAATTTACAAATGAAAGCTGCGCACAATCTGTTATGGATGTTTATTTAAATTTGAAAAATGATCATTGAAGAAGACATACAATCCTGCATAAGGGTATTGAAAGAAGGCGGATTGATTCTATATCCTACTGATACTGTATGGGGTATAGGATGTGATGCCACAAATGAAGTTGCTGCTGCAAAAATATATCAGCTAAAAAAAAGACAAGAAAGTAAAAGTATGATAATACTTGTTGCTAAGGAAGAAGATATCCTTCATTATTGTGACGATACCAGTCCTCTGATTTTTGATTATATAAAGGGCATCAGTAAACCTGTTACAGTTATTTATAGAAAGGCAAAAAATCTTGCAAAAAACATCATCAATCAGGACGGAAGCATCGCAATCAGAATTGTAAAAGATAAATTTTGTCAAAAGTTGATTGAGGAATTTGGAAAGCCGATTGTTTCAACTTCCTCTAATATTTCGGGCTACCCAGCGCCGGCTTTATTTTGCGACATAGATTTTGAAATCAAACAAGGAGTAGATTATATTGTACAATACAGACAAGATGATCAAACACCCGCCAACCCCAGCTCAATCATCAGCATCCAAGAAGATGGAAAGATTCAAATTATCAGAAAATAATTAGAATAATTTCAGAGCGACTCCGATATGCAATGACTGACTTTTCCATTTATCGGAAGACACTGCATCATTGATATCATTCAAACCAACCTGATACCTACCGTATATATATAAACTGGACACTTTAATCTGAACTCCTCCTACCATAGATATATCGCCGGATTTGATTGCATCCCTGGCCTGATTTTTAACAGACAAATTACTTTTGGAAAGAATTCCAAAGCGAGGTCCGGCCTGCAGTGCAAATTTTTTCGATAGATTTATATTCAACAATATCGGCAAATTCAAATATCCAAATTTGATTTTTGAAATATCTATGGATTGGTATGTTTGAGAAAAATTATTAGCTGTATCAAAATTCACTTCGCTATAATACAACTCCGGCTGAATTGCAAATGAGGAAGACAATTTCAATTGAACAAATCCACCAAAGTGGTAGCCAAATGCAAATTTATTATTGAAATTATTCCCATCTATCTTTTGCATATCCGTTCCACCCTTTGCACCAATATGAAAACCCTGAGCAAAAACAACTGATGAAAAAATAAACAAGCCGAAAAACAAGGTTAAAAATTTATTGTACATATATTTTTTATTTGGGTTAAAAATAATCTCAAATCTTATTCATACGTAAATGTAATCACGATTTGATTATTACCCAAGCAGATAGCCTTTATAATACTATAAAACAGGTTTTTTGAGCGAGTTATTATGATAACTGTCACAATAAATGTCAGATATTCAATAAAATAGCTTACCTTTGCAAAGAATTTATAAAAACTGAGAATTACATGACATGCTCAGTTGCTGTTGAAAGCAGGTATCAAGTTAATCTTTTTCTCTCCAAGATTTTTCTCTCCAACGGCCCGAAGCATTACATGTGACCATCAAAAATCATTTTTGGACTACATGCTTATTGCTATTGCGATAGGGGGTCTTTACATTAAAACAAAACAATGACTACATTTGAATCACTGGGTTTGAAACCCGAAATTTTGCAATCAATCAACGATTTGGGATTTACTAATCCCACGCCTATCCAAGAACAAGCTATTCCAGTTTTACTTTCGGGCACCATGGACTTTGTCGGACTTGCACAAACAGGTACAGGAAAAACTGCTGCATTTGGTCTTCCTCTTTTACAATTAATAAATGCTGCTGATAAATTTCCTCAGGCGTTAATTGTATGTCCTACAAGGGAACTCTGTTTACAAATAACCAATGACTTACTAGTTTTTAAAAAATACTTGAAGGGTGTAAATACAGAAGCGGTATATGGCGGTGCATCCATCACCATGCAAATTAGAAATCTTCGTCAGGGAGTTCAAATTGTGGTTGCAACACCCGGTAGATTGATTGACTTGATTGAAAGAAAAGCCATCGACTTGCAAAAAGTAAAATATGTAGTATTGGATGAAGCGGATGAAATGCTGAATATGGGATTCAGGGATGATATTGACTTCGTATTGAAGAATACGATCAACAGAGAAAGCATCTGGTTATTCAGCGCCACCATGCCTCCTGAAGTAAGGGCTATTTCAAAGAATTTCATGACCTCTCCCAAAGAAATCACAGTTGGTAAAAAGAACAGCGGAAATGTAAACATTGATCATCAATATTACTTAACTGCCGCTCATCAGCGTTATGAAACGCTTAAAAGACTGATTGATTTCAATCCTGGAATGTATGGCATCATATTTACGAGAACAAAAGCTGATGCACAAGAAATTTCCGAAAGACTATCTAAGAACGGATACGATATTGAAGCATTGCATGGCGATTTAACCCAACAACAAAGGGATAAAGTAATGGGTCGCTTCAGAAGCAAAGCCTTGCAATTGCTCATTGCAACGGATGTTGCTGCAAGAGGAATTGATGTGGATGGAATTACCCATGTTATCAATTATGAATTGCCTGATGATATGGAAGTATATACGCATCGAAGCGGAAGAACTGCCAGAGCAGGGAAAAGCGGAATATGCATCTCCATCTGCCATACAAGAGAAACTTTTAAAATCAGACAACTTGAAAAAATGATCAATGCTACTTTTCACAAAGTAGATATCCCAAGTGGAAAAGAGGTTTGCAGAAGACAATTTTTCCATTTCATGGACAAATTGATTCAAACAGATATTTCACACGGAGATTACGAAACATATCTTCCTGATTTGATGCAGAAATTTGAAAACGTATCCAAAGAAGAAGTATTGCAAAGAGTTGCAGCTTTGGAGTTTGATCATTTCCTGAAATATTATGAAAACGCAGATGATCTTAATGTAAGAATGGACGCGCGCAATCGAAATATGATGAATGAAAGAGGACCCTCTCAAAACAGAAATGACAGAGGTGAAAGAAACTTCAACAGGAGAGACAATGGATATACCAGATTATTTATAAACCTAGGCACAAAGGACGGGTTCTATAAAGCAAGTTTTCTGCAATTCATTTTGGATGAAAGTAATTTGAAAAAGGAAGTTTTAGGTAAAATAGATATGAGGGAAATGAATACCTGGGTTGAAGTGGATAAGTCCAATGCCGGCAAAATGATCAAAGCCATTGATGGTAAACGATATAACAACAGAACGGTAAGAATGAATGAAGCGGATGGTGGCTTCAGAAGACCTACAGA
>CAZCOL010000019.1:3840-14872 GCA_964500545.1 uncultured Ferruginibacter sp. | reverse complement strand
ATTTTTATCAACTAGAATGAGGGGTAAAAAAAACATAATTCAATGTTGATTTAATTTATTTTCCATTAGCCCACCATTTAAATGGTGGGCTATGATTTTTTACACTAATTCCAACAGTGTTATTTCCGGCATCACCCCCACCCTCCCAGGATATCCAATAAAGCCAAACCCCCGGTTTACATAGAGCTTTTTATCTCCTTGTTCATACAATCCTGCCCACTCCCTATACATATACTGAACAGGACTCCATTTAAAACCTGGAAGCTCCACTCCAAACTGCATCCCATGTGTATGACCGCTTAAAGTAAGGTCAATATCAGCATATTCCGTTATTACCTGCGCCTTCCAATGGCTGGGATCGTGACTCATCAAAATTTTGAAAGGAAATTTCGCCGCTCCCTCATAAGCAATATCCAATCTACCATATTTAGGAAAACGGCCTTTTGCACTCCAGTTCTCAATCCCAATCAATGCAATTTCATCTCCATTTTTTTTGAGTACAACATGTTCATTCATCAACAACCTCCAACCCATTTCCTCCTGAATTTTTTTTAGATTTTCAAGATTCTGCTGTTTGGATAATCCTTCAACAGGCCATTGAACATAATCTCCGTAATCATGGTTTCCTAATGTGGAATATACGCCTAATGGGGCTTTCAGGCGTGAAAAAACATCTTTGAATTCATTCATTTCAGCAGCTCTGTCATTCACCAAATCCCCGGTAAATAATATTAAGTCAGCCTGCTGAGCCATGATCATTTCAACCCCATGTTCTACGGCTTTCCTGTCGGTAAAACTTCCACTATGAATATCACTGATATGTATGATTTTTAATCCGCGAAAAGAGGAGGGTAAATTTTTAAAAGACAATTTCTGACGAATCAATTTGTATTGGTATTTATTTCTGAACCCAAAAAGTAAACTTCCAAAAAGTAACGACCCAGCGGTCATACCCAGCCAGCTCATAAAAACAGATCTTGAAATCAAATCATCCGAAGCATTTTGTATACCTCTTGACACAATGATTTTCTGAAGCATCCATTGTATAGCCCTTCTCGCATCATCTATCATCAAAAAGAAAACCGTAATAAATTTAGCGAGAAACAAACCAATGATTATTGCAAAAAGATAGGTTCTAACAACTTTCCCTAAAAATTCATGCGACGTGTATACAAAAAATAAAAATGACAACAATGTAATTCCGGTCAAAGACCAGTAAAGGGAATTAATAAAAAATCTTGTCCGTAGAGTTGAGCTCTGAGCTACCACTTTTATGGCCTGATATACATACAGGTCCAAAAGCAGTAAAATTAAAATAAAAACAAGGATACCGGATGTTGAGCGCATAGTATTGGTTTTTGATAAACAGGATAATAAAATGGTTTATTTATCAGCTGCAAATTTCGGTTTGATTTGCAATAAATTTTGCTTTTGACAAATTAATAACAATATCAGACTAGAACATTTATAATCCATTATTGTTCAATATTTTAAACCGATTACCTACATTTGTTTGTCGTGGTTTTCAATGTCTTGATAACTTTAAATAAAATAAAGAAAAAAATCACCGAATTTTGCTTAAATTAAAATAGTATAAATTAACATATGGCAAGAATTATTGGCGTAGCCAATCAAAAAGGAGGAGTAGGAAAAACTACTACAGCAATCAATCTGGCTGCTAGCCTTGCTATACTTGAATACAAAACCTTACTGGTGGATGCCGATCCTCAGGCAAACAGTACTACCGGTGTTGGATTTGATCTTCATAATATCACCAAAAGCCTCTATGATTGTATGGTCAATGAGGCCGAAGCAAAGGATGTCATTCTTAAAACAGCCATTCCGCATCTTGATTTAATACCTTCGCACATAGATCTTGTTGGAGCAGAAATAGAAATGATCGAATATCCCAATAGGGAAATGGTAATAAAAAAAACACTTGAGTCTGTTTCCAACGATTATGAATTCATAATCATAGATTGTTCCCCTTCTTTGGGTTTGATTACAGTAAATGCATTGACAGCCGCAGACAGTGTTGTGATTCCCGTTCAGACTGAATTCTTTGCCTTGGAAGGATTGGGCAAATTACTGAACACCGTTAAAATTGTTCAGAACCGATTGAATGTGGATCTTAAAATTGAAGGAATATTGATGACCATGTATGACGGCCGCTTAAGATTGTGCAATCAGGTGGTCAGCGAAGTCAGACGCCATTTTGATGATATGGTTTTCAGCAGCATCATTCACAGAAATACCAAGCTAAGTGAAGCTCCCAGTGTTGGCAAACCGGTTATTCTGTATGATTCAGACAGTAAAGGTGCCGTAAACTACCTGAATCTTGCAAAAGAAATTTTACAAAAAAACAACATGACAAAAATCAAACAGGAAGATAAAATCATTGCTTGATTTTTCTTTAATCAAATTTTGGCTGAAACATTTAGAACACAATATCAATTGCCATGCAAAAAAAATCAGATGCTTTAGGTAAAGGAATCAGAAGCCTGCTGCAAAACATCGATGCCGAATTAAAAAATACTTCAGGCAATTTAAAAAATGAAGTAATTGAAAGATCAACAGGCACGCTTAATGTCTCTTTGGATAAAATTGAAGTGAACCCACACCAGCCAAGAACAGATTTCAATGAGACTGCGCTTAAAGAATTGTCTGACTCCATCAAAATGCATGGTATCATTCAACCCTTGACCGTTTCATCGATTCCAAATGGCAGATTCAGACTGATTGCAGGTGAGCGAAGATTTCGTGCTTCCAAAATGGCTGGACTGAAAGATGTTCCGGTATACATCCGCGATCTCAATAAAGACAACATTCTTGAACTAGCTCTTTTGGAAAATCTACAAAGAGAAAATTTAAATGCAATTGAAATAGCCATAAGCTATAAAAGACTGATGGAAGAACTTGGATACACTGAAGAACAACTTGCTGAAAGAATCGGAAAAGACAGAAGCACAGTTACCAATGACATCAGATTATTGAAACTACCTCCTACTATTCAGATTGCAGTAAGAAACAAAGATATCAGTAAGGCTCATGCCCGTTCAATCATCAGTGTTGAATTAGCTGATAAACAAATGTTTATTTTTAATGAAATAAAGAAGAAAAAATTATCAGTCAGGCAAACAGAAGAACTCGTAAGAAAAATGCAATCAGGTAAATCTGCTAAGCCTGCAAACAAACCTTCTTCTCTTCCTGATACTTATAAAAAAATAGAAACCAATATTGCCTCCCAATATGGTACCAGGGTGAAACTTACGCATAATAAAAAAGGCTATGGCAGCATTTTGTTTGAGTATTATTCAATTGACGAACTGAATGCACTCTTGGAAAAATTAAAAATCACCGTAAGCTGATGCAAGTTTTTCAAAAGCGTTTATTATTATTATTTCTTTTGTCGTTTTCTTTTGTTTTTTCCTTAGCTCAGCAAAATGACAGTTCATTTTTAGTAAAGAAAAGTAATTCAACCAAAAGCTTCAGTACCCGAACCCCTATCATACACTCAGCAATCCTTCCTGGATGGGGACAAATAAACAATAAAAAATACTGGAAACTGCCATTGGTTTACGGGGCTTTGGGAACAACAGCATATCTTTTTAACCGAAACATCAAAACATACCGCGATGCAAAAAATGCTTATGCACTTGCGGTTGATGGAGACCCTACCAATGACTACCTTATAAAACAACCTTATTTTACAGTAAAAGACCAGCCGGAAAGAATAAGAACATTCAGAAACCAGGTAAGACAGGATATTGATTATTGTGTTTTATTCTTTGTGTTTTTTTGGGGATTGAATGTTGCTGACGCTGCTGTAGATGCTCATTTGAAAACCTTTGATGTAAGCGAGAACCTGAGCATGAACATCAAACCCGGATTTTCACCTTTGGCTAACACAAATGGACTGAGTTTTGTATTCCAAATCAAATAAATTGCAATCCTGTGGAACCAATTCACCCTTTGTAAGATAATCGATATTCAAAAAATCTTTTAATGTTAAAGCATGAAAATAGCGCTAATTGGTTACGGAAAAATGGGAAAAGCCATTGAAGAAATTGCATTGCAAAATGGTCATGAGATAATACTGATTGTCACTAAAGAAAATAAGAGCGAATTGACAATAAGCAATCTCAAAAAAGCAGATGTAGCAATTGAATTTACTGGCCCCGACAGTACAGTAGAACACTTAAAGACCTGTTTTGATGCAGAAGTGCCGGTTGTATGCGGAAGCACAGGATGGTTGAAAGACTGGAAAGAAACAGAAAATTATTGTAAAGAAAAAAATGGCACTTTATTACATGCAAGTAATTTCAGTATAGGGGTCAATATATTTTTTGAAATCAACAGTAGGTTGGCAACATTAATGAATGAAAGACCTGAATACAATATTATTTTAGAAGAAATACACCATACTCAAAAGAAAGATGCTCCAAGTGGTACGGCCATTACCATTGCAGAAGGAATCCTTGAAAAAATAAAAAGAAAAACAAAATGGATTTTAGGAGAGAGTGATCAAACAAATGAATTGAATATCATCAGTAAAAGAATTGATCCCGCACCCGGAACCCATGTGGTAACTTATGATTCAGCCATTGATAGTATTGAAATCAAGCATACCGCACACAACAGAAAGGGCTTTGCAATTGGAGCAGTGTTAGCTGCCGAATTTTTAAAAGAAAAAAAAGGAATTTATTCGATGCAGGATGTGCTGAATTTGAAAACTTAAAAAATAATTTAGTGCTTTGTAAAATTAAAAGAGGCTGTTTTTTGAATAGCCTCTTTTAATTAAAATGTAGTCCTTGAAATTAAAACTTATAAATAAGTCCATAAGAAATGCTGGACAAATCAAAGTTTACATTCATTGTATTCATTGCTTTTGCACCTGTTACATCTGTTTTCATTGTACTGTATCCGATTGATCCGAAAGATGCTTCCATAGCAAGTTTGTCTGAAAGAAAATAAGAAATCGCAGGAGAAACAGACAGACCGAATCCTGTAGTTTTTACCTTATCGATTTTATCATTTAAAGACATGTAATCAACACCCAAATTTCCAAAGAATGAAAATTTGTTAGCGGGAGTAAAATAATACCTTGCATGAACACCAGCTGACATAGAGCTTAGGTTGTCGGTTTTAACTGAAGCATTTTCAACTGATTCGGATCCAACACCCAATTCTAATCCAAGAGATAAATTATTGGTTAAAAAATAACCAACTCCAGGTGATACTGACATTGTACTTGCTTTAAGATCACCTTGACTGCTTGAAGAATAGCCAACTGAACCTGAAGCATAAATGTTTCCCTTAGCAAATTGTGCATTGCTTGTGAAAGCAGCGCCTGCAAAAGCGACGAAGAATAGTAGTTTTTTCATTTGGTTTGTTTTTATGGGTTAGAAATATAAAAGCTAAAAAATAATTAGAAATAAAAATTCATACTGATTGAACCAACTCCAACACCCCCTATACCAATGCTGTTATCTTTTGGTCCTTGTTTTGTAAAATCAGAATAATATGCAGCAGCTGCAGATGCAGCAGGCAATCCCTGGATACCCACTCCGGTAAATTTATGTATCTCTTTGCTTAAAGCCTGATACCTAAAGCTTAAACCATAATTATATTGTGCAGCAACAGAGATTTTTGGAAAAAGAAAATATTCTGCTCCCATAAAACCCTGAACAGTAAAACCAATACCCAGTCCACTTGTATGGGTGATGGATTTGGTATAATCACTTCTGTTGTAGCTCGATTGATCTCCAAAACCTTTAACGTATTGGGTAGAACTGTCAATTTTACTTGATTTAATATTTAATAAAACGTCTGCACCATAGAATCCCTGTAAACGGGTTTTACCTCTTCTGTATTCTTTACCTATTCCAAGAGTGACGTTGAAATTTGAATTTGTTGCTGTCAATGTTTTACAAATTGGAGGTGCAAGAATTGGGGATTCTCCAGGAGTTGGATTTGGAATTGCGGTATCCCTGAAATACGATGGTGTAATAATTTTACCGCTATTTATATCCAAATTCACGGTAGCCCTTAATGCTTCTTTAGCTGTAATAAATTTCTTACCTACTATAACTCCGGTTTTTAAAAAATCTACATTTGGGGCATTGTTGTTGTCAGTTCCGTTGAAAATATTTCCAACATATTTAAAAAGCCCCTCCGGATTAAAACCTATAGACCAATCCCCTTTTTCAGGCAAGTAATTTTCGCCCTTTTTGGATTTTAATTCTTGTGCGTTAATGTGGGATAACACCCCCAAAAATGCAATAATAAAAAATGATAATTTTTTCATTGTTTAGATTTAATGGATAAATAATATAACAAAAATAATCATTTTTTTTATAAAACACACAAATTATCAACAAAGTTATTAACAATGTTTTTATTTAATAACTATATTTTATTGTTAATCAATTTTTAAAAGTCATATATTTTTAATCATATCTTCTGTCATTTTTTGCAAGTTATATTCCTCCCTCCAGCTCCAATCATTTCGAGCTACTGAATCATCTATGCTTTGTGGCCAGCTATCGGCAATTGTCTGACGGTAATCAGGTAAATAACTTACTTTAAACTCTGGAATGTGCTTAATCAATTCTTGAGCAATTTCTTTGGGAGAAAAGCTCATTCCTGATATATTATATGAAGTTCTAATGGAAATTTTTCCTGCGGGTGCTTCCATCAACTCAATAGTAGCTCTTATTGCATCGGGCATATACATCATAGGCAGGAAGGTATCTTCCTTTAAAAAACATTCATAGCTTTTTTCTTGTTTTGCTTCATGAAATATCTCTATGGCATAATCAGTTGTACCACCCCCGGGTGCACTTTTGTAGCTGATCAAACCCGGATAGCGCAAACTTCTGACATCCACTCCATATCTGTTGAAGTAATAATTGCACCAAAATTCTCCCGCATATTTACTGATTCCATATACGGTAATGGGTTCAATGATGGTTTGTTGAGGACAATTGATTTTAGGTGAAGTGGGTCCAAACACCGCAATACTGCTTGGCCAGTAAACTTTGTGCAATTTTTCCTCACGTGCTATATCCAGTACATTCAACAAACTCTGCATATTCAAACTCCATGCGAGATTGGGATTTTTTTCACCGGTTGCTGATAAAATTGCTGCAAGTAAGTAAATCTGTGTAATACCCTGACGAATCACTTGCACATGTAGCATCTCCTTGTTCATTACATCCAAACTTACGTAGGGTCCTGTTCCTTTCAACAATTCATTTTCTTCACGCAAATCAGATGCGATCACATTGCTGTTCCCGTATATTTTTCTCAAAGCCAGCGTCAATTCCACTCCTATTTGTCCGCTTGCACCTATTACCAACACTCTTTCTTTTACCATAATATTGTTGTTTAATGCTGTAAATGTACTTGTTAAGTATATTTTGCAGAAAAATAATTGACTAATTTTACAAAATGAATCAAGACGTTAAAAGCCTTTTCAAGAATCAAAGCTTTGAAGAAAATAATTTCTTTTTGATTGCCGGACCTTGTGTAGTGGAGGATCAGCAAATGGTTATCAACATTGCGGGTAAAGTCGCCGAAATTTGTAAAAAACTTCAAATACCCTATATTTTCAAGGCTTCGTACAAAAAAGCCAATCGTACCAGCGCAGGATCTTTTACTGGTATAGGTGACATCAAAGCACTTGAATTCATTCATCAGGCCGGAAAAGAAAATAACGTTCCAACCACCACAGATATTCATTCACCCGAAGAAGCCAATATCGCCGCAAATTATGTGGATGTGCTTCAAATACCCGCCTTTCTTTGCAGACAAACTGATTTGCTTTTGGCAGCAGCCGCTACAAACAAAATAGTCAATGTAAAAAAAGGACAATTTGTTAGCGGCCCCGCCATGAAATTCGCCGTTGATAAAATCAAACAGACCGGCAACTCACGGGTATGGCTAACCGAAAGAGGCAACAGTTTTGGTTATCAGGATCTTATAGTCGACTACCGAAATATTACCTGGATGAGAGAACACCACGTACCGGTAATCATGGATTGTACCCATTCATTACAACAACCAAATCAAACATCGGGAATTACAGGTGGCAACCCTCAACTTATTGAAACCATTGCCAAAGCAGCCATTGCAACAGGAGCTGATGGTTTGTTTATCGAAACACATCCTAATCCATCGTTGGCAAAAAGCGACGGAGCAAACATGCTTCAACTTGATTTGCTGGAGCCACTACTGGAAAAACTTGTAAGACTGAAAAAAGCAGTTGATTAGAAAAACAAGAGAATATAGTTTTTTCAAAAAAAGATGGAATTATTTTAATAACGAACGGGATTTCTTTTCGAAGCAAAAATGTACTTTTTGACATTCATCCAAAATGCCATAAATAAATAAACAATCAATGGTGAACCCAGAGTCATAAATGAAATATAAATAAAATACTTTCGAATTATTGAGGTAGCAATTCCCATTCTCTCTCCCATAGCTGTACAGACCCCAAAAACATGCCACTCCACAAAATATTTTAACTTTTTCATCCTTATAAAAATATGACATTTTTACAAATTCCTTCAATGATTTTTGTAATTTTGCAGCTCATTATCAAAGAATATTGATCATTGAAACTGTTATCATCGGTCAATCAAACTATTTCAAAATAATTTAATAATACACGAAGTTTATATTTATCAAAAACTATAAAATTACACTATGGCTTTCGACATTGAAATGATTAAAAAAGTGTACGCTAATTTCCCAGAAAGAATAGCTGCAGCAAGAAAAGCAGTTGGCAGACCCCTTACTTTGACAGAAAAAATATTATATGCTCATTTGTGGGAAGGAAATGCAAATCAGGCTTACGACAGAGGAAAGTCTTATGTGGATTTTGCCCCGGACAGGGTTGCCATGCAAGATGCAACAGCTCAAATGGCCTTGCTTCAATTTATGCAATCAGGTCGCGCTGCCGTTGCCGTTCCGAGTACCGTTCATTGTGATCATTTGATTGAAGCCAAGGTTGACAGCAAAACAGACCTTAACAGAGCAATCAATGAAAGCAGTGAGGTATATGATTTTTTATCCTCAGTTTCCAATAAATACGGTATTGGATTTTGGAAGCCCGGAGCAGGTATCATTCATCAGGTTGTACTTGAAAATTATGCGTTCCCTGGAGGTATGATGATTGGAACAGACAGCCACACGGTTAATGCAGGCGGGTTGGGAATGATTGCCATTGGTGTGGGTGGTGCTGATGCTTGTGATGTAATGGCGGGATTACCTTGGGAATTAAAAATGCCAAAATTAATCGGCATTAAACTAACCGGAAAACTAAATGGATGGACTGCGCCCAAAGATGTGATTTTAAAAGTTGCAGGTATTCTTACAGTAAAAGGAGGTACAGGTGCAGTAGTTGAATATTTTGGTGAAGGTGCGGTAAACATGAGTTGCACAGGTAAGGGTACCATTTGCAATATGGGTGCTGAAATTGGTGCCACCACTTCTACTTTTGGTTATGACGAAAGCATGAGCAGGTACCTAAAAGCAACAGGACGTGAAGAAATTGCAACAATGGCTGATCAAATCAAAGAACATTTGACCGGCGATGCCGAAGTATATGCCGATCCTTCAAAATATTTTGATGAAGTAATCGAAATCAATTTGAATGAATTGGAACCACATTTAAATGGTCCATTCACGCCGGATTTAGCTACTCCAATTTCTAAAATGAAAGAAATGGCCGCTGCCAACAACTGGCCCACAAAAATAGAAGTAGGTTTAATTGGAAGCTGCACCAACTCTTCTTATGAAGATATCAGCAGAGCGGTTAGTCTTGCAAAACAAGTGGATGAAAAAGGTTTGAAATTAAATGCAGCTTTCACCATCACACCCGGATCCGAGTTGGTTCGTTATACCATTGAAAAAGACGGCTTCTTAGAAACATTCGATAAAATCGGAGCTACTGTATTTGCAAATGCATGTGGCCCTTGCATTGGAATGTGGGCAAGGCTAGGTGCAGAAAAAGCAGAAAGAAATACCATCGTTCATAGCTTCAACAGAAATTTTGCAAAAAGAGCAGATGGCAATCCTAATACTTTTGCATTTGTAGGCTCTCCTGAAATTGTAACTGCAATGGCTATTGCAGGTGATCTTAATTTCAATCCATTAACTGACACTTTAACCAATGCCAATGGAGATCAAGTTAAATTAGATCCTCCAACCGGCTCTGAACTTCCTCCAAAAGGATTTTCAGTAGAAGATCCCGGATATCAGGCTCCTGCAGCTGATGGAAGCAATGTTCAGGTAAAAGTATCTCCTGAAAGCAAGAGACTGCAGCTGCTTGAACCATTTGCCAAATGGGAAGGTTCTGACTTAAAAGGGTTGAAGCTTCTGATAAAAGCAAAAGGAAAATGCACAACAGACCATATCTCTATGGCTGGTCCATGGCTTAAATTCAGAGGGCACCTGGATAATATCAGTAACAATCTTTTAATTGGAGCTGTCAATTATTTCAATGATAAAACTGACAATGTCAAAAATCAATTGACTGGAGAATACGGCACAGTGCCTTCAACACAACGCGCATACAAAGCCGCAGGTATAGGCAGCATAGTTGTAGGTGATGAAAATTACGGAGAAGGTTCATCCAGAGAACACGCTGCTATGGAGCCGCGCCACTTGGGTGTAAGAGCAGTTTTGGTAAAATCTTTTGCCCGTATACATGAAACCAATCTTAAAAAACAGGGAATGCTTGCTTTGACCTTCGATGACAAAAATGATTATGAAAAATTCAGAGAGGACGACAATATCGATATAATCGGATTAACGGATTTTGCCCCCAACAAAAAATTAAAAATGATATTGAATCATACTGATGGCACAATCGATGAAATCAACATCAATCATTCCTACAATGAGCAGCAAATAGAATGGTTTAAAGAAGGGGCGGCACTGAATATTATCAGAAGAGATTTCGCTTCAAAGCAATAACAAATTCTACTGTTTATTTTAACACTGCGAGGTATTCATTTACTTCGCA
>CAZCOL010000019.1:0-3740 GCA_964500545.1 uncultured Ferruginibacter sp. | reverse complement strand
GACTCATCTTTAAAATCCATGAAATATTCACAGTTGCTGGTATAACTATGATTATACATTGGAATAAAACCCAAGGCCATACAACACTGCTCTTTATTTTCACCCCATTCAAAAATATAATCATGAAGCAATGTTTTGTCCAGTAGTGCTCGATCTTCCATACTCATGACTATAACCGGTGAAACTTCAATTATTTCATCTTTTTGAATTGCTTTTTTAGTAAACACACCCCTGCCTTTCTTTTCCGTATAATTGATATATAAATTTTGATTTATCATCTGTAACTGAATATAATAAAGTAAATTGCAAAGCCGAACGAATGTAACAAAAAGGAATTGATTTATATCATTTAAACTGTTTTTTAGTAATGGCTTTGGAAATGGATGACATAACATTGCAGCAACTGTTTGAAGAAGTAATTGCTTCCGAAGACAAGTTGGTCATCAAAGAATTTCTAAACAATCAAAACATAAGCGATGTAGCAGATCTTATATATGAGAACCCTGATTATGAATCGCAAATCATCTCCCATTTATCCATTCACAGAGCTGCCAGTGTGTTTAAAATACTGGATGCGGTTGTACAAAAAAGAATCATTGAAAATCTTCCCGGATTCAAATCTGCCGAATTGCTCAACGAGCTTCCTGCCGATGACCGGGTAGCATTTTTAGAAGAACTGCCCAACAGTATTGTGCGCGACCTTATCAAAACACTTGATCCTGAAGAAAGAAAGGTCACTTTGGAACTGCTGGGATATCCGGAAAACAGTGTGGGCAGATTGATGAACCCCGACTATGTATATGTGTATGAATACAATACTGTCAAGGAAGTGATTGAAACAATCAGAAGATTCGGTACAAACAGTGAAACGATTGATGTAATTTATGTAATCAATTATAAAGGCGAATTACTGGATGATATCAGAATAAGAGACATCATACTTGCTTCCCCTGAAGCCAAAGTAAATGAAATCATGGATGACAGATTCATTGCACTTAATGCCAATGATGATCAGGAAATTGCGAACGAGGCTTTCAAAATGAATAATCGCGTAGCCCTTCCCGTTATTGACGATCATAACATTCTGCTTGGAATTGTAACGATTGACGATATCCTTTGGGTTGCAAATGAAGAATTCAGTGAAGACATTCAAAAAATCGGAGGTACGGAAGTATTGGATGAACCTTACCTTGAAATCAGCATATTAAAGCTTGTAAAAAAGAGAGCCGGCTGGCTGGTTATTCTATTTTTAGGTGAAATGCTGACCGCATCTGCGATGCAATTTTTTCAGCATGAAATCGAAACTGCAACCGTTTTAGCATTGTTCATTCCTTTGATAATGAGTAGTGGGGGCAATAGTGGATCACAGGCATCCACCTTAATCATTCAGGCCATGGCATTGGGTGAACTGACTATTGCCGATTGGTGGAGAGTAATGAGAAGAGAATTGACCACGGGTTTTTTATTGGGGGTGATTCTGGGAAGTATCGGAATACTCAGGATATTTTTATGGCAAAATCTGCACGTGTTTGATTACGGCACTCACTGGAATCTTCTGGGTATTACTATCTTCTTTTCATTGATCGGTATTGTATTGTGGGGAAGCCTCATGGGATCTATGCTCCCAATTATTCTTAAAAAACTTAAACTTGATCCTGCGGCATCCTCTGCCCCATTTGTAGCCACCCTGGTGGATGTCACCGGAATTGTCATCTATTTCTCGGTTGCTTATTTCTTTCTTAAAGGAATCTTACTATAATCATAATTTTATCCAGCCGGGTATCATCTCTTTGCCCTTAAAATCCTTAAATTGCAATGAAAACAGTTTATAATAAATCTTTATTATTTATACTTCAACTCAAACCGTAGATGAAGAACTGTTGCTTTTAAATTTTTACTTTTTATTTTAAAATCATGTGTGGAATAGTTGGATATACTGGACCAAGACAAGCCTACCCCGTCATATTGAAAGGACTGAAGAGATTGGAGTACAGAGGATATGACAGCAGTGGTGTCGCCTTGCTTCACAAAGGTAAACTGAATGTTTTCAAGAAAAAAGGAAAAGTATCCGAGTTGGAAGAATCTTTGATTGGAAAAGATGTGGAAGCAACCATTGGTATTGGTCATACACGTTGGGCGACCCACGGAGAACCAAGCGACAAAAATGCCCATCCTCATACTTCCGCCAATGGAAAGATTGCCATGATTCACAATGGAATCATTGAAAACTATGCGCTAATCAAACAAGACCTTCTTAAAAAAGGATACGTATTTACAAGTGATACTGATACTGAAGTACTACTGAATTTTATAGAAGACATCCAAAAAAATAACGACTGCTCCATTGAAGAAGCGCTTAGAATAGCATTAAAAAGAGTAACGGGAGCATATTGTATTCTATTGATTGAAGAAAGCAATCCTGAAACAATCATTGCTGCCAGAAAAGGCAGTCCGCTGGTAATTGGCATAGGCAAAGGCGAGCACTTTTTGGCAAGCGACGCTTCACCTATCATTGAGTACACCAAAGAAGTCGTTTATGTAAATGACTATGAACTGGCCATTGTGAAACCAGATGAGCTTATATTAAAAAATCTGGGAAATGAAAAAATCACTCCTTATGTCACTAAGCTGGATATGGATCTGGCTGCAATTGAAAAAGGTGGTTATGAACATTTCATGCTGAAAGAAATTTTTGAACAACCCAGCACCATATTCGATTGCCTAAGGGGAAGATTATATGCAAAGGACGGCTTGATAAAAATGAGTGGAATAGATGAAAATATCGAACACTTACTCAATGCAAATAGAATTATGATTGTAGCATGCGGAACAAGCTGGCATGCCGGACTTGTAGCTGAATACATCATTGAAGAATTGTGTAGAATTCCTGTAGAAGTGGAGTATGCCTCTGAATTCAGGTATAGAAATCCCATAATAAACAAGGGCGATGTCATCATTGCCATCTCTCAAAGTGGAGAAACAGCAGATACACTGGTTGCTCTAGAAAAAGCAAAAGAAAATGGTGCATTTATTTTTGGAGTTGTCAATGCCGTTGGTTCGTCTATAGCAAGGATATCCAATGCAGGAGCATATACCCATTCTGGTCCGGAAATCGGTGTTGCATCTACCAAAGCATTTACCGGACAATTGGCAGTACTTATAATGATGGCATTGAGTATTGCCAAACATAAAAACAGTATTTCTGAGGAAAGATATTCTTCATTGCTAAACGAGCTGGAACAAATTCCTGAAAAAGTAGAAGTCATTTTGAAAAATGCTGAACAGATAAAAAGCATTTCAGAAAAATACAAAAATGCTGCTGATTTTTTATTTTTAGGTAGAGGCTATAATTTCCCCATAGCATTGGAAGGCGCACTTAAACTGAAAGAAATTTCCTACATCCATGCCGAGGGTTATCCAGCTGCAGAGATGAAACATGGGCCCATCGCATTGGTTGACGAAAATCTTCCAGTTTTATTCATTGCAACTAAAGACCCCTATCATGAAAAGATTGTCAGCAATATGCAGGAAATAAAAGCCAGAAAAGGGAAAATCATTTCAGTCGTAAATGAAGATGACCTAATAAGCCGTGAACTTAGCAATGACTTTTTTTCCATTCCGAATACAGATGAAATACTGGCTCCACTTCTTACCGTTGTACCACTTCAACTTTTGTCTTATTATGTCGGAATTTCAAAAGGTATTGATGTAGACAAACCCCGCAATCTTGCAAAAAGCGT
>CAZCOL010000018.1:22253-32280 GCA_964500545.1 uncultured Ferruginibacter sp. | reverse complement strand
ACATTGTTCCAAAAATATGATCCCATAAGGTGCTGCTAACACCAAATCCCAAATCATCATGTTTGTAGTGATGCAAATGATGATTTTTCCATAACCCCTTCATCCATTTAAAAGGCGGATTAAAAGCATGAATTGCATAGTGCATCGATCCATATATCAAATATCCCATCATGAAACCAGGAAAAAAAACAACTGCATTTTTTTTCATCAACAGATAAAAAAAACAAAAGAAGCCTGATGAGAGAATTATGCTTGGTATTGGCGGCATAAACAAACGTTCTTTATCTCTAGGGTATTCATGGTGATTTCCGTGCAGGATATAATTCAATTTTTTTCCAACAATTGTTTTTGGTTGATGATGAAACAAAAATCGATGAAGTATATACTCTGTAAAAGTCCAAAACAATAACCCGGACAAAAACAAAAGAGTAGTTTTAAGGGCTCCTAAATAAAAATATCCCAATCCGTAATATGGAAAGAAAATCAAGACAGGCATATAAAGAGCCCAAATGACTATTGGATTTGTTTTTGTGAGATATTCCAAATATTGATTTTTAAACAATCTCGCTTGTCCTTTATTGTTTATTTTTTGAAATTCCATATCAGGTATCTTTATGTTTGAATTAATTAATTCCTTTTTTTTACTTGTAAGCAGATTGTTAATTTTGCTTACTCAAACAATACTATGAAACTTGTTACATATTTAAAAGAAGGCTACGAGCAATTGGCACTGATTGTTGATGGTAAATTGTATGATACCGATTTGCTTCATCCTGATTTACCCAACAGTATGGGAATGTTACTCAATTTTTGGGATGACATGTATCCAATTGCTTTAGCAGCAGACAAAAATCTAAAATCCGGAATCCCCACTTCCCTGGTAGCTCCGTCTTTTGGAGAAGTGACTTTATTGGCGCCGGTTCCTCATCCCACAAGTTGCAGAGATGGATATGCCTTCAGGCAGCACGTAGCCGCAGCAAGAAGAAATAGAAAAGTGGATATGATTCCTGAGTTTGATCAATACCCCATTTTTTATTTTACCAATCACAACAGTATTCAAGGTCCGGGTGAAATTCTTTGCATGCCCGACCATTTTGAAAAATTGGATTTTGAAT
The DNA here is from genome assembly GCA_964500545.1 of uncultured Ferruginibacter sp. Lineage (GTDB taxonomy): Bacteria > Bacteroidota > Bacteroidia > Chitinophagales > Chitinophagaceae > Ferruginibacter. The sequence continues at coordinate 31,165 of CAZCOL010000018.1, read as the reverse complement.
TGGAAGCAGCAATTGTAATCAGCAAACCCGGAAGAAATGTAAAAGCATCGGAGGCAGATAATTATATTGCAGGGTTGATGATCATGAACGATATGAGTGCAAGAAGATTGCAAATGGAAGAAATGCTTTTAAATTTGGGTCCCGCAAAAGGAAAAGACTTCTCCACAGTTATTGGGCCAATGCTCGTAACACTCGATGAATTAGAGCAACATGAAACATCTTGCAAGCCAGGACATGTGGGTAAGAGTTGGAACTTGAATATGAAATGCAGTGTTAACGGCATTCAGGTCAGCCAAGGAAATCTTGCTGATATGGACTGGACATTTGCAGAAATTATTGAACGTTGCAGTTATGGAGTAAATTTATTTCCGGGAGATGTTATCGGAAGCGGAACGGTAGGAACAGGTTGTTTTTTGGAATTAAATGGAACCGGAAAATTAAATGACCCCAATTATAAGGAACAGTGGCTTCAACCGGGTGACACAGTTGAAATGGAAATCGACGGACTGGGAAAACTACACAATACTATTGTAAAAGAAGACTCGGATTTTTCTATCCTGAACCTGAAAAAAAATCTTTGATGCTAACATTAAAAACATCTGATCTTGCCCCTGCCGATATCCAAAATTATTTACAACATGCTATTGCACCCCGGCCAATATGTTTTGCATCAACCATTGATAAAGACGGATTTGTAAACCTGAGCCCATACAGTTTTTTTAATTTATTTTCTTCCAATCCTCCCATAGTGGTATTTTCTCCCGCAAGAAGAGTTCGGGACAATACCATTAAACATACTTTGGAAAATGTAACGAATGTTCCTGAAGTAGTTATCAATATTGTTGACTACAACATACTGCAACAAATGTCATTGACTAGTTGTGAATATCCTAAGGGTGTAAATGAATTTGAAAAAGCAGGCTTTACTGAACAAAAGGCAACACTGGTGAGGCCTCCGATGGTAAAAGAAAGTAAAATAAAGTTTGAATGTAAAGTCCTACAAATAATTCCATTGGGAACCGAAGGCGGTGCTGGAAATCTTGTTCTTGCAGAAATATTGATGATGCATTTTGATGATTCAATTCTAAATTCCGAAAAGAAAATCGATCAAACAAAATTAGATCTTGTTGCAAGACTTGGTGGAAATTGGTACACACGAGCAAATGCTTCCAACATATTTGAAGTAGAGAAGCCCAATATGAAGCTGGGTATCGGATTTGATTTATTGCCGGCTTCTGTTAAACAAAGTAAATTTCTAACAGGAAATGAGTTGGCGCAATTAGCCAATGTATCTGAGTTGCCACAAGTAGACCCATCATTTACCGATGAAAAGCTAAAAAGCATAATTCAATATTATTCGGTTAGTCCCGATGAAATGGAATCCGAATTACATAAGTATGCTAAAGATTTACTGAACGAAGGAAAAGTCGCAGAGGCTTGGCAAATATTACTGGCTTCTGTGTAAATTTTCCCTGCCAAATAATTATTACCTGCCTTACTTCAATTAACTTTGTGCCTAAAATTTCTAGTCAGAAAAATTATGAGCACACAACATTTATCCGAACAGGAAATCATCCGCAGAGAAAAAAAAGCAGAGTTGGAAAAAATGGGTATAGATCCATATCCTGCTGCCTTATATCCCGTAAATACAACAGCTGAATATATCAAAGAACATTACAAAGGAGAGGAAAATAAAGTTGATTTTGAAAATGTTTGTATTGCCGGTAGAATTATGAGCGTTCGTGATATGGGTAAGGCAAATTTTGCAGTGATGCAGGACGGAACCGGTAAAATCCAGTTTTACATCAAACAAGATGATATATGCCCAAATGAAGACAAGTCTTTGTTTCAGCATGTTTGGAAAAAATTGATTGATATTGGAGATTTTGTAGGAATCAAAGGGTTTGTTTTTACTACCAAGACCGGAGAAACGTCTATTCATGTCCGTGAGTTTACTATTTTGAGTAAATCACTTCGACCATTACCAATAGTTAAAGAAAAGGATGGAGAAGCATTTGACGAAGTAACCGATCCTGAATTCAGATACAGACAGCGTTATGCTGATTTAATTGTGAATCCCGGAGTCAAAGAGGTATTTGTAAAAAGAACAAAATTTATAAACGCCATTCGTGAGTTTTTAAATGACAGAGGGGCGCTTGAGGTTGATACTCCCGTTCTTCAAAGCATTCCAGGAGGAGCAGCAGCCAGACCATTTATTACACATCATAATGCATTGGATGTACCAATGTATATGCGCATTGCTAATGAACTTTATTTGAAAAGATTGATTGTGGGGGGATTTGAGTGGGTATATGAATTTAGCCGAAATTTCCGAAATGAGGGAATGGACAGAACCCACAATCCGGAATTCACCGTTCTTGAATTTTATGTTGCTTACAAGGACTACGAGTGGATGATGGACACCACAGAGCAAATGCTTGAGAAGGCAGCCATCGCAGTAAATGGAACCTCTACCTGTACAGTTGGGGATAAGGAAATTAGTTTTAAGGCACCATTCAAAAGAGTTACGATGTATGATGCGATTAAAGAACACACCGGATTTGATATCAGCAATATGGATGAAGCCGGAATTAGGAATGTATGTCAACAATTAGGCATACACGCAGACATGAAATGGGGAAAAGGAAAATTGATCGACGAAATTTTTGGTTCAAAATGCGAAGGAAATTATATACAACCAACTTTTATAACCGACTATCCTGTTGAAATGAGTCCGCTTACCAAAAAACACCGTTCAAAACCCGGACTGGTAGAGCGTTTTGAGCTAATGGTAAATGGAAAAGAAATTGCCAATGCCTACAGTGAATTAAATGACCCCATCGAGCAAAGAGAAAGATTTGAAGAACAAGTAAAACTGATGGAAAGAGGTGATGATGAAGCTATGTTTATAGATCATGATTTTTTAAGAGCATTGGAATATGGGATGCCTCCAACTAGTGGCATTGGCTTTGGTATAGATAGAATTTGCATGTTGTTGACCAATCAGCATAGTATTCAGGATGTGTTGTTTTTTCCTATGATGAGGCCAGAGAATATTTAAATGATTTTACAGCATAACCTTTCATTTTTACTCTAATTTTTATGTTTATGAAAAAGCCATTGTTTTCAATCGTGATTTCTTTCTTTACTTTCATTTGTTTTTCACAGAAGAAAGACAATGCGGGTATTTCAACTCCAACTTCATTTAAGGAATTAACAAACGATCAGTATTTCAAAAATAATTTTAAGGGAATTATAAAGCCTTTACCAACTGTTACTAAATGGCTGGATGATGCCCATTTTATTATGACTAAGGAAGGAAAGAGTTTGGTGGTGGACGCAGCTAATGGAAATGAAAGGGAAGCAACTGATGAAGAAAAATTCAACAAACAATCTCCAGGCAATCAAAATGTTTACAGTAAAGGCAATGACTTATACATAAAAATAGAAAATAAGGAAATTCGGTTGACCAATGATTCTGCGAAAGAAATCAATCCAACGATGAGTCCTGATGCCAATTATGTTGCTTATACGAAAGACAACGATTTATATACTGTAGAAATATCTTCTCAGAGAGAAGCCCGCCTGACATTTGATGGTAGTGACTTGATTTTGAACGGATATGCAAGCTGGATTTACATGGAAGAAATTCTGGGTCGCGCATCACAGTATCGGGCATTTTGGTGGAGCCCTGACAGTAAGCACATCGCTTTTTTCAGATCAGATGATTCCAACGTTCCTACATATACACTTACAGATGCTCAGGGACAACACGGATATGTGGATGTAATAAGATACCCTAAAGTAGGAGATAAAAATCCTGAAGTAAAAGTAGGTATAACTGTTCCCTATGGAGGTAATGTCGTTTGGGCAGATTTCAATGAACACGATGATCAATATTTCGGATTGCCCTATTGGAAACCAGATGGAAGTACATTGCTGGTGCAGTGGATGAATCGAAAACAGAACATGCTAAAAATTTGGGAGGTAAGTCCAACTTCAGGTTCAAAAAAACCATTTTTAATGGAAGAGCAAAAAACCTGGATTAGTTTGGATGACGAAGGAAAAAGAATTTCTTTTTTGAATGATGGAAAGGGTTTCATATACAGAAGTGATAAAACCGGACATGAACAAATGTATTTATACGACATGACAGGCAGACTTAAAAATGTAATACACAGTGGAAAGTATACTGTAACAGATATTAATTTCATTGATGAAAAAAACAGCGTTATTTATTTTACTGCGAGAAAAGAAAATTCCGCACGTAAAGATTTTTACAGTGTAAAATTTAACGGAGATAATTTTAAAAGACTGACTTTTGGGGAATACAATCATGCTACTATCAATCTTTCGCCAAATGCTTCCTACTTTATAACAACCTACAGCAATTCCTCAACGCCCTCTAAAATGACTTTAGTGGATAAAAACGGAAAAATCATTAAAGAGCTGGGAGATGTAAAAGACAGTGCAATTGAAACCACAAAAATTGCAAAAACAGAAATGATTCGAGTGTTGAGTGAAGACAGTCTTTACAACTTACCAATGAAAATCACCTGGCCATTGAATATGGAAAAAGGAAAAAAATATCCGGTGCTAATTTCCATTTATGGTGGCCCCAATGCGGGAACTGTATGGGATTCCTGGTCATTAACTGGTTCACAGCAATGGTATGCTAAAGAAGGATTGATACAAGTAGCCATGGATCACAGGGCAAGCGGGCATTTTGGAAAGGAAGGTGTAAACTATATGTACCACAATTTGGGTTATTGGGAAATGAAGGATTATTCAACCATGGTGAAATGGCTGATTGAAAACGGCCAGGCCGACCCATCCAAAATATGCATTACCGGGTTTAGTTATGGAGGATACATGACTTGTTACGCATTAACATACGGAGCAGATCTATTTACTCATGGAATGGCAGGAGGAAGTGTGATTGACTGGACACTCTATGATTCGCATTATACGGAACGTTATATGGGCACACCCTCAGATAATCCTGATGGGTACAAAAAAAGTTCTGTTTTGAATTATACGGATCGTTATAAAGGAATGCTGCAAATAGTTCATGGCATAGTGGATGAAAATGTACACATGCAAAACAGCATTCAACTTACAAGCAAGTTACAGGATTTGAAAAAAGAATTTGAGTTTATGACTTACAGCGGGGGGCGTCATGGTTGGCCAGGTAATAAAAACCTTCATTTTCAAAATCTGAAAACAAGATTTATTTATAAAAACCTATTGGAAAAAGCCGTTCCCGATGGAATGTTGAAATGATAAATAAATTGCTGCAGTTTATTTATTGTTGGATTTCTTTAAGGAAACCAAAGCGGTCTCATCAAAACCTACAATCAATTTATTGCCATATTCTATAACAGGCCTTTTGATAATACTTGTATTCTCTGACATAATATCAATGGCTAACTTTTCTGAAATTTTTTTGTTGGCATATTCAGCAGCTATTTTTTTCCAGGTTGTCCCCTTTGTGTTAAATAACAACTCCCATGATTCCTTTTTACACCATTGTTGTAGTTTTTCAATGGTAACACCTTCTTTTTTATAATTGTGAAAGGTGTATTTTAATTTATGGGTATCGAGCCAGTCTATTGTTTTTTTAACGGAATTGCAATTAGGAATTCCATATACAGTAATTGCGCTCATATTAAAAATCGGGAAGAGTTGGTTTGGTTTTCATGATGCTTTCTATTTTATCCATTACTTCTTGAGTGAGTATTGGCAATACTTCTAAAGATTTTAAATTATCAATCAGTTGTTGTTTTTTTGTTGCGCCAAGAATCACTGTGCTTACATTTGGATTTTTCAAACACCATGCAATACTTAACGAGGCTGTTGAAACGCCAAGTTTGTCAGAGAAGTCAGAAAGTTTTTTTACTTTTTTAAGATTTTCATCCAGCATCCATCTGTCTTTCAGCCAATCAAATCCTTCTAAACCGAATCTACTGTTTTTAGGAATACCAGCATTGTATTTTCCTGTCAGCAATCCGGAAGCAAGCGGACTCCAGATAGTAGTACCCAACCCCACCGTTCTGAAAACATCCAAATATTCTTTTTCGAGTTTATTTCTTTCAAACATATTGTATTGCGGCTGCTCCATTGTAGGACCAATAAGCCTGTATTTTTCAGCAGCTCTATGTGCTTCCATGATTTCCACACCGCTCCATTCACTGGTCCCCCAATACAATATTTTCCCCTGTTGTATCAAATGATTCATCGCCCAAACTGTTTCCTCAATAGGCGTATTTTTATCCGGCCTGTGGCAAAAGAACAAATCAAGGTATTCTACTTGCAATCTTTGAAGCGCTTCATCGCAGGCTTCCATTAAATGCTTTCTGTTATTACCCGTTTGATTGGGTTTATTCAGCTTGCCCCTCCAGCCAAAAAAAGCTTTAGAGGAAACTAGAAATGAAGTTCGGTCCCATTTTTTCTTTTTAAGAATACGACCCATCATTTTTTCACTTTCACCTAGCGCATACACTTCAGCGTTATCAAAGAAATTTACTCCATTTTCATAGGCGATGCTCATCAGCTCCTCAGCGGTTTTATCATTGATTTGTTTGCTGAAGCTAACCCAACTTCCAAATGATAGTGCACTGACTTGTAAGCCTGATTTTCCCAAACGACGATATTCCATGATTTTATTTTTTTATTATTAAAGACAAAAGATATTAACAATTCTATTCGGTAAAAGTTTACTGAGGAAATTTTGAGGCAGGAATGCTGATGTTTCCTACTGAGTGAAGAATATGCCAGTTCTTGAAATCCTGACTTGCTTCCATGCCGATTCCATCGATTGTTTCAGTTTTGGTTCTGATGCGCACCGGTTTGTCAGTGTAAAATTCATTGCCAATTTTGTTTCTGTCCCAAAAGAGTTCATTGCAATACAGCGTATCACCTTTTTCAATATTGACAACAACGATGCTGTCTTTAATGTATACAAGACTTTGATACTGTTTGTATTTGGCATATTTAGCATCCAGCTTACTTTCAATTACTTCAGAGGTGTTGTAAAAGTCCGCATGAATGTTATTTGGAAATTTTATTATTGGCTCAGCTTCCTGAATATTTAACATCAATGGTGCAGTAAGAATTGCTTTTGTTTTTCCTCCAATGGTGTAATTCAATGATATATTTTTTGCCTCTTCGATGCCGGTTTTCTTTTGGTTGATGCTATTTACTTTAGCTTGATCATTTTCACATGAAAATAAAAAAATGCAGCCTGAGATTACTGCTGCATGAATGAGATGTTGATGGATTGTCTTTCTAAACATATGAATACTGGAGGGAGCCGTTTATTCAATTAATCATAACTTCTTTTTTGAAACCACCTTGCGTTCATGGAAAGTCCAACGTTGATTCTTGTAAAATTTTCTTTAATCCCTGCACTTACATTGCCTCCTCTTGAGCCTACTTCAAAGGATGAATTCAATGTTACGTATTCACCTCTGCTTTGTATATATCTGGGAGTGGTAAGCGGCAAACTAAAACCACCGGTGATTGCATAATTGTTTCTGGACTCGGTAAGTTTAATGTAATCCGGTCCGTAATAAAATCCGGCTCTGTATTTTATGTAATCCGAATATTTTCTGTTGGCACCATTACTTTTAGCAGGATAATACTCTGCTCCCATTCTGACAATCCAGTTGTTTTGAGTATAGTCAGTTTCATCATAGTATCTGTAATCACCCCAGTTAAATACTTCATAATCCGCTCCAAAAAGCCACTGTTTATTTTTACTCTGATAGGTAAATCCAATTCCGTAGGATGAAGGAATCATGATTTTTCCTTTTACATCGGAAGCAACAGATATGCTGTCAATCATGACTTCACTCCCATTGAAATCGTACGTGAAAGTTTCATTTATTTTACTTTGTCTTGCTGTGAGTTTTTGATTGAGGTCAAAATAACCTCCAAGTCTCAGAGTTCCTGCGTTTTCAATATGCATAGCATATTGGATACCTGCATTGAAAAACAAACCATAAAATCTGCTTTTAACTTCAAAATTGGACTTTAAGAAAGGAACTGTATCATTAATGATCGAAGTTTTTGTGCTATAGTCTTTTGTTCCAAATGAAAAGCCGCTGCTCAGACCAAATGAAAATTCGTTTTTGTGCGGACCATTTCCTCTTTTTTTAAAACCTGCACTGATATTGATTTGATTCATACCTCCATTCCCTTCATACAAAGAATGAATGCTGTCGCTGGTAAGACTTCTTCTGCTTTGCTCAATTTTATAATTTATTCTTGATATTGGACGCAACCCAAAACTCAAGCCACCTGCCGTACCTTTTTTTTCCATTTTTTTTGTAGAAAATGGAAAAGCAAGTTCCATATACGATATCACCAGATTTTTTGAATTGTATTTTTCAGCTGTGGAGGAATTTTTTAAAGTTCTGAAATCCAGCTCAGTGCCTACATCAAAAATGGTATTGGAAAAATTGCCTGTGTTAGAAATGTTGCCGAGTGCTGCGGGATTAATAAAGTTGATGTTGAAAGGAGAACCAAGTAAACCATAATCTGAATATCCAATTGAAATACCACCCATTCCCCTGTTTACAATATTTTGATTGGGTGTGAGGTCACCAATGCCGTACCTTGAGTAGGGTGAGTTTTCCTGTCCAAATACAAAAACAGTCAAAAAGGTGAACAAAGCTGTAAACAGGATTTTATTCAATCGATTGATTATTGAGTTCGCTGAGTGCATATAAGCCTTTATATAAAAAATTCAAGTCTGCAAATGTATTTTTTTTAAACCGACCTGCAAAATAGGATACATCTCCACCGGTTAAAACGACGTTAAAACGATTGTAACGATTTTGATATTCTTCAATAAAGCCGTTTATTTCAAAACTTATTCCACCGATTACGCCCGATTGTATATTCGTTCT
>CAZCOL010000018.1:6961-22153 GCA_964500545.1 uncultured Ferruginibacter sp. | reverse complement strand
TTTTGAAACAGAAATGGTAAAATTTAATTTTGAATCCTTGCCAAGTTTATGAAAGCAAGTTTTGTTTGCAAGTATTGATTCTATCTCCTCATTGTGATGAATCACCGATGCAAGAATAGATTTTGAAGGACTGTATTTTTTTAAAACAGCTTCAATAGTTGAAATATTTTCATTTTCAATCAGAATTTCTTCCTGGAATTCGTGCTTATCAAAAATGGCTGCTTTTAAGCGTGAGTTTCCAAAATCAAAACAAATCGTGCGCATCCTTATTTAATAATTTATTGGTCTGTATAAGACTACTTTTTATCAAACAATCCGAAAAATACAGTCTCAGTGGCATTAACAGAATAATTGGCTACAATTCTATTTCGTGCGTTTTTTCCTATAGCAAATCTGGTATCCGTATTCGTAATTAATTTTTCAAGTTTATTGTACCATTCTTCTTTATTGTCTGCCCAAAAACCATCCGCACAGTCAGTAACCACTTGTCTGTTTGTACCTACCGGACTTACCACTGCGGGGATACCCAGACTCATATACTGGATGGCTTTGAATGCACATTTACCCAATTCCACTTCGGTATTTTTAAGTGGCATGATTCCTATGTTCATTTCAAGCAGATCTTCAATTTCGGTAGAAAGCTTCCATTTTTTATAGACATAATTGATATTGCTGAATGAGGGGTCTTTATCTGCAATGATCAAAAAGCGGAAATCGTATTTTTTTTTCAGTTCATTCAGCACGGGAATGACAATTTCCAGATTGTGGAAGTTGGTAAATGTACCCGTCCATCCGATTGTTAACGGAGTTTCCTGTTGATTTTTCAACCTATTGTGCATTATATCCGTATCCACAACAGTGGGAATTATTCGAACGTCTTTGCAAAAGGATTTCGCATATTTTGCAAGAAATTCATTACCAACAGAAATCACATGACTGTACCTGCAAATTTTCTCTACTTTCCAGCTGCATTTCAAACTTGCAACAATCATTGGATTTGATTCGGATGCCATCTTTATCCAAATTGAATCATCAAAATCATATATTATTTTCTTTCTGAGTATTTTTGCAATTATCCATTCTATTATGGGTGGGCCAATAGGGGCAGCTTCCCTGTGGATGAAAACAAAATCATATTTGAAAATACTGAAAAGCAGTAAAAACCTATTGATAAAGCCCTTTATGATGCCGGATATTTTTTTAAAATAGTTTCCTTTTTCATAAAGAATTGACCAGGTTGAGTCATTGAAAAAGGGTTTTTGTATAAAAACAATATCTCTAAAGTTGCTTTTTTGAATAAAATGCTCGAATCTGAATCTCTGACTTGGAGAAATGTTGTTCGGCCCCGGGGCAAGTATTAATACTTTCAATTGCATCAATTATTATCTTCAAAAATAACTAAGAAATGCCAACTACAGCATTTAATATTTTATGTTAAAGGAGAATGTATGGCATTAATATATAATTTATAATTGAAATAAGCCGAGCTTCGGTACTTAAAATATTTTCATTTTTCGTAGTTTTGATCTTTAAATTTTATGGATACAATATTAATTACCGGAGGAGCCGGATTTATAGGATCGCATCTTACAAGGCTTTTTGTAAATAAATATCCAAATTACAAAATAGTAAATCTGGATGCGCTGACCTATGCGGGAAACCTGAACAACTTAAGGGATATCGAGCATGCACCTAATTACAAATTCGTAAAGGGGGATATTACTGACATGGATTTTGTAAAGGAGCTTTTTTCTACTCACCAATTTACCGGAGTTCTTCATTGTGCAGCCGAAAGTCATGTGGACAGATCGATTACAGATCCTTTGGCTTTTGTACGAACCAATGTAATGGGAACTGTTTCTTTGTTGCAGGCAGCAAAGGAAATTTGGAAGGGAAATATGGAAGGGAAGTTATTCTATCACATTTCAACTGATGAAGTATATGGAAGCCTGGGTGAAGAAGGGTTTTTTACTGAAGAAACTGCTTATGACCCCCGTAGCCCCTACTCCTCATCCAAAGCTTCATCCGATCATTTCGTAAGAGCATATTATCATACCTATCATTTGCCGGTAAAAATTTCTAATTGCTCTAATAATTACGGACCATTTCATTTTCCTGAAAAGCTGATTCCTCTTTGTATACACAACATCATCAACAAAAAACCTTTACCAATTTACGGCAAGGGAGAAAATGTGCGTGATTGGCTATTTGTGGAAGACCATGTTAGGGCCATTGATACCATTTATCACAAAGGTAAAATAGGAGAGACTTATAACATCGGAGGACACAATGAATGGACAAATATTGCATTGGTTAAAGAGCTCTGTGTGCAAATGGATAAAAAACTCGGAAGAGAAGCCGGTGAAAGTGAACAATTGATTACCTATGTGAAAGACCGTGCAGGACACGATTTGCGATATGCCATTGATGCCACTAAGCTTAAAGAAGAGTTAGGATGGATGCCCTCTTTACAATTTGAAGAGGGGTTGTCAAAAACAATTGACTGGTATCTCAACAACAGTGAGTGGCTGGCCAATGTAACCAGCGGTGAGTACCAAAAATATTACGCAAGCTTATACGGATCATAAAGAACAGAAACTTACTTTAGCTTATGAAAGGCATCATTCTTGCCGGAGGTTCCGGCACAAGATTATATCCTATTACAATGGGCATCAGCAAACAATTGATGCCTATTTATGACAAACCAATGATTTACTATCCATTGAGTACATTGATGCTTGCGGGAATCAGGGATATCCTTGTCATTACAACCCCCGAAGATCAGGAGCAATTTATGCGTTTGCTGGGTGATGGTTCACAATGGGGCTGTAATATATCTTACGCAAAACAAGAAGTGCCCAATGGGCTTGCTCAGGCCTTTGTCATAGGCGAACATTTTGTGGGAAATGACACAGCTGCGCTTGTATTGGGGGATAATATTTTTTATGGCAGCGGATTCAGCAATATGCTTCAGTCTGCCGCAAATCCGGAAGGTGCGGTGATTTTTGCTTATCCAGTGAGCGATCCCGAAAGATATGGTGTAGTGGAGTTTGACAAAGATTACAACGCATTAAGCATTGAGGAAAAACCCTTAAGTCCTAAAAGCAATTTTGCAGTTCCGGGATTATACTTTTACAACAACGAAGTGGTGAACATTGCAAAAAATATTAAACCCAGTCCAAGGGGCGAATACGAAATCACAGATGTCAATCGGGTATACATGGAAAAAAGGCAGTTAAAAGTAGTAACCTTAAACAGAGGTTTTGCCTGGCTCGATACCGGTACATTTGATTCTTTGAATGATGCAAGTGAATACGTCCGTGTTATTGAAAAAAGACAGGGACTAAAAGTGGGTTGTCCCGAAGAAATTGCCTGGAGAATGGGATTCATCACTACTGAACAACTGGAGAAACTCGCTGCCGGTCTACAAAAAAGCGGGTACGGCATTTACCTAAGTCGTATCATAAAATAGTTCAATTTTCAATGTTAATTCAATAATGCCTGATTATTTTGTTCATCCCTCTGCTGTAATTGATGATCAATGCAGTATTGGAAAGGGTTCAAAAATATGGCATTTTACCCATGTAATGACGGGGGCATTAATCGGTGAAAACTGCACCATCGGTCAAAATGTATTTATTGCTCAGCATGTGGAGGTTGGAAACAATGTTCGTATACAAAACAACGTTAGTTTGTATGAAGGAGTGATTTGTGAAGACGATGTTTTTCTGGGACCGAGTGTTGTCTTAACCAATGTTATCAATCCCAGAAGTATTATCAACAGAAGAAATCAATTTAAAAATACCATAATTAGAAAGGGAGCAACCATAGGTGCCAACGCTACCATTATTTGTGGAATTGAAATTGGTTCACACGCATTTATTGGCGCAGGTGCTGTGGTTACAAAATCCGCTCCTGCTTATTCTCTGATTGTTGGAAACCCCGGGAGGCAGGTTGGTTGGATGAGCGAATATGGGTGCAAACTTAAATTTGACGCAATGAACAAAGCTGTTTGCTCCGAGAGCGGACAGGAATATTTGCTGCAAAACAATACCATTACCAGGATTAAATAACTTAGTATTTCTACGATAAATCCGCCCGTAAATTTTCTGTTTTTTTGTTGAAACTGCCGAGAAAACTACTCAATCTGAACGAATTCAAGGTTTTTGAGATGCTAATTTGCAATATTCTGATTGCATCTTCGTTTTATTAGCAACAAAGCTATACCCATGAAAAACATACTTGCACTTGTTGTTACACACAACCGACATCAGTCTTTGGTCAATTGCATAAAAGCTATCAGAAGCCAAAGTATTATACCTGATCAAATTCTAGTAATAAATAACGGAAGTTCTGACTATACTTCAGTTTGGCTTGATCAGCAAGAAGATATTGTTCATATTTATCAAGAGAACGCCGGTTCGTCAGGCGGATTTAATAAGGGACTTTTGTGGTCGCAACAGCACGAATACAAATGGGTATGGTGTATGGAGGATGATAGCTATCCGGAGAATAATGCACTGGAACTCCTCATTAATAAAAGTAATGAGCATGAAATTCAATTAATCAGCAGTGTGATGGTTAATGAACTTGGCCAACAGCATGAAACAATCAATCCTTTCAATGGAACGTTAATTCATCATTCTATTGTCAGCAAAGTAGGATTGCCAAAATCAAAATTGTTTTCTACAGGCGCCGAAACCGAATATTTTTATCGCATTACAAGCAAGTATAAATATGGCTCAATAGTTGTTTCGGATAGCCTTCATTTCCATTCAGGATCTTCAAACAATTATCAGCTTGAGTGGAATTTGAATTCCACCGTGAGTTTATATTTTTTGATTAGAAATCAATTGGAAGTGTATAAATCAAAATACAGATTCAGGATTACGGCATTATTTTGTTACATACACTTCATTTATAACTTTCTTTTGACTGTATCCAACACACAAAAAAAACATAAATGGTCAAAAATGACCCTTGTACTTAAAGCAATGGCTGATGGATTTTCAGGAAATTATACAGAAACTGTCTCTTCTGTGCAACTAAGAATCAACAGACTTTGCAGAAGTACGGCAATGGAGCATTTTATGTTTTCAATAAGAAATTTTATACTAACCACATTTGTTCCGTCTTTTTCAGAAATGCGAAAAATATCCTGATTGACTTAAACCTCAATGATTGACACTCCTGAAATATCAGGAGTTTTTTTATTTCAGGCAACTTCTAATTTTAAATTGTTTAATTTTAAAGAACAATTAAAAATCAAAATGCTATCGGCAGATTTATTGACTCAGCTTAGAAAAGAAAATGAACAACTGAGAAAAGAGTTGACCGATCTTAATATTCTTATTGAATTAAGAGAGGAAGAGCTGCAGGAATTAAAAAAAGCAAATCAATCAGTGGGCGAACTTTACAGCAAACTGGAAAGAAATCTTTATGAATTTGAACAAATGCAACAGCAAATAGAGCTGAATCAGCGAAGGGTCGAAGGCGCTGAAAGAAGAAGCATTTCAATGGAAGATGAAATGTTGATCGCAATAAAAACAGAACAATCCTATTATCAAATCATAGAGGAATTTGACAGCAATAAGGCTAAGCTGGAAGTTTTGCAGCAAAACATAAATGAACAGAGAGATTTGCACGAAGAGATAGCGGTGCTAAAATCAAAGAATGCAGCTTTGGAAAGCAATCTGGAAATCGCATTACTTGAAAACAGTTTTTTAAAGGAGGATCTTTTGAAAAAAAATATCAAAACATAATTAAATGTCGGACATAGCAGATATCAGAAAAGAGTACATGTTGCAAACGCTTTCAGAAGCAGAAGTTGAATCGCATCCCCTAAAACAATTTGAAAAATGGTGGCAACAGGCAATCGAAAGCAATATCGATGAGGTAAACGCAATGACACTAGCAACAGTCGATTTATATGGCAAACCCTCAGCCAGAATAGTTTTACTGAAGGGTTTTGATGACCATGGATTTACTTTTTTTACGAATTACAACAGCAGAAAAGGAATGGAGCTGGAATCCAATTCCAATGCATGCCTGGTTATCTTCTGGAAAGAACTAGAACGTCAGATACGCATAGAGGGACATGTAAAAAAAATATCCGCATCGGATAGTGACAGATATTTTAACTCACGTCCATTAACAAGTCGAATAGGCGCTTGGGCCTCTCCGCAATCAAAAGAAGTCGTTTCCAGAAAAGAACTTGAAGAGGGTTTTAAGAAATTTGAAAAAGAGTTTTCTGATAAAGAAATAACTCGCCCACCGCACTGGGGCGGCTATACCGTACATCCCGAAAAAATTGAATTTTGGCAGGGAAGGGAAAGCAGGTTACATGACAGAATAGAATACCGCCTTTTGGAAAATAATCTATGGAAAACTGTTAGGCTAGCACCTTGATTCCAATGATTTAAAGTTGAACTCAACTATGCTTACGAACTGCTTTAAAAATAATCATTTCTTTTTTTCTTCCGCAATTGAAGTTAGATGAATAGAATGTTTCAAAGCAACTCTTCTCTGTAAACAATGTTGCATGCAATGGATTCATGTAGACAACAAACACATCACCTGCTTTATTCTTGATGAATGACTCAATATTGTTTACCACCTCAGTCATTGTTGCTTTTCCAAAGGGATTAAACAAGTAAATCAAATTGATATCATCAGGAAAATTGTTGAAAGATGCAGCATCTAGTTGTACAAAAGAAAAAAGAGTAGGAGATCCAAACAGTTTCATTTGCCGACAATTTTTCAATGCCTGTTCGAGGGACGGAACGTCTAAATCAATGCCGGTTACTTCCAAAAAGTTCAATTGCATACCCATCAACATAGCTTTTCCAGAGCCGCACCCAATATCCAATAATCTGATATTTTCAACAGGAATTGGAATTTTAGAAAATGCTTTTTTTAATGCATACCAGGAAGATTCTTTGTTTTCATGAGAATCAGCATGAATAGAACGTGATGTCGTAAGGGGAAGATTTTTGGAAAAATCCGGGAAGCTTATTTTTTTTCTGGCGAAACTTCTTTTATAAAAAAATTCGTGAAGAATGAGGAAGGGAGCTTTCAGTAGACCATGCTTTTTGAGTTGATCACTGAAATAGATTATTTTGTTCCGAATGGAACGGAATCCATTAGAATTTTGCATGTTGGTAGGGTGGATTAAAATTATAAATTAAAAATTGGTTGATACGAATGTCAATATCAACCAATTGTAAAGGTCGTAGTTTTTATTTTTTAGCTGCGGCTTTTTTTGGAGCAGCAGATTTATTCGCTGGTTTGGCTTTTGCGGGCCTTTTTTTACCGAAACTTCCGGCAAATATTTTTCCTTTTTTTGTTTTGATGTCTCCGCGTCCCATATGTTTTGTTTGTTACTTTTAATATTTGTAATTCTAATAAAAAAAGCAAGACACAAGAGCGCCTTGCTTTTTTAGTTTTTCCTGCAAATTAGATTTTTGCAGACAATTCTTTTCCTGCCTTAAATTTAGCAACCTTCTTAGCTTTGATTTTGATAACAGCTCCTGTTTGAGGATTGCGTCCGTTACGTGCAGCTCTTTTGGTAACTGAGAAAGTACCAAAACCAACTAAAGTAACTTTGTTACCGCTTTTCAAAGTTTTTGTAACAGCTTCAACGAAAGAATCTAGAGCTGCGTTTGCCTGAGTTTTAGTGATGCCGGCGTCATCAGCCAACTTGGCGCATAATTCTGCTTTGTTCATGGAATAAAATTTTTAAAGATTTTTAACTGCAACAAATATAGAGGGTTTTTAAATTCTGCAAATATTTTTTTCTGAAAAAAAATAAATGGAAAATCTCCGCAACTCGCAGTTTTATTGAATTTTTAGGCGTAAACGATAAAACATACCCGGCAACATAAAAAATCCATTCTTCTGAAAACCAATGCAGCACTGTGTTTCAGGCTCATTACGCTAAAAGTCAGCAATGGCAAGGGTTTTGGCAATACAAAAAAAATAATTACAAAAAAAAGTCTTTTTTTGGTTTTGCACAATTAGTCCACAATCTGCATAAAGGAGCGAAAAGCAATGAATTGATCGCCCCATTTGTCCAATGACTTTTGACGCAGGATGGCTGAGTGTTTGTCGATATATTGATTGTACGCAGCTTTGCTTTCTGTATGATATTGTATGGCATATGTGGGACCTTCGGAATCGTCTATTTCCATCAGTCGCAGGATGATAGCTTTTGAAAAACAATTCGTTTCAATTATTTCGGGTATATGCTCTTTTTTCAGCCATTCAAGCCATTCAACTTTTATCGAATCATTTACTTTTATGGTCACATTATAAATGAACATACAGTTTATTTGTTTTTAATTTCCAAAAATATCGGACAGTGGTCACTGTGTTTTACATCAGGAAATATTTCCGCATCAACCAATTGATTTTTTAATGTTTCCGTTACGGAAATATAGTCAATCCTCCAGCCTTTATTATTAAGCCGAACACTAGGGAATCTTTGACTCCACCAGCTGTAGCGGTGGGGTTCTTTATGAAAATGCCTGAAAGTATCTACCCAACCGGATTTTAGAAATTTAGTCATCCACTCTCTTTCCTTAGGTAAAAATCCGGATGAATTTTTGTTCCCCTTTGGGTCGTGAATATCTACCTCTTCATGTGCAATATTATAATCTCCGCACAGTATCAGTTTCGGATGTTGTTTTTTTATTTTTTTCAAATAATCAAACATTTCATCCAGCCATTGGTATTTGAATTCCTGTCTTTCTTCGCCGGAAGTGCCGGAAGGAAAATACGCATTGATTAGTTTAATATCCCCGAACTGCATTTCTATCACCCTGCCCTCAAAATCACTTGTGTGAAATCCATTTCCCTTTTTAACAGAGGTTGGTTTTATTTTTGAAAATATGGCCACACCGCTATATCCCTTTTTATTGGCACTGAACCAATGATGCTCAAATCCAAGCTTCTCGAACTCTTTTACGTCTACATCTCCTTCATGAGCTTTGGTTTCCTGTAAACAAATCACATCTGCAGGATCAGTTTTCAGCCAATCCAGAAATCCTTTTTTGATGGCAGCTCTAATGCCATTTACATTATAAGAAATAATTCGCATGGTATTTAAATTGTCTGATAACAATAGGTTTAGCCAAAAACAATACACGGCAATAAAAAAAAATCTAAATTATTTTTAAATCACTCCAAAATAGGCCTGAGCCAATTGGTCATTTCCTCTTTACTGAATTTTTTTCTTTTAGCATAATCATCCAGTTGATCTGTGTCAATTTTACCCACTCCAAAATATTTGCTTTCAGGATGTGCAAAATACCATCCGCAAACAGATGATGCAGGATACATGGCCAAAGACTCCGTTAAATCGATTCCGGTTGTTTTTTTCCCACCGAGCAGTTCAAAGAGTTTAATTTTTTCAGTATGATCAGGACATGCGGGATAGCCGGGTGCAGGACGAATTCCTGTGTAACATTCACCGATCAAATCTTCATTACTCAAATCTTCACTTTTTGAATATCCCCAAAACTCCATTCTGGTTTTTTTATGCAACAACTCAGCAAAACCTTCTGCAAGCCTGTCTGCCAGAGCCTGCAATATGATTTTGTTGTAATCATCCAGATTTTCTTCGAATTTTTTGATGTGTTTTTCAATGCCCTCAATTGTGACAGAGAAAGCGCCGATATAATCTTTTTGCAAAGGATGAATAAAGTCAGCTAATGATAAATTTGGCTGACCGGCTGCTTTCTTCATTTGTTGTCTCAGAAATTCAAGTTTAACATTCGAATTGCTGCTAATTATTTCCAATGAATCAGGTGCTGTTTTGACCGTCTCCCAAAAGCCAACGACAGCTTTTGCCTGAAGCCATTTTTCTTCAATGATTTTATTTAACAACAGGCGAGCATCATTGTAAAGTTTGGTAGCTTCTTTCCCAATGATCTCATCAGATAAAATTGCCGGAAATTTTCCATGCATTTCCCATGCAATAAAAAAAGGCTGCCAATCTATGTAATCGGCTATTTCAGAAAGTGAATAATTTTCTAAAATTTTTGTTCCCGTAAAATTAGGAACGGGAGGCGTATAATCATCCCAATTGATTTTTAAACTGTTATTCTGAGCTTCTGAAAAGGAAAGCAATTGTTTGCCGCTTTTTTTGTTGTCGAAATTGTCTTTTAATTTTTGGTATTCTAAATTCAATTCATACAGAAAATCTGTTTTGAGGTCTTTGTTCAGCAGATTGCCTGCAACTGTCACGCTTCTGGACGCATCCAGTACATGAATCACTCCCTTTTCATACTCAGGAGAAATTTTTACGGCTGTATGCATTCTGCTGGTAGTAGCTCCGCCGATCATCAAAGGTATATCCATATTGAGACGCTTCATTTCTCGAGCTATATGAACCATTTCGTCAAGAGAAGGGGTTATAAGTCCGCTCAATCCGATGATGTCGGCTTTATGTTTAATTGCTTCAGTAAGTATTTTATCTGCAGGAACCATTACCCCCAAATCAATGATTTCGTATCCATTGCAACCAAGCACTACTCCAACTATGTTTTTTCCAATATCATGCACATCTCCTTTTACAGTAGCAAGAAGAATTTTTGCAGGACCTTTCTCTTCCTCATTGATTAATCCATTTTTTGCGGCATTTATTTTTCTGTCTTCCTTTTCCTGTTCAATAAAAGGGGTGAGAACTGCCACTGCTTTTTTCATCACGCGGGCACTTTTTACCACCTGAGGTAAAAACATTTTACCTGCTCCAAATAAATCACCTACCACATTCATGCCATCCATCAAAGGGCCTTCAATTACATCCAATGGCTTTGGATATTTTTGTCTTGCTTCTTCTGTATCCGCTTCAATGTAATCAGTGATTCCGTTGATAAGTGAATGTTCGATTCTTTTTTCTACGCTGTTTTTTCTCCAGGTTTCGTCTTTGATGACTTCTTTACCTTTTGCCTTAACCGTTTCAGCAAATGTTATTAGTTTTTCTGTAGCACTATTGTCATCATTTCCTAAGTTTAAAATTACATTTTCACATAATTGTTTCAAGGTTGGTTCTATTTCATCATAAACCACCAGTTGCCCTGCATTTACGATACCCATATCCATACCGGCTTTGATGGCATGAAACAGAAATACGCTGTGAATAGCCTCCCGTACATGGTCATTTCCGCGAAACGAAAATGAAACATTGCTTACTCCTCCGCTTACTTTTACAAGCGGCATCAATTTTTTAATTTCACGTGTTGCTTCAATGAAGTCAACAGCATAATTATTGTGCGCTTCAATTCCTGTTGCGATTGCAAAAATGTTCGGGTCAAAAATGATATCTTCCGGCGCATACCCTACCTTAAGTGTAAGAATTTTATAGGCCCGATGACAAATTTCTATTTTTCTTTCTTTTGTGTCGGCTTGCCCTATTTCATCAAATGCCATTACGATTATTGCTGCCCCAAAGTTTTTGCAAATAATCGCCTGCTCTGTAAACTTTTCTTCTCCTTCTTTTAAAGAAATCGAATTAACGATACATTTTCCCTGTATACATTTTAATCCCGCTTCAATGATTTCAAATTTACTTGAGTCAATCATGATGGGAATCTTTGCAATGTCCGGTTCTGCCTGAAGCAGATTTAAAAAAGTAGTCATTGCAGAAACGCCATCCAGTAAAGCGTCATCCATGTTGATATCCAGGACCTGTGCACCACTTTCAACCTGTTGCCTTGCAACCGAAAGCGCCTCTTCGTAAAGCCCTTCTCTGATAAGTCTCGCAAATTTTTTACTGCCTGTTACATTCGTTCGCTCTCCCACATTAACAAAATTTGTTTGAGGACGAATAATCAAAGGCTCAAGACCGCTCAACCGTAAAAATGGACTGATAATTGTATTCATTTATTATTATGCCTTTACTTTAATCTCGGTGATAAATGTGGTATATTATTTATTGATTTACTACAGCAGGTAACACCCTGGGTTTACAACTTTTCATTTCCTCTGCAATATGTCTGATATGATCAGGTGTTGTTCCGCAACATCCTCCAACAATATTCACAAAGCCTTCTTTAGCCCATTCTTCAATGATATGGGCGGTTTCATGAGGCAGTTCATCATATTCTCCGAATGTATTTGGCAATCCCGCATTGGGATATGCAGAAGTAAAACACTTTGCAATAGCAGACAACTCTTCAATATGAGGACGCATTTCTTTAGCACCCAGGGCACAGTTAAGCCCAATACTTAAAGGATTGGCGTGAATAACAGAAATATAAAACGCCTCCAAAGTTTGTCCGCTCAGCGTTCTTCCACTTGCATCTGTGATTGTTCCGCTGATCATGATAGGGATCTCAGGTAAATTATTTTTTCTGAAAAATTCCTTTATGGCAAAAATGGCTGCTTTCGCATTCAATGTATCAAAAATCGTTTCAATCAGTAAAATATCCACCCCACCATCAACCAAACCCTTTACCTGTTCTGTATATGACAAAACCACTTCATCAAAAGTAACAGCGCGAAATCCGGGATTGTTTACATCAGGAGAAAGCGACAAGGTTTTATTCAAGGGCCCTATAGCACCTGCGACAAATCTGGGTTTTGAAGGATTTTTTTGTGTGTATTCATCTGCTGCTTCTCTGGCACATTTTGCAGAGGCAATGTTGAGTTCATAAGCCAAAGACTGCATATCATAATCGGCCTGAGCAATGGAAGTGCTGCTGAAAGTGTTTGTTTCTATGATGTCGGCACCGGCATCAAGATATTGTTTATGAATTGAAGTGATGATTTGCGGTTGGGTAATACTTAAAATGTCATTATTTCCTTTTAGATCTTTATGCCAATCCTTAAAACGATTTCCCCGATAATCATCCTCATTTAATTTATGTCGCTGAATCATGGTACCCATGGCACCATCAATTATCATGATTCTCTCTTTTAATATTTCTCTGATATCTTGCATTTTAATAAATTTATCACAATAGAACTTGCTGGCTTGCAGAGATGTTATTGATGGCAGTGCGGTAAACTAAACGATAATCAAATCCGTGAAGATAAATGGATATGCTGCTCGTTTATTAGTTCAATGATTAACAACACTGCAACGGTTGAACAATAAACAAATCCTCCATTGCCATGCAAAGATACAGCATGTATTTTTCAGTACAAAAAAAGTCTGTAATTATCAGCTATTGGCATTAATATAATGCTCTACAGGAATTCGGTTGCTGATACTTTTAGCCAATGTCATTTCATCTGCATATTCCAGCTCGCCTCCAAATGAAATCCCTCTAGCAATGGTGGTTATTTTTAGGGTAGTTTCTTTCAGCTTTCTTCCAATATAGTATATGGTCGTATCTCCCTGAATATTTGGATTTAAAGCAAAAATGATCTCCTGTGTTTTTTCATCAGCGACTCTGTTTACAAGAGATTCAATATTCAACTGTTCAGGCCCTACACCATCCAGAGGACTTATAATTCCTCCCAACACATGATAGGTTCCATTGAATTGTTGCGTGCTTTCAATTGCGATGACATCGCGAATGCTTTCCACTACGCAAATGATATCCTGCCTCCGCATACTGTTGCTGCAAATATTGCATAAATGAGAATCAGAGATATTGAAACAGCGCTTGCAAAATTTTATTTCCTTTCTCATGGCAGCTATTGTTTCACTGAAATAAACCACCTCATTTTCTTTTTGCTTGATCAAATGCAAAACAAGCCTAAGGGCCGTTTTCTTACCAATGCCGGGTAGTTTTGCAAATTCATTTACAGCATTTTCCAATAAAGAAGAGGAAAAGATCATTCGGTAAAATTAACTTTAAGTATTAAGCAATGAAGATTTTTTTGATTTAAAATTTTTAAAGTTGAATATCCCTTTCATTTTCCCAGTTGGCTTTAACGGAAATTTTTTGTGGCAAACTGATTACCCTTTCCGGTTGAACCTTTTCGGAATAAATTCCGGGATCCCACACGCCATTGTTATTTTCGTCGTACAAAATTCTGAGTTCATATTCACCGGGTATCATCAGTTTTTTTGACCATTCATTGGTTGTTAATGGAAATTTCCACTTTAAAATGTCAGTTTCAAAAAATTCAAGTACCGGATGTCTGGATAAATCAAGCCTATTAAACACAAGCTTTAATGACCCATAGTCAGATGTGTTTTTTGTTTTAAATTTTATGGTATCAGTTTTAGTCAGTCTTCTTCCTGCGGAGTCTTCGACCGCACCTGAATATATTATCAGAAAATATGGGTTGTCTTCTTTCCAGTTGTTGGAAATTGACAATTTTTTTCTTGAAGCATCAATTTCTGTTGAAGTATTTTGAAGTGGATGATAATTCGAATCGGTCAACAGCAAAGAATCATTATTTACTGTTTTGACAGCACTTGAAAAAGTTACTTCTAAGGGTTTGGTCAAGTCCTGTTTTGAATTTATAAGATTGGTTGAGTAACCAAGTTTTCTGTCTGCAGTTTTTTTGTCCATAGCTTTTGATAGACCGGATTCCTTTTTTTCAGCAAAAGCATACAATAACAATGAATCGTTTTTATCCGCAGGATTTACCGGCCTGTCATAAAAAGCAAAAGTTTCTGATTTCAAACTGTAATATTTGTTTCCATCACCATCTTTTAATGCAAAAATTAAACAATCTCCCGCAGGCAAATTTTTGAATTTAAAGCTGCCATCACCCCTAAGAAAGGTTATGTAATCAGGTTTTCTTGTATTTACCGAGCTATCTACGCCATTTTTGTATAACATAACCTTTATCGTGGAGTCGGGCTTTCCGCTTTCTGCCAACAATACCTTTCCATATAATTCCAGAGAGTCAACATAATCACCGGTTGAAAAAACATAGGAAAAATTTCTGAACACGTTTCCCTCATGTATGTCTTTAATTGAGTTTCCCAAGTCTATGCTGTAAGTGGTGTTGGCCAACAATGAATCTTTTATTTTAATGGTAATTGTTCTAAGATTGCTGCTGATAGATGGATAGTTTTTTTGCAAAGGAGATATAAAAAAATTATTTTGTAGATCCTGCAACTCTATATACTCGTCAAAGTTTAATATTATTTTATTGCCGTTGAAGTTCGTTTGATTGTTTTTAGGATTTGCATTGATCAGTTTTGGGGCGGTTGTGTCTTTCGGTCCTCCCATAGGAGCGCCTATCTGGGCGCAGCTGTGAATGAAAAGTGAGCAGCAGTAGAGA
>CAZCOL010000018.1:0-6861 GCA_964500545.1 uncultured Ferruginibacter sp. | reverse complement strand
TGGATGACTGAAATAACCCATGTTGTTGAAAAAAAGTATTTTGTGGATGAACAAAGATTCGGTCCTTATTCAATATGGCATCACCAACACCATTTCAGAGAAACTGCTCTTGGAATTGAAATGACAGACATCGTTCATTATAAAATACCTTTTGGAATTTTGGGTGATATCGCGAATGAACTGTTTGTAAAAAAACAGCTAAAGCAAATCTTTGATTACAGATATAAAACAGTCGAAAAATTATTTACTTAATCATAATCGATTTAAAGGAGTATTATTTCCAAGGACTATAAGGGCATTTAATAGAACCATCACGTTCCCCTTTGTTAAATCTGTAAGACATAGAAATTTCAAAAGTTTTCGCCTTGGAGTTGGAGGCCGATAACTTTGAAATTGTTTCATCGTATGTGAAACCAACCCTGTAATCATTAATATAATAGCTGACATAAGGAATGATTGCATCATTGACTCTGTAAAACGCTCCTATGTTAAAATATGAAACATCGCTTGTACTTATGGATGTTTTGTTTGACAAATAAATTCCATAGTTCACACCAATCAAATGATAATCAATATTGGCCTGATGTTGATATATGGCAGAAAAATTAACGATGTCGCTGTTTTTTAATTGAAAGTCAACCATTGCACTTCCTGTAAAACGTTTCGGAATAATTTGCTGCTCATCATTTAGAAATGTCTGCTTAGGACTATTCAAGTGATATCCCGAAGCTCCGATTTCAAAGTTGACAACTTCATTTGAGTAACTGTAATTGATTCCAGCTGACAATGATACAAAAGGCTTCATATTGGACAGGACCTCTCCGCTCGGTAGACTTGTATTGAAACCTCCTGTTGTGAATTGTTCTGCAAAAATAAGTCTCGAAAAATCCAGGTATTTTTTTCCGTATGTTCCCCCAAAACCCAATGAAATTTTTTTTGTTTCATCTTCGTCCAAAAATGAGTGATATGCCATAAAGCCTGAAGCATAATTGCTTTTGAGAATACCATCAAAAGTGTAGTCGTGCATTAAGGACACGCCCCCACCTAATATGTTTTTATTGGTAAATTTTTTCAACAATTGTGTTTCTGCTGACAGGACTCCGGTAATATATGGTGCAGCCGGATTTATCCACTGTGTCCGGACATTTGACATCAGTCTCACATCTGCATCTGTATTCATTGTTTGGGCAGGATTTAAATACAAGGGAGCTGAAAAAAACTGCGAAAAATGAGGGTCTTGTGCCTTTGCATTCATTGATACAAAGAAAAAAAGCAGAAGAGATATTGCTGTTTTCAATTGGATTTGGGTTTTTATTTGTTATCGGATTAAAACACAGTTGCCTGCTTTTGATATCAGTTTTCCATTTATATCAACTGCCTGTAAAGTCCATGTATATGTATCCATCGGTTGAGGCTTGCCATTGTAATATCCGTCCCATCCAGGTAATGCCTGACTTGATTCAAAAACCAGTTTGCCCCAGCGATCAAATATTCTGAAAAATTTCAGTTTCATCATACCTACCAATATCGGATACATATGATCGTTAGCCCCTCCGCTTTTGTTGGGAGTAAATGCATTTGGAACATAAATCTCACTATTTCCAAATACCCTTACTAAAACAGTATCAATAATTTTACAACCGCTTTGGTCTTTAATATGTACGAGGTACTCAACATCACGATTGAATGTAAAAATCGGCCGAACAATGCGATAGTTGTTTAGTGCAATAAATGGTTGCCACTGGTATTCCAAACCGATGTTTCTGGCTTCTAATTGCTGTGGCTGATTTACAACGGCGTTGACTTCCTGGTATCTGATTCCCCTAGGATTGGGTACAATTTTTATAACTTTTAAAATTGAATCACGAACATTTATGCATTTTTCTGATGCTATAATAAGCTTCACCAAATAAAATCCCGGATCATCAAAAATATGAGAAGGGTTTATAGAATTGCTGCCAGGGGGATCAGTAAAATCCCAAGAATATATAACATTGCCACTGTTAGCAACATTGCTTTGGTTGTAAAATTTTATAGGAGTATTGATACAGTTTTCATTAAAAGTAAAATCGGGAATCGGGTTTTCTGTTTTTTTCAATTCAATAATGGAAGGCAACATCGATTTACAGCCATAGGAACTGATTAATTCAACAGAATATTTTCCTGCTGCATTTGCATATAAAGAATCATTCGACTGATTTGGAATTATATTGCCGTTTAGATACCATTGATACGTATTTCCGCCATTTGCAGTCAATAAGACTGATTCACCCGGACAAATATTATATTGTGCAGGAGAACCCAGGTTTCCGGATGGCAATGGATGTACTGTTACAAGAATGCTGTCATCATCAACACATCCGAATGAGTTGATAATTTCAAACTTATAATTTCCTCCGCTTGTCACTAAGATTGAATCGGTGTTAGCACCAGCAATTAAAGAATTGTTTTTGTACCAATTTATTCTGGTGACTGTTCCGCTTCCTGAAGTATAAACTGCATGTAAAAGAATGCTGTCACCTGAACAAATAACCGGTAAACGATTGCCTCTGATATTTACTTCAGGATTATTAGCCAGGTAAACCATCGAAGATGACGTATCTGCACATCCTTCATAATTTGCAAAAACCTGCACCAGAAAGCTGTCGGATCTTGTATATATATGAGATGGATTTACAGAATTTACAGAAGCAGAGTTGTCTCCAAAATCCCACGTATAAATGGTGTTTACTGTCGGTTGATTAATTTGAAAATGAAACAGATTATTATTCAAACATTGGACATTGTTGTCAAAAGTAAAATTAGAAACAGGGTTTTCAATTACTCGAACAGGAAAACGAATACTGTCTATGCAATTTAAGTCTGAAATAATCGTTAAACTGACTTCATATTCTCCCGGAAAATTGTAAACATGATCAGGATTATTGGTGTTCACAACATTTCCATCACCAAAATTCCAAGTTTGAGTGTAGAATCCTGATGAAATAAAGCTGGAATCAATAAAGGAAAAGTGATTGTTGTTTGAGCACTGAGTGTTGTCATTTACAAAGAAGCCGGCATTTGGGGAGGGCTTTATGTTCACCATGATGGAATCTTTTGTAAAGCAACCGGTTGAATTATCCGTTACTGTTAGAATATATTGGATGCTTGCATTTGGAGAAGCCAATGGAGATGAAGATGTGTAATCTGACAATCCGGTTGTTGGGGACCAGGAATAATCATAACCTGAAATGGCATTGGTACCAATTTGAACTGAATCATTTAAACAAAGGGAAGTTGAATTTCCTGCATCTGCGAATGGTAAAAATACAGAAGCTTTTACCCCAATGGTGTCTTTACAAATGCAACCAACACATCCCGTAACATTAAACGGTGTTACTATACACCAGTAGTTGGAATCAGGAATAGCATTGCTGACAGATATGTTTTGAGTATTACCTAACGCTAACGTATAATTGCTATTATACCATTCATAATTTTGAAACCCCGGAGGTCCTGTAAAAACAGCATTTCCGGTAAGGCAATCATATTGAGAGGTTGAAGAAAGGCCACATTCCACCACATCAACATATGCATAACCAAAATGCCCGCCCTTGGTACAATCAGCTGTCGTAAATTCCAAATACATGGTTTGTCCTGCATACCTGTCCAGGTTTACAAATACATCAGTCCAGTTTTTACATTGTACAGAAGCATCTGTACTATGTTCGTAAGAGTGAGCAGATTCAAAAAATCCCGGTAGGTTTCTGTCAGCAAAAAAATCAAAACTTGCGCAAGGTACAGGTGTGCCATTTGAAGCGTTGTACAATACAGCTTTAAATCTTGGTTGCTGGAATTTAGCATGCGGATTGCCTCCATTGCTGCCGTCGGGATTTTCGAGGACAACTGCATAAGAAAAAGTAATGGAAAAATTGCTGGAAGGATTGGGTACATTGATTACATACCTTACAGACTCTGCTTTTTTATTTGGTCGATTTGATCCAATAGCATCTTCATCACTCCCTAACTTTACAGCATATCTTCCGCCTCTGCCATTTGGTGGATTTATCGGGAACTGACCATAATAATCCAAGCCCCCAACATTTCTGTCCTGCAACTGTTGTCTTTGAGGCGGACTGGGAGTGTTGACTCCATTAAGCCATGTGTTGTTTGGCAGATTTACAAAATTAATTGTATCGTTTAACAATATTATTGTATCAACAGAACCAATATTCGTTTGCCAAAAAGAAAAATCTCCATTTTCAAAACCAATGTTATCAGGGCAATCATTTATATTTTGTCGTTTATTAAAATTGTCCGGTTGTATATTTTTTCTAATTGAAAAAGCTGATTTAGTTAATTTGTTTTTAAGAACTGTTCGATTTTTATTATTTATTTTTCCTTTTTCGATATCGTCTTTAAATTTATCCTGAGCCGAAAGAAGGTTTGAATAAAATAAAATTACAAAGAGTAGTTTTTTCATTTTTTGGAGGATAAATGGATTATTTAAAAACGGGTTTATTATCGTTTTTATTATTTAAGAATTACATCGACAAAAAAAATGCCGAGGTTTGATTTTTATGAGATTTTATAAAATCAGTTTAATGAATTAACAATTCCTTTTCTGCAGTTAACTGAATAAAGAGGGCTAAAACCTACCTTTGATTATTATAAGCAACCGATGAGAGTATTGAAACTTAAATAAACAATCGAAATTATATATGATTTTATATACAATCGTAATAAAATAGAAATTTCAGGCAACAATTAAGTGATTTGAAGAATCAAACTAACGAAAATATCAAACAGAATTATAATTTGACACAGAACGAATTGATACAAGGTTGTATTCGTCGTGATCCCGTCTGTCAAAAGGCTGTTTTTGATTTTCATGCCCGTAAAATGATGGGTGTGAGTCAACGATATGCTCGGAATAAATCTGATGCTGAAGATATTTTACAGGAGGCGTTTATAAAAATATTTGAAAAGATTGAACAGTTCAGGCACGAAGGTTCTTTTGAAGGATGGATCAGAAAGATTGTTGTGAACACGGCATTGAAAAAATATTCTGTTCTGCGATATTCTGCGGAAAAGTTTAATCAGGATATTGCCGAGTGTGAGGAATTTAACTCAAATGATGTTTCTGCATATTCACATCTTTCTGAAAAAGACCTTTTGAAACTGATCAACGATTTGCCGGATGGGTATCGTTTGGTTTTTAATTTATATGTGATGGAAGGGTATAAGCATGAGGAAATTGCTAAAATGCTCAATATTAATTCCGGAACCAGCAGAAGCCAGCTTGCAAAAGCTAGGACAATGCTTCAAAAACAAATTTTACAATTGCAACGAGTAGCTGTATGAATATAAAAAATTCATTTGATGAGTACGTAAAAGAAAAACTGGCTAATCATGAGGCCGGTGTGCCTGTTGATTTGTGGAACAGGATTAGCAAAGAAACGAACAGAAGAAAACCATTTTTTGTTTGGTTTTTTTCAAAGCATGTTTTTTTTCTGATGCTGACAACAGTTTTTTTTATTGGTGGGTATTATGCTTACTTGATTGCAGGTAAATCAGCTTTTACTGTTGCAATTAATCCACTCTCAAATAGTAATTATCGTGTTGCCGAAGTTAAAAAAGAAAACAAACCTTTAACTGTCAGTGCACTTTCAAAAGACCCCGTTTTAAAATCCAAATATACAAGCAAACCAAATTCAACAAATGTTATGATCAATGCCGTTAGTCCGGGCATTGATCTGACTGTTGGAACTGCTGACGCAAAAGAAATTCAAAAAAATCACAATTTACTAACGGCAACCAATAAACGAAGCAACAAAAAAGTAAAAACAATAAATCATTTCGCCCAAAATCAACTGATGT
This sequence comes from uncultured Ferruginibacter sp., assembly GCA_964500545.1. Classification (GTDB taxonomy): domain Bacteria; phylum Bacteroidota; class Bacteroidia; order Chitinophagales; family Chitinophagaceae; genus Ferruginibacter. The sequence continues at coordinate 1,002 of CAZCOL010000018.1, read as the reverse complement.
TGCAAGAGTCAGGTCATTATGTTGAAAATTCAAACGATGAGGAGTCTGTTGGTAAAGTTGTTAAGGATTTTTCCAAAGAATCAATTTTAACACCTAGAATATATTCAGTGGAATTATTAGAACTTTTTTCCACAAAAAAAACTGCCTATAAAGTCATTTCCAAGCATGGTTACAATATTCCATGTCCAACATTCAATGGTAATTCAACCAGGTTTTATACTGATTTTTATACCGCTGCAGATATTGTCAACAGGCAATTCAGTGATACAGCCAATTCCATTTATTTACAAAAAAGAAAAGAAGGCAATACGATAAACTCCGCATTCAGTTTTGGAATCAGGCTTACCAAATTATTTAAAAGTGGAATAACCATAAGAGGCGGGATAAACTATAGTCAAATTATTGAAAAATTCAAATTTACCCAAGGTAATATCATTCAAACAGTATATGAAACCAATGCATCGGGCGATACTATCGGAAGTTATCAAACCATCAGCACCCGATACAAGATTACACATAACCAATACCGAAATATAGATTTTCCAATTACAATTGGTTATGAGAAATCATTTAACAATTGGAGTCTGGGTTTCAATGGAGGACTTATATTCAATCTCTTCAGCACATACAAGGGAGATGTTTTAGACAAAAACTTTCAGCCGATTGGTATCAATGAATCTGCCCTTGAAAAAAGGTATAAGCTAAAAGGCAATATAGGCATGGGTTGTACGGGAGGAATTTCTGTATATTATAATTTAACAGAACGATTGAAATTGTTGGCAGAACCCTATTTCAGGTATAATTTATCAGAAATGAATCAGGATGCATCTGAATTCAAACAAAAATACCATACCATTGGAATGAAAGCCGGAATTAGATTAGATATGAAATAACTAAAAAATAATTAGTTGCTTAAGGCAACAAAAATTAATAACGGGATGTCTAATAGTAAAAAGTAAAAAGTAAAAAGTAAAAAGTAAAAAGTAAAAAGTAAAAAGTAAA
>CAZCOL010000017.1:13885-33589 GCA_964500545.1 uncultured Ferruginibacter sp. | reverse complement strand
TTCCAAAATTATTGAAGTTTATATTTGCCGAAAGGGTATTGTTTTTATTCGGAGAGTATTCCATGCCGATTCCCGATTGAAAACCGTGTCTTTCGTAATCGTTTTCTGAATATTGGGAAAGTTTATTTATGGTGGTGTCGGTATAAGTAACTCGATTGTTGTAAATTAAATTGGTGGCTCTGATTTTTTTGTTGCCACTGAAAAAAACATTGTAGCCAATTTTCTTTTTTCTTAATCCAAAATTTAGTGCGGTGTTTTCCATTCTGGTGCCGGCTGTTGCAGAGATGCTTCCGCTATAACCTTTGGAGGTGCTGGACTTCATAATTATGTTAATAATACCGCCCATGCCGTCTGCATCATATTTTGCCCCGGGACTGGTAATCACTTCAATGCTTTTGATTTGGCCCGCAGGAATAGATTGTAAAACGTTGGCCATATTGCTTCCAAATGCTGAGGATGGCTTCCCGTTGATTAAAAATCGAATGCCTCCGTTTCCGGCCAGCTGAACGTTGCCATCAACATCAACGGACACCTGCGGGATTTTTTTTAAGAGATCAGTTGCATCACCCGATTGGGCGGTAATGTCTTTTTCAGCATTAAAAACCAATTTATCAATTTTATTGTCAATCAGCTTTGATCTGGAAACCACAGTTACTCCTGACATTTCTGAGTTTAGTACAGAAAGAGAAATGGTTTTAAGATTAACCGTATTTGTTGATTCGTTCACAGAAACATCCTTTACGCTAAATGGCTTATATCCAATATTCTCAATTAAAACTGTGTAAATACCAGTAGGAATTTCTTTTAATAAAAAATTACCGGATTTATCACTGGTACACCCGGTAAATGGTTTTTTTTCATCGGAAAGAAAAATGGAAATTGTTGAATACTCTAATGGAGAATTGGTTTCCGCACTTATAACCTTACCGGTAATTTTATGAGTAGATTTTACTTGAGCAGATATAGAAACAGAAAAAAGAAAGAGCAGGGATAAGAAAAAAAATTTTTTCATTAAGGTAATTTATAAGAATAGCTCGCAAAATTAAATTATTTTAAAGGACGGGGTGGAATTAATTTGATTTAACGATCGGTTCATCAGCTTTTTTAACATATTGTATTCGTTTTCTATACAGGGGTTTTCAATTCGCCTTTTTTTGAGTCTGCTTATACTACTCTTCTTCCTTCAAATCTCTCAGGTGTAACTTTAGCGCATTTACCGATATACTGATTTCCCAAAAAGAAATCCCAAGAGAAATCAACAACGCAAAAATGCTACATGCAAAAAGATAAATTGCAACTATGTGGTTTTCCAAAAACAACAATAACATTGCCAATACAGATAGGAAAAGACATAATACGCCCATCAATTGCATATAGCGTATGAGCGTAAGCCGAAGGTTAAGGTTTTTTATCTCCAGGAGTATGTTTTTGTTTTCTTCTTTTTTATATGTTTTCTTTAAAGACCGGATTAATTGGGCGATGGTAAGGAACCTGTTCGTGTAAGCTAATAGAATCAAAGTTGTTGCGGAAAACAATAAAGCCGGCGTTTCGATATTTAAGGTCATCGTTTTTTGAATTTTCACAATTAATGTAATGCTAAGTTACAAATGATAATTACAGCGAGAATAGGTTTGCCGGCATTTTTCAATTCAACGAAAACCTTTCTCTACGCCATTTAGTACAAATTTTTTTAAATAAAACGATTATTTTTATCCTGGTTTTTGAAAATTCGAAAATATCATTTTTTTGATGCAGCTTTTTATTAATAAAGCAAATAACACATTTAATACACTCTAATGTTATACCTTTTTGTTTTATTGCTAGGATTAATCTCTTGTTTGATTAAAAATGAACAAAGATTAGTAAGCGTCAATAATTTTGTTCTTGGCTTTTCCCTAATAACGTATATTTTATCCGAGGCGCTGAGTGTTGGGGGGTGGTTCTCTATAAATATTTTGAGGTTTGTTTCATGTGGGGTGGGGATTTATTTTTTGTATCATTTATGGATTGAAAAAGAAAAAGTAAACCGATTTTTTAAGCAGATTTTTAAAACCCCAACAATCACTCAATTTTATGTTTTAGTATTGCTTTGTGGAATTGGCGCATCGGCCCTTTTATATGCACCTAATAACTGGGATTCTAATACCTATCATCTACCAAGAATGGTTATCTGGCTTCAAAACCACAATTTATATCATTACCCAACACATATTTTCAGGCAAATTTATCAGCCTATTCTTTCTGAAGTTCAGTTGACGTGGATTTATTCTACTTATGGGTCTTTAAGCCTATTGAACCTTCAGCAGTTGTTTTTTCTGATATTTTCAATCAACGTTGGGTTTCTTATTCTTCGTTTGTTGTTTTTGAAAGGCACTATACTTTTTACAGATGTTGCTATTGCAGTGCTTTCTGTTAGTTCTGCAGTACTGGAAGCAAGTAACACAAAAAATGATTTAGTAATTACTTTTTTTATTCTTAACTATGTCTATTGCTGGGTTTTGTTTATTAAAGAAGGAAGGCTTAATATTTTTATTTTTATTTCTAGTGTTGCTTTGTCGATTCTTACCAAGGGAACCTCTTATATCTTTTTAACGTCTATTTCAGCGGGGTTTTTGTTGATTTTATTATTTAACGGAAAGTTGATTAAAAAGCTGGCGATTGGAGATAATTTTAAAAGATTGTTGGCTGCCATTGGGATTGCTTTAGTATTGTTATTGCCTTTTTATTACAGAAACATTTCTTTGTCCGGAAATATTTTTTGTCAGGATGAAAAAGAAAAAGTGTTTTATCAGAGTGAATCAGTCACAGTAAAATCTGTTGTTTCAAATTCATTAAAAAATCTTTCTGTTCAGTATTGTCCTCCTTTTTATTTTTTTCCCGTTTACGAAATCGTTCAAAAAATCCACCATACGCTTAATCTTTCTTCTGTTGATGATCCGGCATTGAATTTTGCCGGTTTTAAATATTCTACCCCTGAAATGAAAATTAAAAATTATTTTGAAGAGGACACTGTTCCAAATTTTATACTGTTTATTACTTCTTTATTCGTTTTTTTGATTGCATTTTTTGAGTATAAAAAAAGCAACTTTCCTTTATGGCTTTACGGAACTTTTCTTTTTGTATTGACCTTTATAGTTTTTTCTGCTATGCTTAAGTGGCAGATATGGCACACGCGGCTATTGATTCCGGCTTTTATTTTACTTTCCTTGTCTAATTTATTTGTAATTAAAAATTCTTCTTTTTATCGTATTTGGCTCCACGTGACTTTTTTTGGAAGTTGTTTTGCTGTGTTTTTCAATAATCAAAGACCGGTTTTACCTTACGGAAAAATTTCCCGCACTTTCAAAGAAAATGTTTTCAATAGATCCTATTATGATGTGCTGCCTGCCAATAAAAATAAAATCTATAATTACCGCCAATTTAACAGTCGCTTTGAGGCAGGTGGCTTAAATATTGGATTTATTTGCAGGAACGATGCAGGAGTATTCCCCTATATGTGGAACAACAGAAAATGGAAAAATAAATATTATTTTGTTGGTAAAATCACCAACCTTTCCGGAAACAACTTTCAAACAACCCCTAATCTTGATTACATTGTAATGGATGCAAGGCTAATGGGTGAACCTACAAACAAGTTGTTGGTTCAGGGGTATCAGATGATTGATGCGACTTCATATGGAATCATCTTATTTAAAAATCCTGCTAAACCCGGCTAGATTTTTTATCATTAAGTATCGATGGGCTTAATTAAATGTAGAATATGCTAATTATGGTACTTTATTTAAAATAAAAATACAATAGGCCTTAGTCAATAACTATTGTTTCCTTCATTTTTTCCCAGCTTTCCGAAGTAACCACTTTTTGGTATTTCTTCTTTTTGTTTTTACAATACTCCAAAACATATGCCGCTCTTTCTTTTGAATCGGGGTGAGTGCTGATCCAGGATAGCTTTTGAATTGTTTCTGTTTCTTTCTCGGACATTTTATAAAGAAAGTCTGAAAAAGGAACGGGGTTGATATTTGCTTCATTTAAGAAATCAACCGCTTTGATATCGGCATCTTTTTCTAGTTTTCTGTCATAAGCAGTAGAAGATAATAACTTGGCGGCCTCCTTTATTACTTTTGATCCGCCACCTTCTCCGGCCATAGATGTCAATACCGAAAACCCAATTTCCTGTATCAGTTTTTTCATTACATGATTAAGTTCAATGTGCGCTAATTCATGTCCGACAACTCCTGCAAGTTCTTCCTGATTTGCTGTTCTGGAAATTAATCCACTATATACAACCAGGTGTCCATCAGGTAAAGCAAAGGCATTTATTTCATCTTTATCTAAAATGTGCAGCTTTATTTTTTGGTTGGTAATGCTGTTTGCTTTACAAATATTTTTTACGATGCTGTCAATGGTGTTGACTACTTTTTTATCCTTGATCTCTTTACCTGTATTTTTAAAAACATCCCAAAAAACTTCTCCTAATTTTTTTTCAATGTTGTCTGTTTTTTCTTGCAGTTTAAAGGTGCCGGTCCAATTAACTTTTGATAACAAAAACCATGATCCGACAAAAAAAGCAATCATTATTATTCCCTGAAAAATAACTTTTTTCATTTTTATGGTTTTGGATATGCTTGTTGTTTAGATTCTTTGCAAATAATATTTGTAAGGCCCCCATAAAACCACCACTCTATGTGAATACCCTTTCTCGTTTGAATCGCCGTATAAAGAGTTGCTATAAACTCAATCAAATTAAAAACAACCAGGGCAATCATATAAGCAACATACTTATCGGAAATTGTTTCTTTGGTAAAGATGATTGAGATGGTCCACCAAAAACCAACACTGTTTACAAATAGCATGGATAACTGCGAGAGCAGGGCCTGCGTACAATGCCAACGGACAAAATAAGTTGATTTTCGATTGTTTAAATAAAATATAACTGTTGCCAGAAGATTCAATATTGGAAGGGGCGCCCCAACAATTATGGCAATTAAAGACATCAGATAGCTTCCCGAAGCCGATTCTGCCTCATGTTCTCCCGGGCTGTAAAAGAAATTTTTTGATTGAATCATAACCCCTTTTTTATATTCCAAATCCAGTTGATTATAACAAACAAAATAAGCGGAATTGCGTATTTGGGTTTTTGGAGATAACTTTCCGCTTTCATATAAAGATGCAGAAAAGATTTTCTGTTTTTCATCCAATCCCACAAAATCCATACTGGAACTATCAGCAAAAATGCAGCAAGTAAGATTCCTGTTGGATTCATAAAAAATGCTTCTATGAATTTACCGTTTATAAACAACAGTACGGACCTTGTGGAGCCACATGAAGGACAGGGTATGTGCGTTGCTTTTTTAAATAAACAAATACCTGCGCCATTTTCAACGGCAATGTTCTGGAAAACGTTTAACCACAACCAAGCCACACCAGCTATACAACCGGTGAATATTATTGAATATAGTTTGTTTGTATTAGTAATCATCAATACAAAAACTGTTGTATTTTTTCAACGTTCTTTTCTCTGGTCGCTTTCTGTATCTGAAACCAGTCAACGATTGTCCATATACCGAATCCTCCACAGGTAAGTAGTTTACCCACACCCAACCCGGTGTCTCCAATGATAAACCTGTCTATTCCAAGACTTCCCGCCAATATTGAAACTATCAACGACGTTGTGGGATCTTTGAACTGGATGGTGGAAATAGCGGCCCATTTTGAATCGTCTATTGCCAAAAGTCTTTCTCTGATCATATTGATCTGATGACTTTCGAAGAATTTTCCATTTGACAGAATAAACATGTCTACTTTTTGTGAGTCCATTTTTTCTTGAATTGTTTTTTTAAAAATTACAATTAAAGATATTAAAATAAACTAAAAAGATGGATTATTAATCCGCCTATTTATTGGGTAGACTAGTATAAAAAATAATAGCAGAGAATACCAAACAATAGATTTGAGTTTTATGTTTGATGCTATTTTCTTTTATGAGCTCATTCTAATACAGAATGATTAATTTAAGCAGGAAAGAGCAAGAAAAATATTTGGGTCAATTGATTTTTCAAAATCAATCATGGATGGGTTGTTTGACATTTCCAAAATTAAAAAATGGGGTTTGTTTCTGATTTGCCATGTGTATAAATCAGCTAATTCTTCAAAGTCCTTAAAAAGCTCAGGCAACATTTCGGGCAAACGATTGTCCCAGCAGGCCTCCTTGAAAGATGAACTGGGTAAATTATCAGAATCATTAAAAGGCTGGTTTCTGCGAGTTACAAATCCTGTTTTGAAGTTGACAATAACCTCCTGCGTACAATGTGAATTGTTCATTTTGTGCGTTTTTCCCTAATAAAACGCATTTAGGTTCATTTTATTGCCCACAAATTCCTTTAGAAAGCGTTTTTATATTATTTTATTAATATAAATATTTTGGTCTTGTGCATGTTTTTACATAAGATTCTTAACCACATTGGCAACAACATGCGGCCTTCCAAGGGTATAATAATGCAATACTGGTACGCCGGATTCTTTCAGTTCTTTTGATTGGTGCAACAGCCACTCTTGTCCAATTTTTTCAACATCGGCATCTGTTTTGCAGGCGGCAACAGCTTCCGATAGGGGGGTTGGTAGGTCAATGTGAAATGTTTTCGGCAAAATAGTCAGTTGTTTTTTTGAGTATATAGGCTTAAGGCCGGGAATAATCGGTACCATTATTCCAATTTCTCTGCAAGATTTTACAAAGCCGAAATATTTGCTGTTGTCGAAAAACATCTGAGTGATAATATAGTCGGCACCGGCATCCACTTTCGCTTTTAAATGTTTCAAATCGCTTTCCATATTGGGCGCTTCAAAATGCTTTTCAGGATAACCGGCTACTCCTATGCAAAACTTTGTCTTGGAGGTGTTTTTTAAATTCTCTTCGAGATATACGCCCTCGTTCAGATTCACAACTTGCTTCAGTAAATCAATTGCATATTTATGTCCACCGGGTTCCGGCTCAAATGTGGATTCATTTTTTGCGGCATCTCCCCTTAAAACAAGCACATTGTCTATCCCCAAATAATTGAGATTTATCAACGCATCCTCTGTTTCATTTACGCCAAATCCTCCGCAAATCAAATGTGGCACCGTATCTACATTGTATTTATTCATGATGGCAGCACAAATGGATTCTGTGCCAGGCCTTTTTCTTACCACCACCTTTTCAAAAGAGCCGTCTGATTTTTTTTTAAAAATATGCTCACTTCTGTGATAGGTGACGTTAATAAATGCTGGGTTGTGTTCCATCAACGGGTTCAAATGGTCATATAGTGATTGTATTCCCTTTCCCTTGAGTGGGGGTAAGATTTCAAAGGATATCAATGGTTTGTCCGATTGATTGATGTGGTCTATTACTTTCATTGCGGCATTTTTCTGTTTTTCTACAGGGTGTTGTTTATATTGAATTGCTCGGTATCAAACGAAAATTAAAGATACTGCCAAATAGTTTTTTGTCAAACTTTGTTTGTTGACAATTCCTTATTCGCTCAAAAGATTTGAATATATTTTATATAGGCTGCTCAACTTGAGTTATTTTTGTAAAAATTCTAATGAGCCAGCTCACTATTCATACAGATAATCTTGTTAAACGCTATGGAAGCAGAACCGTAGTGAACAAGGTTTCATTTGAAGTAAGTCAGGGTGAAATAGTTGGACTGCTTGGCCCAAATGGTGCCGGTAAAACCACTTCCTTTTATCAGGTAGTGGGATTGGTAAAACCTGATGAGGGAAAGGTTTTTTTAAATGAACAGGATATCACCCAAACGCCTATGTATAAAAGAGCTCAGATGGGTATTGGTTACCTTCCTCAGGAAGCCAGCGTTTTCAGAAAGCTAAGTGTGGAGGATAACATCAAAGCTGTGTTGGAAATGACTAGACTGGACAGGACAGCCAGAGAAATTAAACTCGAGTCGCTGATCAATGAATTTCGCCTACAACATGTCAGAAAAAACAACGGTGATACACTAAGCGGCGGGGAAAGAAGAAGAACCGAGATTGCAAGGGCTTTGGCGGTGGACCCTAAGTTTATTTTACTGGATGAACCATTTGCCGGTGTGGACCCTATTGCTGTGGAGGATATTCAGGAAATCATTGCCAAACTTAAATACAAAAACATAGGAATTTTAATCACCGACCATAATGTAAATGAAACGCTCTCTATTTGTGATCGTGCATACCTGTTAATTGACGGTAAAATTTACAAGCACGGATCTGCGGAAGAGTTGGCTGGTGACGAACAGGTCAGAAGATTGTACCTTGGGAGAAATTTTGAATTGAAGAGAAAAGATTATTTGCACGAACAGGCTGCAAGACAATAATCAAACTCAGGTCTTTTTATAAATATTTTTTCTATCTTTCCATAAATGAAGTTGCTTTCCTCTACCATCTCTGCATTGGCCAGAATGCGTTTGTGGCGCATTAAAAACTGGACCGATCATCCAATGGAGGCACAAAGAGACGTGTTGCAAAGCCTTATAACCTCGGCCCAATACACCTCTTTTGGTAAACAATATCAGTTTTCTAATCTTTTTTCCGTTAAAGAATTTAAGCGAAGCGTTCCTGTTCACGAATATGAACAATTGTTTCCTTATATTGAGAGAATGCTGAATGGCGAAGACAACGTGCTTTGGAACACGCCGGTAAAGTGGTTTGCTAAAAGCAGCGGCACTTCGGGCAACAAGAGTAAATTTATTCCCATAAGCGAAGACAGCCTGAAAGAAAATCATTTTAAGGCAAGCAAGGATGTTCTTTCAAATTATTACAAGAACTTTCCTTCCAGCGATTTATTAACCGGAAAAGGATTGGTCGTTGGCGGCTCCCATCAAATCAATGCAATCAATGATGAAATACAATACGGCGACCTCAGTGCTGTTTTGATGCAAAATACACCGTTTTGGGGGCAATGGCTTCGAACTCCGGAACTTAGTGTGGCTCTTATGGATGACTGGGAACAAAAAATTGAAAAACTTGCTCAATCCACGGCAAACGAAAACGTAACTTCCATTGCTGGAGTACCAACGTGGACCCTCATTCTTTTAAAAAGAATTCTGGAAATAACAGGCAAATCCTCTATCCGTGAAGTTTGGCCAAATTTGGAGTTGTATATTAACGGGGGCGTTTCGTTTATTCCTTACCGTGAGCATTTCCAGAAAATAATTGGCAAGCCCATTAACTATCTTGAAATATACAACGCCAGCGAGGGATTTTTTGCCGGACAGGAGAGTCCTGAAGATGAAGGAATGACGCTGTTTACAGAGCACGGGGTTTTTTACGAATTTATGCCCGTAGAAGAATACGGCAAGCGCTATCCGGCAACGGTAGGACTGAATGATGTATCAATCAATAAAAACTATGCATTGATTATCAGTACAACCGGCGGACTTTGGAGATATTTAGTAGGGGATACTATTTTGTTTACTCATTTAAATCCATACCGCATTAAAGTTACAGGCAGACTGAAGCATTATATTAATGCTTTTGGCGAAGAAGTAATTGTTGATAACGCTGACAAAGCCATAGCAATTGCCGCACAAAAAACAAATGCAACTGTTTTGGATTATACGGCTGCGCCTGTTTATTTTTCAGAACACAGAAATGGTGCACATGAATGGCTGATTGAATTTGAAAAAAAACCCGCATCCATTGAAGCGTTTTCCAACGAGTTGGATGAAGCGCTTAAAAATATCAATAGTGATTATGAGGCAAAAAGATTTAAAGATATAGCACTCGGCCCTCCAAAGATTTTATCTCTGCCAAAAGGAACATTTTCCAGGTGGTTGCAAAAAAAAGAACAGGTGGGCGGTCAACATAAAATACCAAGACTAAGCAATGAACGGAAAATAGTGGAAGAAATTCTTACTGAAATTAATAGTTGATGGTTTTATTGTTTAATCTGTTTGTCCTGACTACTTTTGTATTCTAATTATTGAATCTTCATTTTTAAAAATTATTACTCATGAAGTTGTTGGATGGAAAAACAGCGGTTGTTACCGGTGCTGCAAGAGGAATTGGTGAAGCCGTAGCCTTAAAGTTTGCGGAACACGGAGCAAATATTGCTCTTACTTATATTAGCGACAACAGTAAAGAAAAAGCAAATGCTCTGGTAAATAAAATTGAAAAGCTGGGCGTTAAAGCAAAAGCATACCAAAGCAATGCCGCCGATTACGTTGCATGCGAAACTCTGATCAATGATGTGCTGATAACTTTTGGGCAAATAGATGTTTGTGTCAACAATGCCGGTATCTCTAAAGACAATCTGCTTTTAAGAATGACCCCCGAACAATGGAACGAAGTCATTCAGGTGAATTTGAACAGTGTATTTAATATGACAAAGCAGGTGATTAAGCCCATGATGAAAGCAAAGCAGGGTAGCATCATCAATATGAGCAGCGTAATCGGAGAAATGGGCAATGCGGGTCAAGCTAGTTATGCTGCAAGCAAAGCGGGGGTAATTGGATTTACAAAAAGTGTAGCCAAAGAACTTGGTAGTAGAAACATTCGATGCAATGCCATCGCTCCTGGTTTTGTTGAAACAGACATGACGAGCTATCTGAAAGAAGGCGACAGCGCAGATAAATACAAATCCTTGATTCCTCTTGGGAGATTTGCAAGTGCTGAAGATATTGCGAATGTTTGTCTTTTTTTAGGAAGCGATATGGGAAATTATATCACCGGACAAACAATAAGTGCCTGTGGTGGAATGAATATTTAAAAGCAATCCTTAAAAATTAAATATTGTTATGATTAAAGCTTACGAAAAATTATTAGAAAAAAACAAAAGTTGGGCGTCTGAAGAAATTAAAAAGGACCCTGAATTTTTTTCAAGGTTATCTCATATTCAAACTCCAGAGTTTTTATGGATAGGTTGTAGTGACAGTCGGGTTCCTGCTGATAAAATTACAGGAACACAACCCGGCGAAATCTTTGTTCACAGAAACATCGCCAATATGGTTGTTCATACTGATATTAACCTGTTAAGCGTACTTGAGTACGCTGTTCAGGTGCTTAAAGTAAAACACATTATTGTTTGTGGGCATTATGGTTGCGGCGGAGTAAAAGCGGCATTGGGAAACCATTCCTTGGGCATCATAAACAAATGGCTCAGAAACATTAAAGATGTTTACAGATTCCATCAGCAAGAAATTGATCAGCTAAAAAGTAATGATGAAAAAGTTAACAAGCTTATAGAACTGAATGTACAGGAACAAATCATGAATCTCGCTAAAACTTCTATCATTCAAAAGGCCTGGAAATATGAGCAAAGGCCGCATTTACATGGTTGGGTTTATGGTTTAGCAGATGGAATAATCAAGCCCGTCTGTGAGATGAGTCCCGGATTTGAATTAGATCCTATTTATCAATACGATAATTTATAATGCCGAAATGAGTCCTGCGGAACTTATTCAACATTTTAACCTATTGCCCCATCCCGAAGGCGGATGGTATTGCGAAACATACAAAAGCGCTGAGTTTATAGACCACAGTGCCTTGCCTGAGAGATTTAATGGAGCAAGAAGCTTTTCTACTGCCATTTATTTTTTATTGGAACAAGGCAGCTTTTCTGCATTTCACAGAATAAAAAGCGATGAATGCTGGCATTTTTATTCCGGCGGCTGTTTGTTGGTGTATATTATTTTTCCCAATGGAAACTTAGAAACAATCAGACTCGGTTCCAATATTAATAAAGGAGAGGTTTTTCAATATGTAGTTCCCGCAAACTGCTGGTTTGCAAGCATTCCGGCTCCCGAAAGCCAATACTCCTTTGTAGGGTGTACTGTATCGCCCGGTTTTGATTTCAATGATTTTGAAATGGCTGATGGCGAAATGCTGAATAACGAGTATCCGGAACACAGCGAGCTAATTTCAACGCTTTGTAAAAAAATATAGGCGATGTTGTTTTTTATTGGTTTATTGTATCTTTAGAGAGATATGCCAAACCTTCTTCATGCCTGATCCTTCTTATTTTTATTCCACCTTCAAGGAAATAAGTACTCATGAATTTGTGAGCGTGTTGTTCAATAAAAAAACACAACAACATGCCTTGTTTTCACTCAGGTCATTCAAAGAAGGAGAAGCAATCTGTTTTTTTTCTGAAAAGGAAATCCACACACAACCCAATTACCTCACCATTCAGATTTCTTTAAAACAACACATTTCTTTGTTTCCTGATTTTCTACAATACACCAATCATAGTTGTGATCCGAATGTATTTTTTGATACCGACAAGATGCGCCTGATTGCAATAAAAAACATTAGTAAAAACGAAGAGTTGTGTTTTTTTTATCCTTCTACCGAGTTAAACATGTCGCAGCCATTTTTATGTAATTGCAGATCCGAAGCCTGTTTAAAGGAAATAAAGGGGGCGATGTTTATTGATAAGGGTATTTTAAATAAATATCGATTAAATTCTTTTATTAAAAAAACCTTGTCCATTTAAATATTTTTATGTCTCTGCTGCAAAATTTTCTATCTGCCAACCCTTCAATTCCGGATAAAGGAAAAATAAAAATATGGGTTTTGGCTCCCTATATAGCATCGAGCGATGAAAACATTGATTACTATTATGATTTCTCCCAAAGTATTGAAGAATATACCAGGGCTTTTAATGAATTGGGGTTGGTGTGGAAATGGCAGCCGGTAACAATGGGAAATTTTAAAGCGGTACTTCGTATGATTTCACTTGAAAAAAAAGAAGAGAAATTTTTTCCAATTGTTTTAAACCTTTGTGATGGAGATGAAACAAACAAAACACCCGGAATATCCGTTATTAAAGCTCTTGAAGAACATCAACTTATATTTACGGGTGCCGATGAGTATTTTTATTCAATCACCACATCAAAGACTCCGATGAAAAAAGCCTTCGATGATAGCCTTGTTCCAAATGCAAGGTGGGTGCCAATTCAATCACCGAAAATTAATGCCCAGGAAATACTTGACAAAATTGGAACTACTATTATCATTAAGCCGGCTGTTTCGGGTGGAAGCATGGGGGTTGGTGTAAAAAATGTAGTAGAAACAAAAGAAGAACTGGAAGAAGTTTTAGAAGATTTATTTAAAGGTTACAGAGGCTGGAACCTCACTTCAGATGGCTTAATAGCCGAAGCATTTATTGAAGGTGAGGAATACACTGTTTTTATTAGTGGTTCTTACAACCGTCCGACAGATGCAAATATTTATATGCCGGTTGAAAGGGTATTTCATCCATCATTATCGGAGAAAGAAAAGTTTTTATCCTTTGACAGGCTTTGGGAAATTTATGAAACAGAATCTTCAATGCCCGGAGACGAAAACTTTTATGAATATGCCATCCCGGAAGTTGGATTATTGGATTCCTTAAAAAAAATATCTTGGGAGGCTTTTGTTTCAAATAAAGGTATGGGTTACGGGAGGGTAGATTTAAGAAGATGCCGCACAACAAAAAAAATATTTGTTTTGGAGGTGAACGCTCAATGTGGGTTAAGCGAGGATGAAAACTTCACATCCATTGGGGCGATATTGAAATTTTCAGACAGGTCATTTTCCTCTCTTGTTGAAGAAATTATTGTTGATGGCCTTACCAGGGGTCAATTAAAAAAAATCTTATAGTTTTTTAAAGCATCTTTTAAAAATGTCTAACAACAAAAAACTCAAAATTTGTGTTTTACAGCCGGACTATTCCACATCGACCGTTGATTATCGGCTTTATGATCCGGCAAGAAATCTTTCCGGATTAATATTAAACAGCGAAGTTGACCACGTATTTTTAAATAAGCTTACCACCTATAAGCAGCTTAAGGCACTATCTAAAAAAAACTATGACATTTTCATAAATCTGTGCGAGGGTTATTTGGATTGGGAGATTCCATCCATTGATGTTGTTTATTTTTTGGAAACCTTAAATCTACCCTTTACCGGCCCCACCTCTGTTTTATATGACCCGCCTAAAGAATTGATGAAATATGTTGCTTACACCGCCGGCGTTAAAACGCCCCCATTTGCCATAATTAATGCAATTGACAATCTGGAATCTTCGTGTATGCATTTACGTTATCCTTTGTTTGTAAAACCTTCGGCTGCAGGAGATAGTCTCGGCATCGACCAATATTCACTTGTGAATGACAAAGATGCCCTTTTAAAAAAAGTTGCATCAATAATTGATGAGTATGGCGAGGCTTTGGTGGAAGAATACATTGATGGCAGAGAATTCACTGTTCTACTGGTGGCCGATGCGAGAGACAATAAAAGTCAAATAGTATTTGATCCGATTGAATATAACTTTCCTTCTGGTAATGCATTTAAAACCTATTCTTTAAAAACGTCGGAACTACACCCAAATGCAAACGTGCCGGTATTCGATAAATCGCTAGCCGAAAGTTTGAAGGACGCTTCATCGGCAATTTTTTCTGCTTTTTGCGGCGCGGGTTATGCTCGACTGGATTTCAGAATGAATGACAGGGGCGAACTTTTTTTTCTTGAAATCAATTTTACTTGCTCGGTGTTTTATGAAAACGGCTATGAAGGATCTGCTGACTACATTCTAAAATACAGCAACATCAGCAAAGCAGATTTTTTGCAAATGATCATTGATGAGGGTATAGAAAGGCATAAAAAAAAGCAGAAAAAATATACCATGAAAGGCAATTCCATTTCCGGCTATGGTATTTACGCAAACAAGGATATAGAAAAAGGCGAGGTTGTTTTTCAGGGAGAAGGTCGTTCTCAAAAAATCGCAACGCTAAACTATATAAGGGACCATTGGACCGTTAAAGAACTTGAAAATTTCAGAAAGTATGCTTATCCACTAAGCAAAGAAGTGTTTTTGCTTTGGGATGAAAATCCTGCAGAATGGGCACCCCAAAACCATAGTTGTGAAGCCAATACAGAGTACTTTGGATTGGATGTGGTAGCCAGCAGGCTTATCAAAAAAGATGAGGAACTTACACTGGATTATGCTCTTTTTTTGGATGATACAATGGAGCCGTTTGAATGTTCATGTGGCACCCCCTCCTGTAAAGGTTTAATAAAAGGCACTAAAGAAAACTCTGTCAGTTTAAGAGAGCGGAAAAAAAATATTTGATGCCGTTGATTGTCTTACTTTAACCCAACTTTATTATACTTTTTTTGTGTGTATCTGCCGGTGCGGCTATATTGTTTTTTCAACGAGTTTAAAAGCTGTTGCTATACCAACGTAGCGTTCGGTTTGAGTAAACTATTTTCTACGAAGAATATTTCAAGAGAACGAAGATGTTGACCATTCAGAATCAGAAAAGAATACAAAAAACAGTGTTCAATATATTCAAGACGAGCTGAAACTTTCAGCATAATTTAATTTCTAAACAAGACACACCACTCTTCGTGAATCGTAAAATATAGAAAATCATAGCACCCATACAAATCGGTTCCGGTTTTACCTTTATAAAAATGAGTTTGATAATTAAATCTAAATCCCAAATAAAGGAGTTCTTCTTTTTTGATTTTGATGATTTTTGAGTTTCCGGACAGCTCATCCAGTATGCGTCTGTTTTTTCCCAGCGCATGGTTGACCTTTCTGATTAAATTGTTATCTGTAGCATGTAGCTGATTATTAAAAATATTTCTGCAATAATCATTGCAGAATTTTTTATCCGACCTTCCTCTTATTTCTTTATTACAATAATTGCACCGTTTGGGCTGTTGAATTGTTTCTTGCATTTTTAAGGTTAAAAATAATTCCGCATTTTATTTTTAATGCGTTTTTTTAAACGTTTATAAATGTTTTTTTTCAACAATAAACGAAAATATTTGGGTATGGGTAAATTTCGTTGGGAGATTTGTTGTGTAAAAATGAAGGCGCCTCTTTTTTACTGAAATATTAATTATTCATTTAAAAAACATCCTTATGTACTCATTAAGAAACAAGGTTCAATTAATTGGTAACCTTGGAAAACAGCCGGAAATAAAAACAACCGATTCCGGAAAAAAGCTAGTGAAGTTTTCTGTTGCGACTAACGAAATGTATACGAATTCCAAAGGAGAGAAAGTAAAAGAAACCCAATGGCACAATCTCGTAGCATGGGGTAAGCTGGCCGACGTGGCGGAAAAATACCTTAATAAAGGTGCCGAGGTTGCCATTGACGGTAAATTAGTCACAAAAGATTATACCGACAAAGAAGGCAACAAGCGATTTGTAACCGAAATACAAGTTAATGAACTGCTGCTATTGGGTGGAAAAAATAATGTATCCTAGCGGAAGCCGTAAAGGGGGTTGTTTTAACAACTCCCTTTATTAAAATCTAAAACCAATACTTAGGCCCAATGACCTTAATCCGAGCCAGGGTCCTGTTGTTTTTAATTCTGCTGAGGTAGAAGACGTAACTTTTCCTTCGAATGAGAATGGTCCCAGATTCTTCAAATCATTTAAACTGTTTTGAAGAGATGTTTGGTCCTCAGGAGTCAACTCTGGGCTAATGTTGGATGCAGTCAGCGTACCGCTGCTTTTTCCATAATGACCTCCCAATATCCAAAAATCAAACACCATTCTTTTTGATAGATTGAATTGAACACCCATCATCAATCCTGCGCTGTATGAAGTTATTTTACCTTCCATTTGAATAGGTGATATTCCTTTGTTGTTGGCGGAATCGGGGTACTCGATTGGAAAGGTGAGGTTAAAGTTTGCATATCTTCCATAGGGGGCAAAATAAAAGCCTTTCATTCTTTTTTTACCAAGATACAAGCGAAGCTCGGTAGTGGCGGCCACGTTTCCTAATTTGAAAATATTTAAATCCACATCCTTCTGATTAATTTGTTTTTGCAGTTCCTTAAGATAGGGAAGATTTGCCTTGGGCATGTTTCTATATCCAAAAGAAATAGAAAATCTTTTGCTTAGAGATCTTTCATAGGTCAGGTTATAGTTGTTGATGGCAAGTCCACACAAATTTGTTTTCAAGGCATTTTTTTTCTGATTGATTTGAGCAAACAGAAATCCTGGAATAAACAAGATCAGGAACAATATTTTTTTCATAAAGCAAGTTTGTTGTGGTGAAGATAATTAGAATTTCTTTTAGTTTTATTATCTGCCGAAATCATCCGTTAATCTTACAATGTCGTTCTCGTCGCTTGGGTTGTCAGGATCTGTATGAATCCACATTTCTGCTATTTTACCCCAATCGTTTAAACCAACAAGCCTATGACGCTCTCCTTTATCGAGTGTGATTATTTCGTTTTTAATTAGATTTTGTGGGGGTTGTTCTTTGTCTGTTTTACTTCTTATTATGGCAGCCTCTCCATCAATCAATTTCCAAATTTCAGAGCGCCTGTGATGATATTGCCAGCTTAATTTTTTTTGGGGTTCAACCAATAATATCTTAGGGCTGATCTTTCCGTGTAATATGGTCGACTTGTCGAGTGTAGAAAAAAAACAATCCACAAATCTTTCCGTTGAGTTTTCATCAACGACGAAAAATCCACCCCAAGGTCTTTTATCATCAACAGATTGAATAAAAATGTTTTGTTGTGATAAAAATTTTTCAGTTTCAGCAAATACGTCTTCTTTGTTTTTCATTTTTCTTTTTTATCTGCCCATATATACCATTAATATCTGTACGTCGCTTGGATTAACGCCTGAAATTCTAGATGCCTGGCCAAGTGTTCTTGGTTGTATTTTCATAAATTTTTGTCTGGCTTCGTTGCTTAGCGACACCAGTTTTTCATAATTAAAATTATCCGGTATCAATAAGTTTTCAAGCTGATTCATTTTTTCCACGAGTTCCTTTTCCTTTTGGATATACGTTTCGTATTTTATTTGAATTTCCGCTTGCTCAATAATTTCATTATCATATTCTCCAAGCATTTTATTCAGATTTGGTGAGGCGTTAATCATGCTCTTTAAATCAACTCCCGGGCGCAATAACACTTGTGCGACTTTTTGTTTTGTAACTAACGGTGATGAATAAACGCTTTTTAAATAGTCGTTTACCTCATCTGGCTCTATGTTGTTTACAATGGTGCGCTCTTTAAGTATATCTACTTTTTCTTTCTTCTTATTCAGTTTTTCCATTCTCTCATGAGAAGCCAACCCTAATTTATAACTTAATTCCGTTAATCTAAAGTCGGCATTGTCCTGTCTTAAAAGGGTTCTATACTCAGCTCTGCTGGTAAACATTCTATACGGCTCGTCTGTACCTTTGTTGATTAGGTCGTCTATTAATACGCCTATATAAGCTTCGCTTCTTTTTAAAACAAAGGGTTCAAGATTTTTTGATTTTTGATGAGCATTGATTCCGGCCATTAGCCCCTGACATGCTGCTTCTTCATATCCGGTTGTTCCATTAATTTGACCTGCAAAAAACAGTCCTTTAATTAGCTTGGTTTCTAAGCTGAAGCTTAATTGAGTTGGCGGAAAGTAGTCGTATTCAATGGCATAGCCGGGTCGAAACATTTTACAGTTTTCAAAACCTGGAACTTTTCTAAGTGCTTGATATTGAATATCTTCTGATAAAGAGGTGGAGAAGCCATTCACATATATTTCAACCGTATTCCACCCTTCCGGCTCCACAAAAAGCTGATGTCTGTCCCTTTCAGCAAACCTGTTTATTTTATCTTCTATGCTAGGGCAATATCTTGGTCCGGTTCCCTGTATTCTTCCCTGAAACATTGGACTGCTTTCAAATCCCTGTTTTAAAATATCGTGCACCTCATTGCTGGTGTAGGTAATATAACAACTTCTTTGATTTTGCGGTTTTAAAGTAGGTTTTTCTAAATAACTAAAGCCGGTAATTTCTTCATCTCCTTTTTGTTCTTCCATTTTTGAGTAATCCAAGCTTCTTCCGTCAATTCTGGGTGGTGTGCCTGTTTTTAAGCGATCGCTTTCAAATCCTAAAGCTACCAATTGTTCTGTAATTCCTGTAGCTGCTTTTTCTGCTACCCTTCCTCCCTGAAAGTTTTTTTCTCCAATATGAATGATTCCATTCAAGAAAGTGCCGTTCGTTAATACAACTGAGCGTGCAAATATTTGATGGCCTAATCCAGTAACAATACCTTTTACACTTCCATTATTTACTATTAATTGTTGAACGGTATCCTGGTAAAAATCAAGATTGGGTGTTTGTTCTAACATTTCTCTCCATATAGAAGCAAATAACATTCGGTCGCTTTGTGCTCTGGGGCTCCACATTGCAGGCCCCTTTGATCTATTGAGCATCCTAAATTGAATCATGCTTCTGTTGGTAACTATACCGCTATATCCACCTAGGGCGTCTATTTCTTTTACAATTTGTCCTTTTGCAATTCCTCCCATTGCAGGATTGCAGCTCATTTGGGCAATGGTTTGCATATTCATGGTAACAAGCAATACCCTGCTACCCATATTGGCGGCTGCCGCAGCGGCCTCACAACCTGCGTGTCCCGCTCCCACAACTATAATATCATAATTCTGAAACATACTCTTGCAAAGATACTGAACTTGTTTTTAAGCTATAAATAATTGTATTTCTTTTGTTTGGTTCTGTTTCACGTGAAACAAAAACGGTTGATTTAAAAATTTTGTTTCACGTGAAACAGAAAATTGTATTTATTACAATAGCTGATAGCTAACGGTTTGAGTTAAGTGAAGTATTTAGATAAATAATGGTTTTCTTTTTTTGTCATTATTTTTTTTTCGATCTGCTTTTTATCTTTATACCCGCACAAATGTAATAACCCATGAAATATAACTCG